>JALYPM010000056.1 GCA_030856365.1 Pseudomonadota bacterium
TCGACGCGGCCGCCCTCGGGCCGGAAGAGGTCGCCGCCGAGCTGCAGATTGTAGGGCGGGTCGGCGAAGATCATGTCGACGCATTTGTCGGGGAGCCGCGCCATCTCGGCAATGCAGTCGCCCTGAACGATCTGGTCGAGCGGCAGGTCGCGCCTGGCGGCACGCGCGCGCACGGCACCCTTGGTCTCCGCAATCGGAGCAATGAGATTCATTGAAAGTCCCGTCCCCCTGTTGGACGCGAAGGGTGAGTCAGGGGGGAGTCGCGGTCAAGCGATCAAGGGTTAACGGCCGCTATGTCGTGCCGGGAACGTAAGGAGTCCGGCACTGACGCACCACAAGATGTTGAGTCCGCTCGCGCCCCGCGAACTCAAGCTGTGGTAGTGTGACCGAGAGGACTCGGCGGCGGCATTTCGTGCAGCTGGAGCTGTGGCTGGGCGCTGCGGGCGATGATTTCGCGGACGGGCGCGAAGCTTCGCCGGTGGAGGGGCGTCACCCCGAGCGCCTCCAGCCCGCGATGATGCTCGGGCGTCCCGTAACCGCGGTTGGTCTCCCAACCGTAGCCGGGATAGGTGCGCGCATGGTCGGCCATCAGGCGGTCGCGGGTGACCTTGGCGATGATCGAGGCGGCGGCAATCGAGCGACATTTGGCGTCGCCCTCAACAATCGCCTTCGACGGGCGTAGCCAGCGCGGGCAGGCGTTGCCATCGACCAGCACCCAGGCGGGCTCCAGCCCCAGCGCCTCGACCGCGCGCGCCATCGCCAGCATTCGCGCCCAGTAGATATTGATCTGGTCGATCTCCTCGACCGTGGCGATGCCAACGCCGAAGGGAGCGCACTTGGTCAGCCTGGCGTAGAGCGCCTCGCGCTTTTCGAGCGGCAGGTTTTTCGAATCGTCGATACCGCGCGGAAAGCATTTCCGGTCGAGGATCACCGCGGCGGCCACCACCGGCCCCGCCAGAGGAGCGCAACCGGCCTCGTCGACGCCGGCCAGCGGCTCGGGGAATTGCAGCTCGATCTTGAAGCAGGGGCGCGGCATGGCGAGGCCAAGCTAACGCAACCCTTCTTCGTCATTCCAGCGAAAGCTGGAATACATCTTTGTTTTTCTGTGGATAGCGGCCCCTCCGCCACCCTTCGGGCGGTCCCCCTCCCCTGCAAATGCAGGGGAGGAAGCTAATCCGCGATCCGCCACGGCGGGAAGCGGCGTGCTTCGCCGGCCTTGTAGAGGAAAATGACGTTGCCCGAGGGATCGCGAAGCCGCGCCTCGCGCCACATCCACGGCTGGTCGCGCGGGCCATGCTCGAAGGCGAGGCCGCTGCGCGCCATTGCTTCGACGCGTTCGTCGAGGTCGTCGCATTCGAGATAGACGGCGACGGTGGCCTCGATCGCTGCGTCGGGATCGGCCTGGATCGACAGCGTCGCTCCACCGGCGGCCTCGAAGCGCGCATAATGGTTTTCGGGACTGTCGACGATCTGCCTGAGGCCCAGCGCGCGATAGAAAGCGACCGACTTGGCATAGTCGTTGACGGTCAGGGTGATCTGGTTGAGCCGCGGACCAGCGCCGACGTCGAGACGGACATTGCCCGATCCGACCGGTCCCGCCCCGCTGCCCAGCCCGACCGCCGAGTGAAGCGCCACGCGGACGTAGGTGCGCGCGCGGTCGACGGCGGTGGAGAGGCTGTCGCCTTCGCCGAGAAAATTGGCGATGGCGCTGGCGAGCGTGCAGCCGGTGCCATGGGTGCTGGTGGTCTCGATGCGCTGGCCCTGCCAGCTGGTCATATTGTCGGTCTCGATGAGTGCGTCCGCGAGGGCATCGCCGTCTTCATGGCCGCCCTTGATCAGCACCGCGCAGCCATGCTCGCCGACCAGATGAAGCGCGGCGGCGACCGGATCCTCCTCGCTGGTCAGGCGCCGCAGCTCGGGCAGGTTGGGCGTGGCAATTGTCGCGACCTTCATCAGGCGCCCAAAGGCGGCGATGGTGGCGTCGTCGGCCAGCGCGGAACCGCTGGTGGCGATCATGACGGGATCGAAGACGATCGGCAGGTCGGGCTGCTGCTCCTTCATCCGTTCGAGACGAGTGGCGATCATCTCGGCGGCGAAGGCCCCTCCGATCATTCCGATCTTCACCGCGTCCACGCCGATATCCTCGGCCACCGCGTCGATCTGCGCGAGGATCACTTCCGTCGGCACCGGGTGCACGGCGCTGACGCCCAACGTATTCTGGGCAGTGATGGCGGTGATCGCGGTCATCGCATGGCCGCCGAGCATGGTGACCGTCTTGATGTCGGCCTGAATGCCGGCGCCGCCGCCGGAATCGGAACCGGCAATGATCAGGATTCGGGGCGCGGACGTGGTCATTGCGTTCCGCCTAGCCGATAATGACGACGTGAGCGACGAGAGTGCGACCATCCGGCAAGGCGCTCCATTGGCATCGCGATGGTGCTGCAATGCGCCGAACTGACGAAGAAATGGTTACGACGCCGCCTGGACGGCTTCGCAGATGCTATCGACCAGCCGCTGCACGACCGCCGGATCGTCGCCCTCGGCCATCACGCGGATCAGCGGCTCGGTTCCCGACTTGCGGATGACGAGGCGCCCCTGCCCCTGCAGCTCCGCCTCGGCACTGGCGATGGACGCCTTGACCGTATCGGTCTCCAGCGGCGCGCCGCCGTTGAAGCGGACGTTCTTGAGCAACTGCGGCACCGGGTCGAAACGGTTGAGCATCACGCTTGCAGGCTGGCGCGTTTCCACCAGCGCCGCGAGCACTTGCAGGCCGGCAACGAGGCCATCCCCGGTCGTCGCATGGTCGCTGAGGATCAGGTGACCCGACTGCTCGCCGCCGACGTTGCAGCCATGTTCGCGCATCGCTTCGAGCACATAGCGATCGCCGACCTGGCAGCGGATCAGGCCAATTCCGTCTTCGGCGAGCTTCCGCTCGAGCCCGAGGTTGGACATGACGGTGGCGACGATGCAGTCGCCGGTGAGCCGGCCGGTGCGCTTATGCTCGGTGGCGATGAGCGCCATCAGCTGGTCGCCATCGACCATCCGCCCCTTCTCATCGACGACGATCAGCCGGTCGGCGTCGCCGTCCAGCGCAATGCCGATGTCGGCGCCGCTGGCGACCACCGTCTCCTGCAATGTTTGCGGATGGGTCGAGCCGACCTTGTCGTTGATGTTGGTGCCGTCCGGACGGATCCCGATGGGAATGACGTCGGCGCCGAGTTCCCACAGCGCGTCGGGAGCGACATGATAGGCGGCGCCGTTAGCGCAATCGACGACGATCTTGAGGCCGTCGAGGCGGAGCTTTTCAGGGAAGGTCGACTTGGCGAAGTGGACGTAGCGGCCGCGGGCGTCGTCGATGCGCTTGGCGCGGCCGATCATGTCGGCCTTGGCGAGCTTCGGCTTCTCGTCCAGGCGGCGTTCGATTTCGCGCTCGACGCGGTCGCTGAGCTTGTAACCGTCGGGCCCGAACAGCTTGATGCCGTTATCGTGAAACGGGTTGTGCGAGGCCGAGATCATCACGCCGAGGTCCGCGCGCATGGAGCGGGTCAGCATCG
>JALYPM010000064.1 GCA_030856365.1 Pseudomonadota bacterium
TGCCCGAGGTCCGAGAGCTCGGCGAGCTTCTACTGACGACGAGCGATCAGGCCAGCACGTGAGCGGGGTAACCCGCAAAGAGGAGCGCTCTGTGATCACGGTCGTCGAGCGCTCGTCCCACGCGTAAGGGGTTATGCCGACATCGGCATAATCCCTTTTATGCCGCGTGTCCGGTTATGCGGACTTGGGGTTTGGCAGCGCGTGTTGTGCCTGCGTTGAGCCGGGTTGGGGTGGTAGCTGGTCGGCATAATCGGCCGGGTCGGTCGAGGCTTCTTGTTTTCGAGTTCTGCGATCCGACGGAGGCAACGATGGGAGCAAGGGTCGCGTCCGGACGGCGCGTGGGCCGTTGACGCTGTTCGCGCGCCGGGTTTGAGCCGTCGATCGCACCGCCCCAACCGGCAATAGGCGCCCCACAGGCCTCGATGTGTCATCAAGCGTGCCGGTTGGCCGTGAGGGCGGGGTCGCGGGGCTGGCGGGCCTGGCGTGAGGGGCTTTGGATGGTGGTTTGGCGGCCTGGGAGTGGTTGATGGGGTGTTGTGGCGCGTTCTGGGCGGCTTTGTGGTCGTCGGGGGGCGGCGGCGGGCAGCGATGATCGGCCCTGGGAGTTTGGGGCGGCGGGCAGCGCGGGGTGGTGTTGGCGGCCGGTGGCGGGCGGCGCGGCGGCGCGGCGGGGCTGGTCGTCTAGTCGGCGGGGGCCGGTAGCGCTTGCAGGCGCGTGAAGGCGTGGGCCAGCTCGTTGGCCCAGGGCCAGTCGTGTTGCAGGCGCAGGCGGGTCTGGCGGGCGCTGTGCACGACGCGGCCGGCCTGGTGGATGACGCGGTAGCGCAGCCGCTTGACCTCGCAATGGGCCAGTTCGCCGTCCAGCGCGAGCGCTTGGGTCCAGGCGATCAGGTCCTGGGCGATGAGCACGAGTTCCAGCCAGATCTGGTTTCTGGCCATGTCGGGGAACGGCAGGTTGCGCATGCCGGTGTCCTTGGCCTCGCGGATGCGGTCCTCCACGACGGCGTGGCGGCGGTGGCGGCGGTCAAGCTCGCGGATCTCGTCGGCGTGGCGGTCGACGGCCGGTGTGTCGGCGTCGGCGTTGATTGCGGGGTCTGCGGGCTTGTCGGTGAGGAAGACCTCAAGGCGCCACTGGCCGTGGTCGGCGAACAGCCGCAGCTGCTGTTCGCCGTGCAGGCGCTCGCGCCGTGCGATCAGCCGCGAGCCTTCTGGCCAGCCGTCGAGGTTCACCAGGCCGGTGAGCTCGGCGACGTGCGCCAGCTCGACCGCTTGGCCGTCATCGCCGGGCTTGACGCGCGGCGTGCCGTCCTGGCAGATCGCCAGCTGCCACGCACTCTCGGGCAGGTCGATGATTGCCTGGCGGACCGGCGCGGTCAGATCAAATCCGACCGAGAAGCGCATGCTGCCAGCGCGCAGGTAGTCCAGCAGCTCATGCACCGCGCCGGCGCCGTCGGCCCTGACGAGGATCGCCGCGGACTCAACGACCTCCTGGGGCAGCTGCTCGAGCGCCAGGTCGACGACCGCGATCTGGTCAGCGGCGGTGTTCGAGCCGGCGTTGCCGGGCCGCAGGATCGCGGCCAGAGCCTCCCTGGAGCCGTCCAGGTAGGCGTTGATCGGATGGTGCCCGTAGCTGTGCTTGAAGGTGCCCGCCGCGCCCTCCTTCTCCGAATATGCGGCCAGCAGCGTCGCGTCGATATCGATCTCGACGTGCTCGGGTCGCGCACCCAACTTCCACGCCCGCGCACGCGCCTTCGCGCGCGCAGCGCGCAGCGCGTCAAGGCGCGCCGGCTTGGCAGCGATCCACGCGATCGCGCGCCTGGCCGTCGCATCCGAGGCCACCGCCCCGAACAGCTTGTCCTGGCCGCGCAGCGCAGCAAGGTCACAGACGCTGTCGCCGCCCGCGGCCAGCATCACCGCCAGGTCGCGCACCACCCGCCCGGGGTCATGGCGCCCGCGCCGCCGACGCATCCCCCACATCCCCTGCCCCAGCGCCCTGGTCAGCCCCACTCGATCAGCGCACAACGCCAGCAGCCCCGCCCCCGCCAGCGACACCATCCCCTTGCCATCCGCCGTCACCGCTACCTTGTCAAACGCTCGATCTGCCTGCACCATCAGGGTGAACCTCCCAAGCTGGGAACACGGACCGTTGCAGGCCGCATTTTCCCTGCTCAGGCGGACAGAACCGCGCCCCGGCCACGCGCCGGGGCGCGGCCTTCATGACACATCCAGGCCAATGACCGGGGCGAGTAGTCATCGATGAACGTGCGACCCAGATCGCGCTGCTCACGCCACACCGCGGTGACGTTCTGCCCAGCCGCAGCTACGCGCCGCGCAGCTCGTTGTCTCGCGGACGCTCGCGGCCCGCAGCTCGCCGTGCT
>JALYPM010000112.1 GCA_030856365.1 Pseudomonadota bacterium
GTCCGGAGCGTGGTGAGCGCCCCGACCGCGCTCCCCGTCGTGACGAAGAAGTGGAGGCCTAGACCATGGCACGTGCATTTTTCCGCCGCCGCAAGAGCTGCCCCTTCTCGGGCAAGGATGCTCCCAAGATCGACTATAAGGACGTCCGTTTGCTCCAGGGCTTCATGTCCGAGCGCGGCAAGATCGTCCCGTCGCGGATCACCGCGGTGTCCACCAAGAAGCAGCGCGAGCTGGCCAAGGCGATCAAGCGCGCCCGCCACATCGGCCTGCTTCCCTATGTCGTGAAGTAAGGGAGCGCGAGCCATGGAAGTCATCCTGCTCGAACGGGTCGAGAAGCTTGGGCAAATCGGCGACGTCGTCACCGTCAAGAACGGTTTCGCGCGCAACTTTCTGCTGCCCAACAACAAGGCGCTCCGCGCCAACGAATCGAACCGCAAGCTGTTCGAAACCAATCGCTCCAAGATTGAGGCCGACAATGCCGACCGCCGCACCGAAGCCGAGAAATCGGCCAAGGGCGTCGACGGCAAGACCGTCCTTCTGATCCGCCAGGCTTCCAACACCGGCCAGCTCTACGGCTCGGTTTCGGCCCGCGACATCGTCGAGGCGCTGGAAGCCGAAAGCGCGAGGGTCGGCAAGGGCCAGATCGTGCTCGAGCGGCCGATCAAGGCAATCGGCATGCATGAGGTGAAGGTCGCGCTGCACCCCGAAGTCTCCGTCATCATCAAGGTCAACGTCGCCCGCTCGCCGGAAGAGGCCGAGCTTCAGGCGCAGGGCGTCGACGTCATGGCGCAGACCTTCGAGCGCGAGACCGGTGCCTTTACCGAGGACTATGATCCCAACGCCGAGCCCGGCGCGACCGCCGAAGCTGGCGCTGGCGACGCCGCCGCTCCGGCCGAAGAGCCGACCGAGGAAGAACCGCAGGCATAGCGTTCATCAGGATCGAGGGGCCGCCGCAGCTTGTCGCAAAAGCGGCCCCTCCGCCGTCGTTTCGTCGCATCGGCCGTGCCGCCGTCGGAACGGTCCGCCCACACCCATGTTGTTCGATCAGGAGCACGGGGCCAGTTGGGAGACAGATGATGAGCGAACGCGATCAGAACGAAGGCAGCGGCCAGCAACCCCCGATCCGCAAGCAGGACGAGGACCAGACCAGCGGCCAGGCCGGCCAGCAGTCGCCCTCGGGCGGCCAGAACTCCGAGCAGTTCGGCCAGCAGAATCAGCAATCAGGGGGCCAAAGCTCCGATCAATTCGGCAGCCAGCAAGGCAGCCAGAGCGAGTTCGGCCAGCAGGGCCAAAGCGCAACCGGTCAGTCCGACGCCAAGACTGGTCAGCAAAGCGACGAGCAGTCCTCCGCTGGCAATCAGGGCGGCGGGTTCGTCGGCTCGCAAAGCGAGGACTCGAGCGAATATCTGCAGGAAGGCGCGCCGGACCAGAACTTCGCCGAACAGGGCCAGGGCGCGCTCGACAATGAAGATCAGGAAACTGGCGGGCGCCCCCAGCCGGAAGAAACCGACATAGAAGGCAGCTCCGGCTCGACCGGCGG
Source organism: Pseudomonadota bacterium (assembly GCA_030856365.1). GTDB lineage: Bacteria > Pseudomonadota > Alphaproteobacteria > Sphingomonadales > Sphingomonadaceae > Sphingomicrobium. The sequence continues at coordinate 1,541 of JALYPM010000112.1, forward strand.
CTCCGGCGGTGCCGGAACAGGCGGCGGCGGCTTCTAGCCTGCGCGCTTAAACGACAACGCGCCGCGCTTCCGCAGGGAGGCGCGGCGCCTTTCGTGCCCGCGCGCGCGGGAGCCCTACGGTCATCCGATCCGGTAAAAGGCCGCGATTCGATCCAGCGCGAGGGTGAGGACCAGTTTGCCCGCCCTCGCCGGCCAGCCGAGCGCGCTTTCCGCATCGCGCATGCCCTCGCCCGCGCAGACGATGCGCCAAAGAATATCGGCAAGGCCCGGACCCGCCTCCGCGATGGCGCTTTCGAAACGGCGCTTGGCATCGATTTGGCTGGATGTCAGGTCGGCTCTCACCGAGGAACCCCCACGTTGCCTACCCGCCGGCGCGGCATCCCACGTCATCGTCACCCGCGGCGCTAGCTGTGCCCGCTCCCAATCCAGCCGGAGCCGCTCGCCGGCGTCGAACTGAACCTGAGACAGCAGACCGCGAGCGAACAGCCAGCCGAGCGGAGACTCCGCAAGGTTGACGGTCACCGACCGGGCCGGCCGACGGGCGCGCGTTGCCCCCCTCTCCTCACCATCGACCGCCCGCTCAACCAGCAGCCGTCCGTCTCGCAATCCAGCCATGCCGTCCCTTTCTCGATTCGCTTTATGCTTGCCACAGTGGAGAAACTGTAGGACAGAAGAAAACCGGATAGGTTCGTTACGGGGAGTAAGGGGTGATCACAAGGATCAGGGATGTCCGTCGATCGAGGCGAATGACACTCGACGACGTGGCGAAGAGGTGCGACCCGCCGACCACCGCGCAGACGATCGGGCGGCTTGAGACCGGCACCCGCACCGTCTCGGTCAATTGGCTCAATCGCATCGCTGCCGCTTTGGGGGTTGAGGCTTCGGATCTGGTGCAGGGCGCCGGGGACAAGGCCGAACTGCCGGTTGCGGCGGTGCTCGGCTTCACTGGCGCTGTTGCTCCTCGCCGCACCTCTCTCGTTGTCCCGCCGCGACCGGCACCTGGACAAATCGCAGTGACCGTTGCCGCCGGTATCGGCGACTATCGAACCGGCGACGAAATCTGGTGCGAGATGCTGGAGCCCCAAGCATTCAGCCGCGCGCTCAACCGCGACGTACTGGTGCCGCGTCCGGCTGGCCGCTTCATCTTCGGACGACTGATCGGCCGTGAGGAAGGCAAGCTTCACCTGCTGCCGCCCGGCGCCGGTGGCCGGCAGAGCGTCGTCGCCGATCCGCCGTGGATGGCGGTCGCGGTGAAGCTGATGCGGAGCCTTTAGAGGCCGGTTCCGTTAAACGTCGGCAAAATGTGGACGACGCCGATGTTCTTCTTCTTTTCCAACCGCCTCGGCTGTGCCGGTTCGCTGCTTCTGACGGCGGCCGGGACCCTGATCCTGCTGCTGGTGCTGGGAATCATCAACATCTAGACGCCGGTCGAACCTTGCCGCGCAAATGAGGGCGTGGCAGGGG
>JALYPM010000117.1 GCA_030856365.1 Pseudomonadota bacterium
GTTGACAGTGCGGAAGGCGATTTCTATCTCGCCGCGTCGCTATTGCCCCGTCGTCTAATGGTAAGACTACGGACTCTGAATCCGTCAATCGAGGTTCGAATCCTCGCGGGGCATCCACCCTTTTACCTAATAGAAACAGTGCATTAGGTGCGGCGAGCGGGTTTATTTTGTCTCAGTTCCACGTTGCAATCGCGTTTCACTGATTTCCGCGGATTTCCCTCGATTCCTGTCTGAACTCGGCTACTCCATGCAACATAGGTGCGTCATGGCAGATGAGCCGTCGTCCGACCCGACGATTTCGATCCGACGATCTTCGACAGCGGCGAGGAAGTTCACAGGGTTTGGAGGATTTCGTCGTTCCATGCCCGGCTTTCGAAATCAACGCCTGGAACGACGGCACCACCCTCTGCAGTGCGATTGCATAGGCCGCAGCAGTTTTTCTCAGTTTTGCGTTGTTTCCTGCGGAAGAATGCGCCCATCGAAGGGAAAATCGAGCGATTTGCGATACGCTGGCGATACGCCAAACGACGGTGCCTGCTTATGTCTGCTTTGGGTGGAAAGCGGACATTCCCGAGTGTCGAATTCTATGAGATCCCGCCCAAGAGATACGTCTTCCTCGTCAGCGGTCGCGGCGGCGGCGTCATCGATCGGAAGTTTAGGCAGTTTGCAGACACGGCTTAGTAGCCAAGTGCGTAGGTCACTCCTAAAACGAGGGCCATGAACGCTATGAACGCCGCAATCGCTTGCAACCACCGCTTGAACGAACCGTCCGGTAATCCAAACAGGCAGCCGCAGCCCGGCGCAAATGGCAAGTCGTCCATCACTCGGGCTTCCCGACCTTCTGCTTTGCCTCCCGCTTAAGCCGCGTCAGAGTCGAAGTCTCCAGACAAACGTAGTTGTCACATTCGTCGCGAATGTCTGCAATGGGTTGAAAGCGGACGGGTTCGCTACTGTCCGTTCAGATAGCTCACCACCTGCTTTCCGCTTCGGTCAAAGCACATCGTCTGGTCCCCGCCGAAACTGTCGTCCTTCAGGTTCAGGCCGACACAGGTCATCTTCGGAAGGTAGACCACCACCGGATCATAAGTCTTCAGCAGCTCCGCCCGACTGACTTTCCCTTCACGGTAAATGTCCAGCGCCTTGTGCACGAGCGTCTCTTCACTCGGCCTCACATGAGGCATTTCCTGTTCGCTGGAGCAAGCCCCCAGAGTTGTGCCGACAGAGATGGCCGTGGCGAGGAGGACCTTCATGAGAACCGCTGTAGGCCACGGCGGCAAACGTCTGCAATGGGTCGAAAGCAGACACTGAGCGAGTGTCGGCTCTGGGTGGAAACGGACATCCTCTTCCATTGCGACGGAAAAATGCGTGGGCCTATTTGGGACGAGGGCTGACTGAAATCGGGTATCGTGGCGACTCCATGGACGGGCTTTTATAGTAAAAACCCGCATCATCAATGAATATATAACGACAGAACTTTGGATGAATGTTGTAGTCCACGCATACCATACCTGACTCGATAGTGAAGCGACCTTCAAGTTCCCTGTTATCCGCATATCTGACGTAAGTGCCATCCTTGTTGAATTGTTCGGGAGTAGACAAGTCCTGCAGACCCTCAGGAACAACGTCATTGATTGTCCGCCCATTAAACAAGGCACGGAGTTCATGTTCGTTAAGGGCGCGGGGAGCCTGTGCCCCCGACATCGTTTTGGGCCCATCCATTGGACGTTGCACGCACGCTGCCAGCGAGGCCGCAGCCACCAAGCCCAAAACAATTCTCAAGCTCATGCAGGCATCATGTCAGCGCGTCTGAATGTCCGCAATGGGTCGAAAGCGGACATTGAACGCCAACGCCAAATGGGCGACTATTCTTCAATGAGGATATTGCTCGTCCTTCTGATGTTGAGTGCCTGTCAGCACACCGGTGCCGGAGCCGGGCCTAACCCGCATGAGTTGGTTGCCGCCATTCGAAGCGCTCCGGCGGTGGCAGGTCCCGCTCTTTCCTCGACGAGAGAAGTCCGTTCCCTCAGCTGTCGCGCCTTTGACGAGGAGCCCACAGAGTTTCTGTGCCGCTTCCAAGCTAGGGCTGGGACCCATAAACAGGATTCTCTTTGCGATTGGAATGTGATTCAACCTCTCGATTGATCGGGAGGTGATGATGGCGGGTGAGTTTTGGCTGAGCGACGGGCAGTGGGCGCGGTTGCAGCCGCTGTTGCCGAACAAGCCGCGCGGGGTGCCGCGGGTCGATGACCGGCGAGTGATCAGCGGCATCGTCCATGTGTTGCAATCGGGTTGTCGGTGGAAGGATGCGCCGGCGATCTACGGCCCGCCCAAGACGCTCTACAACCGCAATGTCCGCTGGGCGGCCAAGGGCGTGTGGCGCGTGGTGTTCGAGACGCTGGCGGAAGCGGGCGGTCCGCCGACCGAGGTGCTGATCGACAGCACGCATGTCAAAGCGCATCGCTCGGCTGCCGGCGGAAAAGGGGGGCGTGCTCCCAGGCGATCGGCATCAGCCGAGGCGGCCGCAACACCAAGGTCCATGCCATCACCGACCGCCAGGGACGACCGCTCGCCTTCCTGCTGACGCCCGGACAGGCCGCCGACTGCAAGGCGGGCGAACGGCTGCTGGCAGACTTGCCGCCGCGCTGCATCGTCCACGCCGACCGCGCCTATGACAGTAACCGCATCCGCGACATCATCGAGGAGCAGGGCGCGGTCCCCAACATCCCGCCCAAATCCAACCGCCGTTGGAAGAGCTGCTTCAGCAAAACCCTCTACAGGGGCCGCAACGCCATCGAGCGCATGTTCTGCCGCCTTAAGGACTGCCGCCGCCTCGCCACCCGATACGACAAGCTCGCCGCCAACTTCCTCGCCAACATCCACCTCGCCGCCACCATCATGTGGTGGTTATGAGTCTTGGCCCTA
>JALYPM010000152.1 GCA_030856365.1 Pseudomonadota bacterium
AGACCGCGATGAACATCAAGCGGCTGATGGACCTCGCCTGCTATCGCGGGCTTCGCCATCGCAAGGGCCTTCCGGTCCGCGGCCAGCGCACGCACACCAATGCGCGCACCCGCAAGGGCAAGGCCAAGCCGATCGCGGGGAAGAAGAAATAACGATCGTCCGGGGGACGATCGAATATTTCTTCTCATCACGCCCTTCAGCAGCTTCGATTTTAGGATTTAGGAAATGGCCCAAGCACCGCAGCGCCTTCGTCGGCGGGAGCGCAAGAACATCACCGCCGGCGTCGCTCACGTGAACGCCAGCTTCAACAATACCATGATCACGATCACCGACGCGCAGGGCAATGCGATTGCCTGGAGCTCGGCCGGGACGATGGGCTTCAAGGGCAGCCGCAAGTCGACTCCCTATGCCGCCCAGGTTGCCGCCGAAGACGCGGGGAAGAAGGCCGCCGAGCATGGCGTCCGCACCCTCGAGGTCGAGGTCAAGGGTCCCGGATCGGGCCGCGAGAGCGCGCTTCGGGCGCTTCAGGCGGTCGGTTTCCAGATCACCTCGATCCGCGACGTGACCCCGATCCCGCACAACGGCGTCCGCCCGTCCAAGCGCCGCCGCGTCTGACATTTTGGCCAAAGTGATACTTTGGCCAAGGACAGAAGAAGAACGATCATCAGGGGCTTCGCGAGACGTCGCGGCCCCACTGCCAAGGAAGAAACATGGCCGTCAACGCGAAGAACTGGCAGGAACTCAAGAAGCCGAACGCGCTGGAGCGCAAGCGTGGAACGGGTGACGCCCGCCGCCGCGCGGTATTCGTCGCAGAGCCGCTGGAGCGCGGCTTTGGAATGACGCTGGGCAACTCGCTGCGCCGGGTCCTGCTTTCGTCGCTTCAGGGCGCCGCCGTCACCTCGATCAAGATCGACGGCGTGCTCCACGAGTTCTCGAGCCTCACCGGCGTGCGCGAGGACGTCACCGACATCGTCCTTAACGTGAAGCAGATTGCGCTCAAGATGGAAGGCGAGGGCCCCAAGCGGCTTCACCTCAGCGCCACCGGCCCGGCCGACGTCACCGCGGGCATGATCGCGACTGCCGGTGACATCGAGATCACCAATCCCGACCATCTGATCTGCCACCTCGACGAAGGTGCGACGCTTAACATGGAGCTGACCGCGGACATCGGGAAGGGCTATGTGCCGAGCCAGGCCAACCGCCCGGCCGACGCCGCAATCGGCCTGATCCCGATCGACGCGCTCTACAGCCCGGTGCGGCAGGTCGCCTACAAGGTCGAGAACACCCGCGTCGGGCAGGAGCTCGATTATGACAAGCTCACCCTGACGATCGAGACCGACGGCACGGTCACTCCGGAAGACGCGCTGGCTTATGCCGCGCGCATCCTCCAGGACCAGCTGCAATTGTTCGTCCACTTCGACGACAGCCAGGTTCGCCAGAGCGTCCCGACCATGGCCGGCGTTGCCGCGCCGACCGAGACACCGACCGACACCAACCAGCTCAACCGCTATTTGCTCAAGAAGGTCGACGAGCTGGAGCTGTCGGTGCGCAGCGCCAACTGCCTGAAGAACGACAACATCATTTACATCGGCGACCTGGTGCAGAAGACCGAGGCGGAGATGCTCCGCACCCCGAACTTCGGTCGCAAGTCCTTGAACGAGATCAAGGAAGTGCTCGCCTCGATGGGGCTTCGCCTGGGCATGGACATCCCCGGCTGGCCGCCCGAGAACATCGAGGAAATGGCCAAGAAGCTCGAGCAGGAAATGCTCGGCTGAGCCGTTTAGGCCGAGTCACATCAAGTGAAGGGCCGCTCCACCGGGGCGGCCCTTTTCTGTTATGCTGCCCGCCAGGCAGGGGAGAAACGCATGGCCGAAGGCAAGTTCGAGCGGCACCGGCAGCCGTGGACTCAGGACGAGATCCAGAAGCTGCACCTGCTCGCCGGCAAGGGGATGACTCTGAGGGCGATCGCCAAGGCGCTCACGCGGAGCGAGGAGTCGGTGAAACAGCGCGCCAAGGACGACCGGCTGAAGATCGCCAAGAAGCATTGACCCGCTTCAGGCGCCGGCCAGCGCCTCCTCGAAGGTCAGGCGATAGAAGCGCGTCTGCTTGCCTTCGCAGCCGAAGTCGTTGTCGCCGACGATCAGCAATGTGCGGTCATCAAGCAGCGCCACTCCCTCGATGTCGGAGCCGACGTCCGGCCAGTCGTCGCTCGAGAACAGCAGCTCCTTCGATAGCTCCGGCAGTGCCGCATCCTGGCATGACAGCTGTTCCACCGTGGGCCGGGTCTCCAGCTCCACATGCTCTGCTCCAAGCGCGAGGGCAGGGTCGATTCGCACGCGGTAGAGCTTGCACGTTTCCGACGCCCGCTCGAGCAGAAGCAACTGGCCGCCGTCCAGCGCCACCATCTCGCAGACCTTGAGGTCGCTGCGGTCGACCTTGCCTTCGCGATTGTCGCGCTTGAAGGTTGCCGGCTCGTCGAGGCGGTAGAGAAACTGCGCGATGAACTCACCGGACGAAGACATTTGCCACAGGCGTACGTGACGCGCGCCCTTGTGCTCCTGCTCGCCCGGGTGGGCGAGAGGGCTCTGGAACGCGAGGAACAGGAACGCACCGTCGGGCGAGGCCGCCACGGCTTCGAATCCGCGGTTGAGGTGGCGCTTGGCGGCGATCGACGGAAGCGACGCGCTCACCGGGTAGCCGGCCCCGGCCAGCTCCGTTCCTTGCGGCACCAGCCGGGTCCTCACGCGGCCATCGGCAGCGATGCGGACCAGCGAGGGCCCATATTCCTCCCCGACCCAGAAGGAGCCGTCGTCGAGAAGTGCGATTCCTTCGGTGTCCATGCCGTTGGGGTCCGGCTGCAGGTGTCGCCCCTCAAGGTCGAGCGCGGGCTCGCACTCGGCGTGGCCGCTGTCTGGAATCGGAAGGCCGCTGATCGGCTGATGTTGCTGGTCGGTCAGCCTGATCATCCGGTCCAGCCGCACCGACTTTTCGCCGACCTCGAGCAGCGCCAGCATCGGGCCGACGTCCGGCCGCGGCATCAGCTTGACGCCGTCCGCTTCGCGCCATTCGGCGGGAGAATTCCAGCCGTAGCGTTCCTGCGCGTCCTTCAGCTTGATATTCGGACCGCGGTCGGAGATCGCCCACACCGATGCTCCGGCGGTGCCGGGCACCGCCACAAGCCCGGATCCGATGCCGGCGGAAAGCTTGAGTAGCTCCTTCGGTAGCGGCACCTCGCCCAGCGAATGCTCGGACCACTCCAGTTCCCTAACGGCGACCTTCATGCGGTTGGCCGGTTGGGGTTCGATTGACGAGACATGGGCGTCGCTCCTGCATTCGGGTTGCAAGCAGAATGGAAGGCGGCCGCTCGCGGTTCCGGCGCCTGGAAAGGTCCCCCTGCGCCAGGCCGCTCCAATCGCGGGCTCGCTCGAACTTCACCGCTCGCACTGGTCCGCTATCGTGGCTCCCTAGCGAGAGAGGGCGAACATGAGCTGGATGATTGGTCGGACCGAAGCATTGTCGGACCCCGAGGGTGCGCGGAACAAGGCGCTGGCGAAGCTGCAGGCGCTGGCCGAACTCGACGACCCCGAAGGGGTGGTGGTGCCGATCCTGATCGACGCCTTGCTGATGGTCGAATCCTATCGCGGAGCGAGGCACCAGATCACCTTCCTGCCCGAGCTGACCCGGAGCGTCGATGCGCTGCTGCGCGAGTTGACGATCGTCGAAAAGACGAAGGAATGGGCGGCAGGCTGAAACCTTGAATTGCGCCGTTGAAAACCGGCTCACAGGCGATTGCAATCCATTCGGCTAACGTGCATTTCCTCCTCTCGGGGAGTGGGATCCATGAAGCATTATCGAGTCAACAAGCTGGCGAAGCCCGGCGGGGTGGTCGTCAAGTCGAAGGACATCCTTGCGGCCGACCACAAGGAAGCAGTGCGAACCGCAAAGCAGGACGATGACTGCCCTGTGTGCGACGTGCTTCATTCCGGTCAAAAAGTCGGATCAATTAATTGATTTTGGATCAACTTCCGCCGACGACGGTTGAGCAGTGGCGGAAAAATTTTTAAATCACCACCAAGGAAAGCCGCCAGGCAAGGCGCGACAGGCAAACTCGCGAGTTCGAGACCAACCAGAAGGGGTTGCGCAAGAGCATTGCCGAAAGCAACCGGCTGGTCGACGAGGCCGATGTTATGATCCGGCGGCACCGCGACGAATGCGATGGCGCGAACAGCAAATAGCATCGGGCTCGGCGGCAGGATCGGGCGGGAACGCCGAAACTTGACTTTGGCGGTCACTTGCGGTTGAGGGCGGCGGTCGGCGGGGCATTGCTCCGCCTGCTTTGCTTTTGCAGCACAGGGAATGAGGGCGGCTCCCGAAAAGTCCGCCTGGCTGGGGCTGCCTGATACGGGCCCCTGACGAACGGAGAAGATCATGCGGCATCGCGTCGGACATCGTAAGCTTCAGCGCACCTCGAGCCATCGCCAGGCCCTGTTCCGCAACATGTCGGCGGCGCTGATCAAGCACGAGCAGATCACCACCACCGTCGCCAAGGCGAAGGAGCTTCGCCCCTACGTCGAGAAACTGGTGACTTTGGGCAAGAAGGGCGGCCTTTCCAACCGCCGCCTCGCCCAGTCCCGGCTGATGGACGACACCCAGTTGATCAAGCTATTCGACGTTATCGCGCCGCGCTACGCGGAGCGCAACGGCGGCTACATCCGCATCATCAAGGCCGGCATCCGCATGAGCGATGCGGCGCCGATCGCGATTATCGAGTTCGTTGACCGCGACGTCCTCGCCAAGGGCCAGGATTCGGGACCGGTGATGAGCGACGAGGAACTCGAAGCCGCCTAAGCCGGCGCTTCGCTCGCGGCTCCGCGGGAGCAGCATCAACTCCGCTTTACCTTGATGAACCCTGGCATACGGGGGCATTCAGTGTCGGTGCAGCGCCGTAACGGTAGAACTCTCTCATGGGCTCGTGCGTTCAGCGCACAGGTCGAAAGATGCAGAGGAGTGAAGCCATGAAAGGCATTTCGAAAATTCTGGCCGGAGGCGTCGGAGCGATCGCGCTGGCCGGAGCGGCGGCTCCTGCAGCCGCGCAGGGCTACGGTTATGGCTACGGCGGCGGTGGCGGCGGCGATATTCTCGGCGCTATCATCAACTCGGTGCTTGGCCAGAACCGCGGCTACGGCGGCGGCTACGGTTACGGATCGGGCTATGATCCCAACCGCGAGCGCTATCTGGTCGACCAGTGTGCACGCGCAAGCCAGGCACGCATCCAGCGCAGCTACGGCCAAGCCAGCTACAATCCGTACGGCGGCTATGGCGGCGGCTACAGCGGCGGCGGTTACGGTTACGGCAACGCGCAAAGCGCTGCACGGATCGTCGGCATCAGCCGGGTCGATCGCCGTTCGAACGGCGGCGTGAAGATCTGGGGAACGGCGACTTCGGGTCGCGGCGGTAGCGGCTATGGCGGCGGTTACGGTGGAAACTATGGCGGCGGCTATGGTGGAGGTTATGGCGGCGGCTACGGCTACAGCGCTGCTGCCGATCTCCGTTTCGACTGCACCATCGACTACCGCGGCCGGATCACGGACATCGACGTCGGCCGCAGCAACTACGGCTATCGCCGCTACTAAGGCGTCAACGATTGCCACAAGGATGCGCCGGGGCAGCAATGCTCCGGCGCATTTGTTTTGCGGTCTTGCCGATTAGCGTCCGGCAAATGCCACGACCTTCAGCAGCTCGCCGGGCCGAACTTGCTCCGAGGCAGCGCGGCCGTTGAGCATCAGCAGATGCTCGACCCCATGCTCTGTTGCCATCCGGCGGGCGAGCGACTGCCAGCTGTCCGAAGTGCCCGCGCGCACCACCTCGATGCGCCGTGGGCGGAGGGTCGCGGCCTCCTCGGCGCTGATCCGGCGATAGGATCGGAACAGGGCGTCGAGGGCGGCAGGGGGCGCCGCGCCGGCGGGCGAGATCATCAGGAAGTGGTGAGCCGCTCCGCCGCCGGCCTCATAGGCCGCGAACGACAGCTGCACAGTGCCCCGGTCGGTTGCCACCGAGGCTGGGACGACAAGGGCGGGAACACCGTTGACGCTTAGCTGCTGCGCGGCTCCGAACTCGACGGTGGCCCCCTTGAGGATTTGGCCGAGCGCGGCTTCGGCATAAGCGGGCAGGCCGCCCGCTGGCATCTGCCCCCCGCCGAATTCGCCTCGCAAGCCGTCCGGGCCTTCGATGAGGATTGCCTGCGGGCTGTTGGTGAGGGTGAAGCCGGGCGGAGCCTCGAACGCGAACCGCATGAGCGGGTGGGCAAAGCGGCGGCCGTCGACGAACCCCTGCTCCGGATCGTCGCCGTAGAGCAGCCCATCGACCTGCTGCAGGAAGCGCGCTTCAAACTCCGGCAGGGCGTCCGGTGACGCGACGATCGCCGTCGCGGCGTCGCGCGCGCGACGAACACGGTTGTCGGTCAGGGGATGGGTAAGCGCCCATTCTGGGATGCTGCGCGCCTCGTCGTGGCCGCGGGTTCGGGTCAGGAACTGATCGTGCCGGCCGAGCGCCGAGAGCATGTCGGGCGCCGCGTGAGGATCGTAGCCGGCCTGGCGCAGGTAACCGAGCCCGAGATCGTCGGCTTCATACTCGTGCTTGCGCGAGTAGCGGAGGGTGAAGAAACCGGCCGCCGCGCCGGCAATCTGGCTGATCCGTTCCGATCCGGTGAGCAGGGATACCGCCATCACGCCAAGCGCTCGCAGGATCGAGCGCTTCTGCTGGCGGTCGCTATGGTTGCCGGAGATGTGACCAACCTCGTGAGCGAGGACCGACGCCAGCTCGGCCTCGCTGTTGACGATGCTCATCAGCCCGCGGGTGACGTAGATGTAGCAGCCCGGAACGGCGAAGGCGTTGACGACGTCGCTGTTGACGAGGGTGAAGGTGCACTGGCCGCCAAGTCCCGCGGCGGCGGCGAGCTTTTCGCCGGTACGCCTGAGGTAGACGGCTTCGTCGCCGGCATAGCTGCCCCCGAATTCGGCCAGCAGTTGCGGATGCTGCTCGGCACCGACGCGGCGTTCGGCATCCGAGACAGCTGGATCGTTGGCGCCGCCGCAGCCGGCGGTGAGAAGCGCGAGCGAGGCGGCGGCAAGGGACAAGGAGCGCAGCATGACAGCCTCCTACGCGCCGGCGGGCGAGTGGTTGCCGCCGGGGGTCCTCCCGGACCAAACTTTACTCCCGCGCAGGAACGGCTATCCGCCTGCCATGACGACCCAGACAGCAAATCCTGCCGGCGAAACCATCCTCATCGTCGACTTCGGAAGCCAGGTGACGCAGCTGATCGCGCGGCGTGTGCGCGAGGCCGGCGTCTATTGCGAGATCGCCCCGTTCAACGGCGCCGAGGAGGCGTTCGAGCGGCTGGCTCCGAAAGGCATCATCTTCTCCGGCGGGCCGAGTTCGGTCACCTGGGATGACAGCCCACGCGCGCCGCAGCGGCTGTTCGACAGTGGCCTTCCGCTGCTCGGCATCTGCTACGGCCAGCAAACGCTTCACCAGCAGCTTGGCGGCAAGGTTGTCACTTCCGACCAGAAGGAGTTCGGCCGCGCCTTCATCGACATCGTCGCGCCAAGCGCCCTGTTCGACGGCCTCTGGCAGGTCGGCGAGAAGCACCAGGTGTGGATGAGCCACGGCGACCGCGTCGAAAGTCTCGCGCCGGGCTTCGAGATCGTCGCGCGGTCGGAAGGCGCGCCCTACGCGATTGCCACCAATGAAGAAGCAAAGCGCTACTCGCTGATGTTCCACCCGGAGGTGGTGCACACGCCTGACGGCGGCAGATTGCTCGCCAATTTCGTGCGCCACGTCTGCGGCTGCACCGGCAGCTGGTCGATGGAAGCCTATCGCCAAGCCAAGATCACGGAAATCCGCGAGCAGGTCGGCAACAGCCGCGTGATTTGTGGCCTTTCGGGCGGAGTCGACAGCGCGGTGGCGGCGGTGCTGATCCACGAGGCGATCGGCGATCAGCTGACCTGCGTGTTCGTCGACCACGGACTGATGCGCGCGAACGAAGCGGTGGAGGTCGTCGCGCTGTTTCGGAACAGCTACAACATTCCGCTCGTCCATGTGCAGGCTGAGGAGCTGTTCCTCGATGGCCTCGCCGGTCTCATCGACCCCGAAGCCAAGCGCAAGTTCATCGGCAAGACCTTCATCGACGTGTTCGACCAGGAAGCGGGCAAGATCGGCGGGGCCGAGTTCCTGGCGCAGGGCACGCTTTACCCGGACGTGATCGAAAGCGTCAGCTTCACCGGCGGGCCGTCGGTGACGATCAAGAGCCATCACAATGTCGGCGGCCTGCCCGAGCGGATGAACATGAAGCTGGTCGAGCCGCTTCGTGAATTGTTCAAGGACGAGGTGCGCGAGCTTGGCCGCGAACTCGGGCTGCCCGAGGCGTTCGTCGGCCGGCATCCGTTCCCGGGGCCGGGCCTTGCGATCCGCATCCCCGGCGAAGTGAGCAAGGAGAAGTGCGACATATTGCGCAAGGCGGACTCCATCTACCTCGAGGAAATCCGCAACGCCGGGCTCTACGATGCGATCTGGCAGGCGTTCGCGGTGCTGCTGCCGGTGCGTACCGTGGGCGTTATGGGCGATGCGCGCACCTACGACAGCGTATGCGCCCTGCGCGCGGTGACCAGCGTCGATGGCATGACCGCCGACGTCTATCCGTTCGCGCCCGAGTTCCTGAGCCGCGTCGCCACCCGCATCGTCAACGAAGTGCAGGGCATCAACCGCGTGGTCTACGATTACACGTCGAAGCCGCCCGGCACGATCGAGTGGGAGTGAGTCGCGTCAGGCGAGCCGGGGGATTGCTCCTCAATGCGCCTGCGGCGCGCGGTCGCCGGGCCGCGGGCAGGAGAGGCTGTGCAATGGCAAGTCGCGCAGCCGGTCGGCGTTGAGCAGTAGCCGGCACGGCTTGCCGGAGGAATCCCGCTCGACGCGCAGGCTGCCGTGGCTGAACACGAACTTGTCGCGGACCGTCGGGCTTAACACCCACGGATCGCGAATGGGATCGTCTAGCCTGATCACGAGCGCGCCATTCTCGACCTTCGCATAGTAAGTGGCGCCAACTTCCTCGCTTCGAAAGGTGCCGGCGATCTCACCGAGATCAGCGGCATCGGGGCGCCATCGTTCGGCCGATCCGTTCGGCGGAATCGCGGCGCGCGAGGCCATCGGGTGTGCGCCGTGGGCCGGAAGCGAGAGCGCGGCTTTGGGCAAATGGATGTCGACCAGCTCACGGGCGAGATGCGCCGGATTGACGTCGCCATTGCACAGTACGGCGACGGCGATCCGGTGCTCAGGATAATGGCCGGCCCACGCGCGGTAGCCAGCGGTCACGCCGCCATGGCCCACCTCGGTGGTTCCGCGGTGCGTTCCGATGAACACCCCACGGGCGTACGGACTAGGCTTGCTGCCAGGCAGCAGGGGCGGCTCCTGCAACAAGCGCGCGACGCCGCTGCCCATTGCCCCGTTTTGAAGCGCCTCCTTCCAAGTGAGCAAGTCGCCGGCCGTCGTCAGCAACCCGCCGGCGCCATAGGCATCCTCGAACGGCATGTCGGCGACCCATGCGCCCCGCTCGCTGCTATAACCGGTGGCTCGCCGCTCAACGACGCGCCGGTGATCGTCGCGCCATTGCGTGTCCTTCATGCCCAACGGCTCGAACAGGCGTTTGCGCGAAAACTCCGCGAGCGACTGGCCGCTGACGCGTTCAACGATGATCGCGGCGAGGCTGTAGCCGGTGTTAGTGTAGGCATATTCAGCGCGGGGTAGATGGTTCAGCGCCCGCTGCCGTGCGGCGAGTACCAATGCGTCCCCATTGCTGTGCACCTTCGTTCCCAGCGTCCAGCCGGCCATGCCAGCAAGAAAACGCCAATCCCGAAGCCCGCTGCGGTGCGTCAGGAGGTCATCGACGGTGATGACGGTCCCATAGTCCGGCAGTTCGGGAAGGTAGCGCCGGACGTCGTCCGCCAGCGCCAGCTTTCCGTCCTTCGCCAGCAGCAAGACCGCCGCAGCCGCCACTTGCTTCGAGACGGAGCCCGCCTCGTACACGGTGGCTGTGCTGTTCGCGACCCGGTGCTCGAGATTGGCAAGACCGAACGAGCGCTCGATCAACCGCTTGCCGCCGCGCGATAGCGCTATCGAGCAGCCGGGGGCGCCGGTCTGGGTAAGCGGCTTAATGATAGCGCTCACCGGATCGGCAGTTGCACCCGTCCGTCCCAGCGCCGGCGAAGCGGCAAGGACAAGAATCGAAGACATGCATGCGGGAATGGCGCAGCCTAGTTTGAGCATCGTCGAGTTGCGCATTAGTTGAGCATCAGCCCGTCGACCTGGTGCGGAGCCTCGCTCTGCACACGAATCCGAACCGAAAATTGCGATTCGGCAAAGTCGATGACGACAGTCCCCTTGTGGGGCGTCTCGGCGACGATCCGGCTGACTCCCATCGCCTTGCCTCGGCGCTCGCGAACGGCCGTGGCGATCCCCGTCCAACGCTCGGCCGGAACTTTGGCGAGCGCCTCTGAAGCGAAGATTTGGCTCGGCTGGACCGTGCCGTTGAGCAGTCCGACCAGCTGGTCCGCGCGCTGCTTCAGTGCCTCCGACGGCTGAACGACCATCGCGGCAGCCGTGGTCTGGGCAGCGGGTGCCGTGGCCAAGACAGGCGAGGCGGCACAGCCGACGAGACCGAGCCCGATTGTGGCGCTGAGCAGGGAAGCTATCAAAGTGTCGCGGAACATGACAATCTCCATTTGGGTGGTGGGGTAATATTCGCCGCATAGCGATTGTTTTATGTAATACGACAATAATTTCTCATTTTGCGGTGAGTTGAGGAAGCTGCTAATTGCGGCTGATGACCCGAACCACTCGCTTCCGAATGGTTTGCCGGATCCTCGCGGCGCTGTTCCTCGTCAGCGCTGTAGTCCGCCTCGCCGTGTCCTTCGTCCCACTGGCGAATCCGCTCTTGTCGCTGCCGCAAGCAGGCTGCGAGGAATGCAGCTTCCGGCGCGACCCTGTGACTCTCCTGGAGCCACAGCTGGCGCGGAAACTTGCCTGGCAGACCCCAGGATCCGAGCAGCGGATCGTTGAGCAGCTAGGCAAAGCGGAAGTGCGGCTGATGCTGTTCGCCGCCAATCTAGCGCGGGCGATTCCCTTCTTTTTGCTGTTCATCGCGCTGGCCATGGCGCTTCGAAGCTTCGCCGCCGGCGGCTTCAATTCCGGCGCGGTGCGTTGGTTGCGCCGGTCGGCACTGGCGTCGATCGGCTGGGCTGTTGCTCAGCCGGTGTCGGAGAGCATCCGGCAAACAGCCTTCTCGCCGGTCACCCACGGGCAGGAGCTCACGCACCTCGTGCTGGACCTCAACAGCGTGCTGTGGCCGGTGCTGCTTTCGCTTGCCGTCTGGGTGTGCGTCTGGGCGCTGGAGGAGGCGGTGGCCATTCAGCAAGACCTGGAAGAATATGTCTGATGGCAATCGTGGTTCACCTCGACGTGATGCTCGCTCGGCGCAAGGTGCGCTCCAACGAACTCGCCAAGGCGATCGGCATCACTGAGACCAACCTGTCCCTGCTCAAGTCCGGAAAAGTGAAGGGGGTCCGCTTCAGTACGCTCGACGCCATCTGTAATTATCTTGGTTGCCAGCCCGGAGACATTCTCGAACATGTGCCCGACGAAGGAGCTGACCAAGTGCTCCAAGCCGCGGAGTAGACTCCGCGGACCCCGATTAAACAGCCGTTTACCGTGTCGTTACCGGATTGACCCCGCTCCCGGTCTGCGCTGTCCAGTGTTCCAAGCAAAAGCGAGGACCGCATGTTACTACGGAAAGCTTTGATGTTCGCGATCGGGGGCTCGCTGGCGCTGGCGGGTTGCGCGGCGGCGCCGGAGAAGGCCGCGGTGGTGGCTGCCAAGCCGGTGGCGCAAACTTACGACATGGGGCCGTACCGCTGGAGCCACGGCCATTCCGGCAAGGCGCTGAAGGCGATGGAGGCGCAGTTCGGCAAGAATGCGCTGAAGCCCGGCCAATTTCTTTGGGCGGAGAACATCCCGGCGGAAGGATCGACGCGGGTGATCGTCGATCTGCTGATCCAGCGCGCCTACGTTTATCGCGGCGATCAGCTTGTCGGCGTCAGCAGCATTTCCAGCGGCAAGCGCGGCAAGCAGACGCCACTTGGCATCTGGCCGGTCCTCGAGAAGAAGAAATTCCACCGCTCTCGCAAGTACGACAATGCACCGATGCCCTTCATGCAGCGGCTTGACCAATATGGAATCGCGATGCACGGCGGCGCCAACCCCGGCTTTCCCGCCAGCCACGGCTGCGTCCGGCTGCCGATGAAGTTCGCGGAGAAACTTTACGGCCTGACCAAGGTCGGGTCGGAAGTCGTGATCGAGGGCTGATCCATCGGGCGGGTGGCGCTGGCGGCAAGCCGCTGCTAGGCGCCGCCGCCGTGACCAGCACTGTCATCGTCTTCATCGGCGCCGGAATCGGCGGAGCGCTTCGCCATGGCGTCAACGTCGGCGTGGCGCGGCTGCCGGGCGCCGCCTTCCCGTTCGGCACAATCATCGTCAACGTCGCGGGGTCACTGGCCATGGGGCTGCTCGCTGCCTGGCTGCTGGCGAGGACCGGCACAGCGGAGCAATGGCGTCTGTTCCTCGGCACCGGCGTGCTCGGCGGCTTCACGACTTTCTCCGCCTTCAGCCTGGATGCGGCGCTGCTAATAGAGCGCAATGCCTATGGGTTGGCCGCCGCTTATGTTCTGGCCTCGGTCAGTTTGAGCATTGCTGCTTTGTTTGCCGGTCTCGCTCTTTATCGCATTGGAGCCTGAGTGAATATCGACTTGATTCCGCCGGGCGACAGCCCGCCCGACAACCTCAACGTCATCATCGAAGTGCCGTCGGGCGGCGAGCCGGTGAAATATGAGTTCGACAAGAAGTCGGGCGCCCTGTTCGTCGACCGCATCCTCCACACGCCGATGCGCTATCCGGCCAATTACGGCTTCATCCCCCATACTTTGTCCCCGGACGGCGATCCGCTCGACGCGCTGGTGGTTGCGCGATCGCCGTTCATCCCTGGATCGGTGGTGCGGGCGCGGCCGATCGCGGTGCTGTTCCTGGAGGATGAGGCCGGCGGTGACGAGAAATTGCTGACCGTCCCGGTGGACACGACCTTCCCTTATTATTCGCGGGTCGGGCAGCGCGAAGACTTGCCGGAGATCGTGATGAGCCAGGTCGAGCATTTCTTTACCCACTACAAGGATCTAGAGCCAGAGAAGTGGGTGCGGGTCGGTCGCTGGGGCGATGCCGACGAGGCGCGCCGGATCGTGACCGAAGCGCTGGAGCGCGCCAAAGCGAGGGCCTGAGTTCTGCACTTCCAAGGCGAGGTGGGTCGCGCTACCGATCAGAAGCGACATCGGCGGGGGCGCGCATGGCCGAACCTGTATTCTACGCCTGTTCGATACCATTGTCGGAGCAGCGCTCAGCGCTTCGGGCGGATGTCGGCCGTTCGGCGGCTCAGCGTATCGAGTCGATCCCCGGCGTGGATCGCCTCCCTGCCGACCAGGCGCAGGTCTATGTGATGAACGATTTCCTCGGCCCCGAGCAGTGCGCGATCCTGGTCGGGCTGATCGACGCAGGGTCGCAGCCCTCTGATCTGTTCGAGGCGGAGAAATTCCAAGGTTATCGTACCAGCAGCAGCTGCAACCTCGACCGGCTGCACCCGAGCGTGCTGCAGACGGAGCTGGCAATCTGCGGATTGCTCGGGCTCGATCCGGCACATGGCGAGGCGCTGCAGGGCCAGCGCTACGAGGCGGGCCAGGAATTCAAGCATCACGCCGACTTCTTCTACATCGACCAGCCCTATTGGGAGGAAGTGAAGCCGCACGGCGGGCAGCGGACCTGGACCGCGATGATCTATCTCGACGAGCCGGAATCGGGCGGAGCGACCCATTTCCCACACCTGGAAGTGACGGTTGTGCCCAAACGGGGGCGGCTGCTCGCCTGGAACAATATGGACGGCGAGGGGGCCCCGAACAGCTGGACGATCCACGAGGGTCAGCCGGTCGGCAGCGGCACCAAACACATCGTCACCAAATGGTTTCGGGAGGCGCGCTGGGCTTGACCGCCCGAGTCGCGGATGATTCTCCGCCGCGCTCTTCTTGTTAAACATTAATTAAATATAATGGACTCAACGAGTTCTTAAGAGTCGCTTGTGAGTCACAGAATTTCGTGGTCGTGCTGGTCGTTTGCTCCCCGAGTTTGATGGGGAAGAAGGCGTATCCTTTACTCTCTTAGAGAGGGGGAGTCGTTGCATCCGTCGGCATCAAATCGCGAGTTGGCAGAGCGGAGCGCAAGCCCTGCGACTGGCCACGCGCCATTTGCTGACCGTCGAGCGCGATCCTCCCGCTGGCGCGCCTTTCTCCTGCTATCATGTGGCGTCGGCGCTCTGGCTGTCGCGGTCTCGAGCGGAGCCTCGGCCGGCCCGGCTGGCGGACTGCTGATCCCATCCGAGAGGGGACGATTGGCTGACGTGCGCCGTCCAGCCGCTCCCGTCGATCGGACGGATCGAGAAATCGCGAGGCAGGCGAGAGGCGGAGCCACAGCCTCCCCGGGGATCGACGGCACGGGTGGATCCGGCGCGACGCCTGGAGAGGCGGTAGTCAGCGACGGAACGTTCGACATCGCGGTGTCGGCGGCCGCTCGAGAAACTGCCAAGGGCCGCCTTGGCTCTGCGGTCGATCCCCGTGCCCCCGGCAGCGACAGCAACGCACTGCGGCGGGCGACAAGGGCGCTTCTCGGGGCTGAGCTTGACACGGTCCGGGCGGTGCGGATCGAGCAGGGGTCCGTCGTGCTCTCCGGTGATGGTGACGCCGGCCAAAACGGGCCTTCAGCCGAACACGCTGGGAGCGGCGGCAACGGTCCGCCTGACGATCGCGGCAACGGTGACGGTCCTGACGGCCCAGGCGGTGACAGCGGCACCGGCGGCGGCAACGGCTCCGGTGGTGACAACGGCCCGCCTGACGACCCCGGCAATAGTAACGGTAACGGCAACGGCAACGGCAACGGCGCCGGCGGGGGCAATGGCCCGGGCGGTGGCAATGGACCGGATGAGCCGGGCCCCGGTATTCCACCGGGCGATCCGTGCAGCATGGGTAACGGCAATCCGTGCGGCGGCAATGAAGGTAACGATGGCGATCAGGGCAACAGCGGTGGCAACGG
>JALYPM010000170.1 GCA_030856365.1 Pseudomonadota bacterium
TCATCAGCATCGCGCCGAGGATCTCCCCCGACTTCACCAGATGATGGACATAGGCCCGTTCGAAGTTCGAGCAGGTTGGGCAGGGACATCCGGGCTCGACCGGCTCGCGATCCTCGGCGAACCGCGCATTGCGCAGGTTCAGCGGCCCGTCGGCGGTAAACGCCTGTCCCGTGCGCCCTGATCGCGTCGGCAGCACGCAGTCGAACATATCGATCCCCCGCGCCACCGCCTCGACGATGTCGTCCGGCTTGCCGACACCCATAAGATAGCGCGGCCGGTCCGCCGGAAGCATCGACGGCGCATAGTCGAGACAGGCGCACATTGCCTCATGCCCCTCACCCACCGCTAGGCCGCCCACCGCATAACCGTCAAAGCCGATGTCGATCAGCGCATCGGCAGACGCCTTGCGCAGCGGCGCGTCGAGCCCGCCCTGCTGGATTCCGAACACCGCCGCCTGCTCCGCATGCTCGCCGCCGCCGTCGAAGGCCTCGCGCGAGCGCCTGGCCCAGCGCATCGACCGCTCCATCGCCGCCGCGGCCTGGTTGCGGGTTGCCGTTGCCGGCACCAGCTCGTCGAAGGCCATGACGATGTCAGAGCCTAGCAGCCGCTGGATCTCCACCGACCGCTCGGGGCTCAGCATGTGGCGGGTGCCGTCGAGGTGGCTCTTGAAGCCGACGCCCTCCTCGGTGACTTTGGTGAGGTCGGACAGGCTCATCACCTGGTAGCCGCCGCTGTCGGTGAGGATCGGCCGATCCCAGCCCATGAACCGGTGCAGCCCGCCAAGCCGCGCGACCCGCTCTGCCCCCGGCCGCAGCATCAGATGATAGGTATTGCCAAGGATGATGTCGGCGCCGGCCGAGCGCACCCCCTCCGGCTTCATCGCCTTGACCGTAGCGGCGGTGCCGACGGGCATGAAGGCCGGCGTGCGGATTTGGCCGCGCCGCATGGCGACGGTGCCGGTGCGGGCGGCGGCGTCAGTCTGATGGATGGAGAAGCAAAATCGCGTCACGGCCCGCGCTCCTAGCGGCAGGCGGAGGCCGCCGCTAGGAGCAGCCGCATGATCGAGACCTGGGTCTATCCCGTCCTCACCGCCGTGGCAGTCCTGACCGGCTTCATCGACGCCATTGCCGGCGGCGGCGGGCTGATCATGATGCCGGCCTTGCTGTTCAGCGGCGTGCCCCCGGTCCAGGCGCTCGGTACCAACAAGCTGCAGTCGATGTTTGGCACAGCCATGGCGCTGCGCAACTATTCGCGCTCGGGGCTGGTCGAATGGCGTCCCAACCGGCTGTCGGTGGTGCTGGTGTTCCTCGGAGCCGTCGCCGGAGCGTGGATCGTCCAGTCGATCGACAGCAGCCTGCTCAACCTGATCATCCCTGTCCTGCTGGTCGCGGTCGCGCTCTACGTGCTGCTGAGCCCGCGCATGTCGGACGAGGATGCGCAGCAGCGTGTTTCGTCTACGGGCTATGCGCCGATCGGCAGCGCGATCGGCCTCTATGATGGTTTCTTCGGCCCCGGCACCGGCACCTTCTTCACTGCCAGCCTGGTGGCCTCGCGCGGCTACGGCCTGACCAAGGCGACCGCGCTCACCAAATTGTTCAACTTCACTAGCAATGTCGCGAGCGTGATCCTGTTCGCCCTCGGCGGGCACATGCTGTGGCTGCTTGGGGCTTGCATGGCGGTCGGGGCGATGCTCGGCGGCTGGATCGGCAGCCACACCGCGCTCAAGTTCGGGGCGCGGCTGATCCGGCCGCTGCTGGTGGTGATCTCACTCGGCCTCACCGCGCGCCTGCTGTGGGGCTATTTCGCCGGATAGGTGGAAAGCGGCGCGCGCCGTTCCTAGCTTCGCTGCTCAAACAGGAGCCGCAGCATGACCGATCAGACCGACTACACTCCGCCCCGCGTCTGGACCTGGGAGGCGCCGAGCGGCGGCCAGTTCGCCAACGTCAACCGCCCGATCGCTGGCCCCACGC
This sequence comes from Pseudomonadota bacterium, assembly GCA_030856365.1. GTDB lineage: Bacteria > Pseudomonadota > Alphaproteobacteria > Sphingomonadales > Sphingomonadaceae > Sphingomicrobium. Next base: position 1,971 of record JALYPM010000170.1, read on the forward strand.
ACGACAAGGAGCTGCCGGTTGGCAAGCACCCGTTCCAGCTCTACTCGCAAGGCACGCCCAACGGGCAGAAGGTCACCATCATGTTCGAGGAGCTGCTCGAGCGGGGGATCGGCGAGGCCGAATATGACGCCTGGCTGATCCGCATCATGGAGGGCGACCAATTCTCCAGCGGCTTCGTCGAGGTGAACCCTAATTCGAAGATCCCCGCGCTGGTCGACCGCAGCGGCGCCGAATCGGTCCGCATCTTCGAGAGCGGGGCGATCCTCATTCACCTCGCGGAGAAGTTCGGCGCCTTCCTTCCGGAGAGCGGCCCAGCCCGCGCGGAAACCCTGTCCTGGTTGTTCTGGCAGATGGGCAGCGCGCCCTTCCTCGGCGGCGGCTTCGGCCACTTCTTCGCCTACGCGCCGGTGAAGATCGAATATGCAATCAACCGCTACGCGATGGAGGCCAAGCGCCAACTCGATGTCCTCAACCGCCGCCTCGCCGACAATGAGTTCATCGCCGGCGCCGACTACAGCATCGCCGATATGGCGATCTGGCCCTGGTACGGCGGCCTCGCGCTCGGCCAGACCTACGAAGGCGCCGCGGAATTCCTCTCCACCCACGAATATGAGCATCTGATGCGATGGGCGAAGCAGCTCGCCGACCGCCCCGCCGTCAAGCGCGGCCGCATCGTCAACAAGGCCACCGGCGACCCCAGCGAGCAGCTCCACGAACGCCACGACGCAGGCGACTTCGAACTGCGGACGCAGGACAAGGTGGCTGCCGCGGAATAGAAAGGCTGGTGTCAAATGTCCGCTTTGGGTGGAAAGCGGACATTCGGGCGCGAGCTACGAAAGGGCTCAAAGCACCAACTTGAAGTCCACAGTGGTTTGCGTAAAGCCGTCTTGCCATGCCCCATTCTGACGAATCATCCCGACAGCAGAAGTCCGCTGAAGCAGATGTCGAAGGCTTTCGCGACGATCTTGGTCCGTTTGTAGTCGCCGCTGATGCGACACGAATGGCGATGGTGTTCACGAACGCGAAGGAGGCTGCAAACCCCATCGTTTACGCCAATCAGGCATTTCTGGAACTGACGGGTTGGAGCCGCGATGAGGTGCTTGGGGAAAGCTTCAATTCCCTGATGGCCCGCGGTGCAAGTCCCGAGGCCCTTAAGGAGATTGAAAAGGCGGTCGCCGGCAAGCACGAGGATGACCCCGAAATCTGTTACCGCCGCAAGGACGGCAGCCAGTTCTGGGCTTCACTTTCAGTCAGTCCTGTGAAGGATGAACAGGGCAAGATCATCCAGCATTTTGCCTCGCTTATCGACCTCACCAGCTTTAAGGCGGAGCAAGCTACGTGCAAAAAGCTCGTCGCCGAGCTGAATCACCGCGTCAAAAACACGCTGGTGACGGTGCAATCGATTGTTCGACAAGGGCTGAAACCCGCGACGGTTCCGGCCGTAATCCGGGAGTCTATCGAGTCCCGCATCTTCGCGCTGTCACGTTCGCATGACATTCTAAGTCGGGAGAACTGGAAGGGCGCAGGGCTCCATGACTTGATCGACGCGTCGCTTGAGCCGTTCGCGGTCACTGACGGCCGGTTTGAACGCTTCAACGTCGAGGGGGTCAATCTGCGGCTGTCTCCAAAGGCAGCACTTGCGCTAAGCATCGCTTTCCACGAACTTGCAACTAACGCATTCAAATACGGTGCACTCTCGACCGATGCAGGGACGGTTTCGATCACTTGGGGAATCGAGTCCTCCCCGTCGGGGGAACGGCTAATTCTGCATTGGCGCGAAAAGGATGGGCCGAAAGTGACGCCTCCCACTCGAAAGGGCTTTGGCTCGCAGGTGATCGAACGAGGCCTGGCCCACGAACTCGATGGCGCGGTCCATGTGGATTATCCGCCGAGCGGCCTTGTCTGCACAGTCAATGTGCTGGTGTCGCACGTCGCCGATGGAAACTAGGATGCTGCAAGGGCGCAGCATTTTCGTCGTCGAGGACGAAATTATGGTCCTCATCAACATCGAAGACATCCTCAAAGATCACGGTTGCACACGCATCACCTCCGCAGCCACGGTCGAGCAGGCGCTCGAGATTCTTGAAACTCTATCATTCGACGCCGCCGTTCTTGATGTGAATCTCGACGGCAAAATGAGCCATTCCGTTGCCGACGAGTTATCGGCCCGACGCATCCCGTTTGTCGTTTCTACCGGCTATTGGGAGGACGCTCTCGATGGCCGCTATAGAAATCAGCCCGTGCTGAGGAAGCCATACCGGGATGATGCGCTCCTGAACGCGCTTGCCCAACTTCTGGGCAGATGAATGTCCGCAATGGGTTGAAAGCAGACACTCTGCCAATGTCCGCAATGGGTGGAAAGCGGACATCCGATGTATTCGTCAGATTGCCTCGAAGTTGATGTAGTGAACGCGGATGGCGACAACGCGGTTGTCTTTGAAATCCACGATCATGCCGCGCTTCAGATCATCGGGATCGTAAAAGGCCAAATATGGCTGACGGAGCATCGTAGCAACGAGTTCTGACCTCTCATATAGCTCGGCTCCTCCTGCGCGGCTGTCACCCCAGCCGCTTGGCTGAACGGTAAGATGTCCCCGCTCTGCAGCCTTGATAGCCTCTACCTTTGTGGAGCCCACTGCGACGCCCATTGCGACACCGTTCGTGTAGGTTTCAGAGAAGTTGAACTACGGCAGTCGGTAGTTGGCCGCACTTTTGGGATCGACTCTACCAATCTCGCGCGCATCAGCGGCCGCAAGCGCCACTGCGCCGATGGCAGCGATGCTCACAATACCTACGATCCCCAAAATGGCCTTCGTGCGCGCTCTCATTGCCCCAGCTTAACGCGACTACGAATGTCCGCAATGGGTCGAAAGCGGACATAGGCCACTAATGTCTGCTTTGGGTGGAAAACGGACACCACACTGATACACTCACGATGTGTCTGCATACGCAAAAATCGGGCCAGTTGAGCCTAGTTTGCAGTTCGGGAACACCGGGCCCGAGGGGTGGGGCTTTGACCTTTTTAGCAGCCGCTCAGACGATGAGGCGCCACATAGATTTATGTTGGAACGGTTGGTCGACGCTAATGAAGGCTGTTCCCTGACGCTGCCGCCCCCTGACCCGCTCGAAGACTTCGTGGAAGGTTCACTCCTGTGGGAACACCACCAGGTGTCGGTCTACTACGAAACAACCTTAAGTTACTTGTCGCTGTGGGCGCGTGACCGTGCGCCTGTTGAGGAGCTGAGAGCTGTTATCCTCCGAATAGAGGCAGCAATGTAGCTAATGTCCGGAAGGGGTCGAAAGCAGACATGCGACGCCGTTAGCTCCGCTGCGGAAGAAGCAAACTTCCGTCACCATAGGAGTAGAAGCGGTACATTTGCGCAATGGCGTGGGCGTAGGCCGACTTCATGACGTCGAGCCCCATCAGCGCTGAAACCAGCATGAACAGGGTTGAGCGGGGCAAGTGGAAGTTGGTGATCAAGCCGTCAATCGCGCGGAACTTGTAACCGGGCGTGATGAAGATCGCCGTGTCGCCTTCGAACGGCTGGATCATGCCGTCCT
>JALYPM010000213.1 GCA_030856365.1 Pseudomonadota bacterium
CGCCCCGATCACCGCTCCATCGCCTATCTCCACTCCTGCCAGCACGGTGACGGAATCGCCGATCCACACCGCGTTGCCGATGCCCACCCTGCTCTGCGCGATGCCGGCGACCTTATGTCGCGACAAGATGATTCGCCGCTGAGCATAGTCCTGCATGTTCAGGAACTCGGTGCGGTGATTGGCTCCTCTAACGATCAGCCGACCACCTATCGCGCAGTAGGAACCGATATGGCATCGATCGAGATGTGACGCCGCATTGATCCGCGTCCGCCGACCGATCGTGGAGCCCCCGGTGATGACCGTGCCGCGGGCAACGCGGATGTCATTGAGCAGGAAGTAGACCGAACGTTTCAGGCGGCGGGGCAAATTGCGTGCCCACTGCAATGCTCCCAAGCCAATGTCGGCCAATCTAAAGGAGAGATCCCGAAGCATGCGCTCTGCAGCCTTCTAGGGCGAAACGAGGCTGTGCAGTCGCATCGAAGGCTCTGCTAGCCGCCGCGCGTTGATCTCACAATGGGCGGCGCGAGCGGCCTTTGACGCCGACAATTGCATCTCAGCCGGCTCGCCGGCGCATGCGTCCCCCCGGCGGTAACATCCCTATCTTGCAGCCATTCCCATTTATTTTGCCGGAAAACTTGATGCGGAGAGTGAACCGGTTAAAAGCTTGACCGGTATGGCTTGAAGTGAGCCCAACCCCTGCGAAGGCAAAGGAAACGGCTTTGAAACTCGCCAATCGCGTGTTGCTTATGATTGCGCTGGTGCAGCTTGGCGCCTGCAGCTCGACGCCGACACTCGACGGATCGAGCTCGGCCGTTTCGGTGGCCACTACCCTGCCCCCGCCCGATGCCACCGGAATGGCGGTGGACCTTAGCAACTATCGCATCGGCCCGCTCGACCAGATCAAGGTCGAAGTATTCGGCGCTCCGGAGCTCACCCGCGAAGGCGAGGTCGACTCCGCGGGCAATTTCGCGATTCCGCTGGTGGGGAGCGTTGCTGCGGGCGGAAAGACGCCCGCTGAAGTCGGCGATGCGGTTTCAGAGCAGCTTCGGGGCCGCTATCTCAAGAATCCGCAAGTCTCGGTGAACATCATCAAGGCGCGCGGTCAGACGTTCACCGTCGACGGCGCCGTCAAGCAGCCGGGGATCTATCCGATCGTCGGGCGGATGACCCTGCAGCAGGCGGTCGCCACGGCACGCGGCGCCGACGTTTCCGCCAACATTTCCAACGTCGTCGTCTTCCGGACGGTCAAAAACCAGAAGATGGCGGCGCTGTTTAATTTGGGCGATATTCGCGCGGGCCGCCTCAATGATCCGGACGTCTACGGCAATGACATCATCGTTGTCGGAGAGAGCGCGATGCGCCGCTTTATCGCGGATTTCGGGCGACTTATTCCGGTCGTCGGAAACTTCGTGCCGGTCCCGTAGGAGCCTAGCTTGAACAATCTACCGCCTACGCCCCAACCGGGACCGAACCAGCTTCCCATGAACGCAGGCGGCTATGCGCTCGCCGAGCATCAGCCTGGCTTCCTGCCCCCGCCGGCCGAAGCCAAGGAGTCGCCGCTCCGCGAATATTGGAGAATCTTCTTCAAGCGGCGCTTGATCATCATCGCGATCACTGCATTCTGCATCGCCTTGGGCATTCTGATGGCGATGCTGACCCAGCGCGAATATGCGGCGACGGTCACGGTCCAGGTTTCCCGCGACACGGCCAAGATTTTGAACATCGAGGGGCTCGAGCAGGCCGCCGATCCCTACGACCAGGAATTCTACGAGACCCAGTACGAACTGCTGAAAAGCCGCTCCCTGGCGGAGGCGGTGGCGCGAGATCTTCGGCTTGCCGACAATTATCGTTTTCTGTCGAACTTTGAAGCCGACGAGGCGGAGTCTATGGAGGAGGTCGATCGGGCGGCGCGGTTCACCATGGCAACCGAAATCGTCAGCGAAAACACCGTCGTGGAGCCGGTGACGAAATCCAGCATCATCAACATCCGGTACAATTCGCCAAATCCGGTGG
>JALYPM010000035.1 GCA_030856365.1 Pseudomonadota bacterium
CGATGAACAAAGACCCGGCCGACGTGCGTCCTTACGCATACTACACCGTCATGCGCCAATCCCAAGACCCCAAAACCCTCCGCCTGCGCATGGCACTCTACGCCAAGGACCACGGCGTCAAGCCCGCCGCCGTTGCCTTCAAGACCACGCCCAAGACCGTTCGCAAGTGGCTCAATCGTTTCGACGGCAAGCTCGCCAGCCTCGCTGAACATTCCCGCGCCCCTCTCACGCGGCCACGCAAGCTCTCGGCCGCCGCGGAGGCGAAGATCCTCGCCGCCAAGCGAACCGCCCCACGCTTCGGCGCCACGCGCTTGAAGCTGGAGTTCGCGTTGACCCACAGCGTCAAGGCCATCCGCAGGGTGTGCCGCGATCACGGCCTGGCCCGGCGCTGGCGACGCAAGAAGCCGCAGACCAAACGGCTGCTCCGCGACGTCAAGAAGCACTGGAACTTCTGCCAGCAGATTGACGTGGACACCAAGAACCTCTGCGATATTCCCGAATATTGGCAGCCGATGAAGGGGTTGAACCTCCCGCAGTATCAGTACACCGCGCGCGACGTCACCACCGGACTGCTGTTCCTCGGCTACGCCAACGAGCTGTCCCTGACCTACGCCACGATCTTCGCCGGACGCATCATCCGACACCTCCAATCGTGCGGCGTCGACCTGAGCGCCGCCACCTGGCAATCGGACAACGGCTCGGAGTTCATCGGCAGCTGGCAGGCCAAACGCGACTCGGCCTTCACCGACGCCATCCAACGCGTGCCCGGACAGGCCCACCGCACCATCCCGCCGGGTCAACACCGCTTTCAGGCCGACGTCGAGACCGTGCACAACCTCATGGAGCAGGAGTTTTACGAGGTCGAACGCTTCACCGGCCGCGACGACTTCCTCGCCGCCGCCCATCATTATCAGCTCTTCTTCAACCTCGCCCGAAGGAACAGCGGCAAGGAGGATAAGACCCCGTGGCAGCTCGTGAATGAAAAGCTCCCCGCCGCCGACCCGATGCTGCCGCTGCTGAGCGTGGAGTACCTCGACGAACTACACGATTCGGTCCTCCATTCCCCCGCCGCGGGGGGGTACGATGTGTGGGCACTTCCCTCAAGCTTTCGCCGCAGATGCCGGTCGCACGCCTGTGCGTACGGGCAGTGGGAGGCGGGGGCAGTCGAGGCCCTTGAACTCTGAGAGAGACGCCGAGGGGTCCCCGCGATTTCATGAGAACCCCCACGCGCCTGCGGCTAGAATGCTGCCGCGATGAAGTATTCCTACGGCGAGTTCGACGGGTCCGAGTTCCCCACTCAGGACAAGCTCTTCGGCTTCGACCAGCTCATGCAGTTCATCCTGCAACACGGCGAGCAGGGTCTCAAAGCCATCGAGCAAATGATGAAGGACCCCAAGAACGAGCAGCAGTCCGAGATGCTCGAGGAGCTGCTGAAAGAGGGGATGCTCGACAAGGACGGAAAAGGCAAGCTTCGGCTCACGCCCAGGGCCATCACAAAGATGCAGCGCAAGGCGCTGATGGAAGTGTTCGCCAACCTTCGCCAGGGCACGCGCGACGGGCACGAGAAAGTCACGCCGGGACAGGGCGGGGAGCGCATCGAAGGGACCAAGCCTTACCAGTATGGCGACCCCGTCTCCGAGCTCGACCTGCACCAGACGCTGCACAACGCCCTCACCCGCCAGGGAGTTTCGAAGACCCCTCACGCGCAGGCCGCCGAGACCAGCGCAGCCGCGGCGGGTCCCGTTGCCCCAGCTCGGGCGCGGATCCGCTTTTCCGAAAGCGACTTCGAGCTCCACCTTCACGAAGGCGTCACAAGCTGCTCGACGGTCGTGCTGCTCGACATGAGCGGCTCCATGATGCGCTACGGGCGGTTCCTGTCGGCCAAGAAGGTGGCCATGGCCATGCAGGCGCTGGTGCACGGCCGCTTTCCGCAGGACTCGATCGACTTCGTGGGGTTTTACTCCGGCGCGGCGCAAATCCCCGAGGTGGCACTGCCGCTGACCATGCCTAAGCCGGTGACGGTCTATGACTATCAGGTGCGCCTGCGCGTGCCGCTGAACCAGTTGGAGCGGGCGCCGCAGCACTTCACGAATCTGCACATGGGACTTCAGCTTGCCCGGCGAATCCTGCGGAAGCGGACGAGTGAGAACAAGCAGATTTTTATCGTGACCGATGGGCAGCCCACCGCCCACGTCGAGGGCGACTTCGTGTACCTGCTCTATCCCCCGGACCCGCGCAGCACCGTCGCCACGCTCAAGGAGGCGGTGACGGCCGTCCGCGAGGGCTGCCGCATCAGCACGTTCGCGCTGATCGAGGACTACTGGGGCATGGACTGGGTCGGCTTCGTGGACCAGCTTACAAAGCTGACCAAGGGCGTCGCCTTCTACACCAGCAGCGGCGAACTCGCCTCCTGCGTAATGGAGAGCTACCTCAGCGGCCGTAAGAAGAAGGCGTATATCGCGTGAGGCTGGAGGCAGCGGAATGAACGCCGAAA
>JALYPM010000037.1 GCA_030856365.1 Pseudomonadota bacterium
GGAGCGACATTGTCGCCCTTGTCGTTGACGATCAAATCCTTCTTGCGGTCGGTAATGACGATCCGGCCCTCGTCGTCGAAGTGGCCGACGTCGCCGGTCGCCAGCCACACGCCTGTCCCGTCGCCGGGGTCTTGGAGTACCCGAGCCGTCTCCTCGGGATTGCGCCAGTAGCCATGCATGACGAGCTCGCCGCGGACCATGATTTCGCCATCCTCCGCGATGCGCACCTCGACCCCCTTCAGCGGCGGACCGACCGTGTCCATGCGGATACCGGCGCGCGGGCGGTTGCAGCTGATCACCGGCCCCGCTTCCGTCTGCCCGTAGCCCTGGAGCAAAGTCAGCCCGAGGGAATGGAAGAACAGGCCGACCTCGGGGTTGAGTGGCGCCCCGCCTGAGACCATCGCCTTCAGCCGGCCGCCGAACTTTGCCTGCACCTTGCGCCGAAGCGTCAGCGACAGAAGGCCCTCCATCGGCATGTTCCAAGGCTTCGAGCGTCCGGCGTAGCGGTCGGCACCGATCGCCAGTGCGCGGCGCAGCAGATATTTGGAAATGCCGCCGCCGCTCTCGATGGTCCTGAGAATTCGCGTGCGCAGAAGCTCGAACAGCCGGGGCACGACGACCATGATCGTCGGCCTCACCTCCTCGATATTGGCCGACAGCTTTTCGAGGCTCTCGGCGAAGTATATCTGAGCGCCCAGCGCGATCGGGAAATATTGTCCGCCCGAATGCTCGTAGGCGTGGCTGGCGGGCAGGAAGGACAGGAAAATCTCGTCGTCCCAGCCGAAATCGGTCGAGATGATGTCGGTGCAGCCATCGATGTTCGTCAGGATCGCGCCATGGTGGTGCTGCACTCCGCGCGGAGCTCCGCCGGTGCCGCTGGTATAAATGATGCAGGCGAGATCCTCGCGCCGGACCGACTGCATCCTTGTCTCGAGTGCAGCAACGTCGCCGCCGCCCGCGACCAGCTCCGCCCAATGATGATATTGCGCGGCGTCGGGAGCCTGGCCGGTGCGGATGTCCTCGATGCCGATGATGTGGCGGCATTCCGACGAGAAAAGCACCGCCGGCACCAGCGCGCTCGCCAGCTTCTGGTTCGACACGATCACCGCCTTGGCGCCGCTATTGCCGAGGATGTGAGTGTGATCGCGGGTGGTGTTGGTGGTGTAGGCCGGCACCGTCACGCAACCCGCCGCCATGATGCCAAGGTCGGCGATCAACCACTCCGGCCGATTTTCACTGACCAGCATGACGCGGTCGCCCGGCTTCAGTCCCTTCGCGAGCAGCTTTTCGGAGAGCGCCGCAACCTGGCGTGCCGCTTGCGCATAGCTGATCGGCTGCCAACGCCCGTCCCGCTTCGCCCACAGGAACGGCGCGTCGCCTTTTTCGCGGGCGCGCGTCAGGAACATGGTGACGAGGTTGGGAAAATGTTCGAGCTGCCGAGCCACTGCTTCCCCCTATTCCGCCACCGCCGCGCCTTCGGAACGCGGGTCGGCGGCACCGGCCCATCGGCCGTCGCGCCACTCGATGGCGTTCGCCTTGAAGCTTGGCTCACGCGGCGCGACCTTGTGGCCGAGGGCGCGCAACGCGGGCACCATCGGCTCCAGCGCGGTGCCCGCCTCGTAGAACAATGTGTCGCCCGGCGCGAACACCACCGGCAGTGCAACTGCCTGCTGCGCGGTCAGGTCCCAGTCGACGACCCCGATGATTGCCCTCGCGACTTGGGCGATGATCGTCGCTCCTCCGGCCGCTCCCACCGCAAGCCGCACCCGCCCGTCCGGGCCATAGACGATCGTCGGCGCCATCGAGCTGCGCGGTCGCTTGCCGGCCTCGACCCGGTTAGCCACCGGCAGTCCGTCCTTGCTGGGCATGAGGCTGAAGTCGGTCAGCTCATTGTTGAGATAATAGCCGTTGACCATCAGGCCCGAACCGAAGGCGCTTTCAATGGTCGAGGTCAGCGAGGCGACGTCGCCCCAGCGGTCGACGGCGACGAAGTGGGAGGTGCCCGCCTCTTCCAGCGCGAGCCCCGCAGTCACGCGCGGCGCGCCCGGCGGCGTTCCCGCGACCACCTGCGTCATTGCGCGATCGGTTGCGATCAAAGCCGAGCGGCTGGCGACATAGAAGGGGTCGATCAGCCCCGCGATCGGCACGGCAACGAAGTCCGCGTCCGCCACATATTTATCGCGGTCGGCAAAGGCGAGGCGGGTCGATTCCGCAAACAGGTGCCAGGTGGTCGGGGACTGCGGCCCCAGCGACGCGAGGTCGAAGCGCTCGAGCTGTTTCAGTATTTGGAAGACGGCGACTCCGCCCGACGATGGCGGTCCCATGCCGCAGATGCGGTGGCGGCGGTATTCGCCGCAGACCGGCTGGCGCGGCTTCGCGTCATAGGAAGCAAGGTCGCCGGGGGCCATGCTGGACGGGTTGCGCGGTGCGCCATTGACGGTGGCGACAATCGCCTGCGCATTGGGACCGACATAGAAACTGTCTGGCCCCAGACGGGCGAGCCGCTCGAGCAAGTCGACAAGCGCGGGGTTGCGTACGCGGGTGCCGACCGGCGCGGGTGGGCCTCCCGGATAGAAGATCGTGCGCGCCTGGTCCGACAATGCGCCCGTCTCGCGATAGCGGCCGAGTGAGCGATGCAGCCGCGGCGTGATCACGAACCCTTCACGCGCCAGCCGGATCGCCGGCGCGAACAATCGCGCCCACTGCAGCCGTCCGAACCGGCCGTGGGCAAGCGCCATCATTCGCACGTTGCCGGGAACGCCGACGCTCTTGCCTCCGGGAATGGCGTCGCGGGCGGAAAGCGCCTGCCCGTCCTTGAAGAACCAATTGCCGTTCGCGGTCATCGGCGCCGTCTCGCGCCCGTCGTAGGTCACGGGTGGCCCGCCATTGTCCGCGTAAACGAGGAAACCACCGCCGCCGATACCGGAGCTTTGCGGCTCCACCACCGTCAGCGCCAGCAGCGTCGCCAGTGCGGCATCGGCGGCGGTGCCGCCTGCCCTCAGCATCGCGGCACCCGCTTCGGCAGCACGCGGGTCGGCGGCACTGACCATGCCTGTTGCCGCCGTAGCCGCCGGAACGGGCGGAGCAGACCGGACTGCGCTGGTGGTTGAGCAGCCCCCGAGCAGGAGGGCGGCGAGTACAGGAACAAGAGACAAACGCATCGGCTGGAGGGCTACTCGCTGCCGACGGCCTCGGCAATGTTCGCGAATCCGGTGCGCTCCAGCCGTTCGGCGAGGGCCTTTGCAATCGTGCGGGCGATGCCCGGCCCCTCGTAAACCATCGCCGAATAGAGCTGCACCAGGCTGGCCCCGGCGCGGACGCGCTCCCAGGCGTCGTCGGCACTGGCGATCCCGCCCGCGGCGATCAGCGGCAACGCGCCTCCGCCGGCGCTGCGGAAACGCCGCAGCGCCGCAAGCGCCAGCGCCCGTAGCGGCGCACCCGAAAGGCCGCCTGCCTCGCTTGCCAGCCGCGATTGGAGCGATGGTCGCGACACGGTGGTGTTGGCGACGATCAATGCATCAATGCCATGGTCAAGGGCCGAGCGGACGATCCGCTCCGGGTCGCCATCAGCGAGGTCCGGAGCGACCTTCAGAAAGACCGGTGGTCCACCCGGAGACCTTGCGTCGCGAACAGCTGCGAGCAATTCGTCCAGTGCGCCCTCGCCCTGGAGCCCGCGCAGCCCCGGCGTGTTGGGCGAGGAAATGTTCACGGTGAGATAGCGCGCGACCGGCGCCATCACCCGCACCCCCGTGACGTAATCGGCGATGCGGTCGGCGCTATCCTTGTTGGCGCCGATGTTGACCCCGACCAAGCCGCGATTGCCGCGCAGAAGCCGCTCCACCGCCGCCGCCTGCCCGCCATTGTTGAAGCCCATGCGGTTGATGACTGCGCGATCCTCGACCAGCCGGAACAGCCGCGGCCGAGGATTTCCGGTCTGCGGCTGCGGAGTCAGCGTTCCCACTTCGACGAAGCCGAAGCCGAGGCCCAGCATCGCATCGGCGACTTCCGCATCCTTGTCGAAGCCGGCGGCAAGCCCGACGGGAGAGGGAAAACGAAGACCGGCAACGGTGGATTCCAATGATGCCGGGAACGATGGCTGCCGCTTCATCGGAGCTAGCTTCAGCGTCCGAATGGTCGCGCGATGCGCCGTTTCCGCGTCGATCGCGAACGCCAGCGGCCGGAAAAGTCGGTAAACGGACATTGGCGGCGTCTATGGCATCCGACAATTCGTTCGTCGAATAGTGGATTGCTTCGTCGCTTTGCCCCTCGCAATGACATAGGTCTTATTCGTCAATGCCCGGCGCAGCGGCACAATTTCAGCCGCGATGCGCTCAGACCCGAAAGGCCGCTGCGTGAAACTTTTCGCCCTCCTTGCCTCCTCCACCCTCCTCGCCGCCTGCGCGACCAGCGCAAATGTTGACCCGCTGCTCGCGCCGCCGGAGGCGGACGTTGTGCCCGCCGCCACGGCGCCTTCCGAAACGGTCGCTACGGCGACGGTCCCGATCAAGAACGCGGAACTCGCTGCCTTCTTCGAGGCCGCCGACAAGGCCGAATTGGCGATGTCCCCGCTGAGCAAATCCTATCGCGCCATCAAGGATGACAGCTACGACGAGTGGGACCAGTTCACAGACGAGGCCGAACTTGCGCAGCGCGAACTCGGCCGCCGCAATGCCGCTGACCTGCAGCGCCGGTTCAACCGCGCGCAGCTTTCGCCCGACGACCAGCTGAGCTACGACCTGTTCCTCTATCGCAATGCGCGTTTTGAATCGCTGTGGCCCTATCGCGACTATGGCTATGTGTTCGATCAGATGAACGGCGCCCAGAGCGAGGGGCCGGCCTTCCTGATCAACATCCACAAGGTGGACAGCGTCGCCGATGCGGAAGCCTATGTCTCGCGGCTGCGGGAGATGGCGCGCTACATGGACCAGGCCGTCGCGGAAGCGAAGGAGGGGCAGTCGCTGGGCGTGCTGCCGCCGAAATGGGTGTTCCCTTATGTGATTGCGGACTCGCGCAACGTCATCGCCGGCGCGCCGTTCGACCGCGGCGAGGACAGTGCGCTGTGGGCCGACTTCGAGGCGAAGGTCGGCAAGCTCGAGGCCGATCAGCCGACCAAGGACCGGCTGCTCGCCTCGGGACGCGCCGCGCTTCTGAACGACGTTCGCCCCGCCTATCAGCGGGCCATCGCCTTGATGCAGGCGCAGCAGCGGGTCGCCGGCACCGACGACGGCATCTGGCGCTTCGCCAACGGTGCCGAGCGCTACCGCGCGCTTCTCAAATTCTACACGACAACGGATTCCACGCCTGACCAGATTCACGAACTCGGGCTGCAGCAGGTCGCTCGCCTTCACGGCGAGATGGAAGCGATCAAGAACCAGGTCGGATTCCAGGGCACGCTGCCGCAATTCTTTGAGCACATGCGCGGATCGAAGCAATTCTATTACCCGAACACCGCGGCGGGTAAGCAGATGTATCTCGACGAATCGCTGAAGGCGCAGGCGCAGGTGCAGGCCGCGCTGCCGCGCTATTTCGGCACGCTCCCCAAGGCGCCGTTGCTGATCAAGCCGGTCGAGCCGTTCCGGGAGAAAAGCGCAGGCAAGGCCTTCTACCAGGACCCTCCGCCGGACGGCTCGCGCCCCGGCACCTATTATGTGAACCTTTATGACATGAACGACATGCCTTCGACCGAGGTCGAGGCGCTCTATTGTCACGAGGGCATTCCCGGCCACCATCTCCAGGGGGCGCTGTTGTCCGAGCTCGGCGAAGGCGCGGTGCCGCCGTTCCGCCAGTTCAGCGGCTACACCGCGACCGACGAGGGCTGGGGGCTCTATGCGGAAAAACTGTGCAAGGAGATGGGACTCTACACCGATCCCTACCGCGACTTCGGCCGGCTTCAGCTCGAGCTGCACCGCGCCATCCGGCTGGTCGTCGACAGCGGCATCCACCACAAGCGCTGGAGCCGCGCGCAGGCGATCAAATATGTCGAAGACAATAGCGCCGACGCCAAGGGCGGTATCGTCAAGGCGATCGAGCGCTACATCGTCTATCCGGGACAGGCGACCGCCTACATGGTCGGCAAGCTCAAGATCGAGGAGCTGCGCGCGCGGGCGAAGCAGCAGCTAGGGGCCAGATACGACGATCGCGGCTTCCATGACACGATCCTGCTGGCCGGTTCGATGCCGCTAGAGATGCTGGAGGCACGGGTGAACACTTGGATTGCCGGGCAGCGGGCGTCCTGACCGTCATTGCGAGGAGCGAAAGCGACGAAGCGATCTAGCTGCGCCGAGGCTGGATTGCATCGCTTCGCTCGCAATGACGGTTGAGTTTCGGGGCCGCGCACCCTAAATCGGACCAAAGCAGTCCGATTAGACCCATGCGCCTGACCCACCTTGCCGATTACGCGGTCGTAATGATGACCGCCGCCGCCCGCCGCGAGCCGGGGGAACGGCTGTCCGCGTCCGACCTCGCCAGCGAAACCGGCGTTCCGCTGCCGACCGCCCAGAAACTGATGGGCAAGCTGGCGGCCGCCGGACTGCTGACCAGCGCCCGCGGCGCCCGTGGCGGCTTCGCGCTATCGCGGCCGGGGCAGGAGATCAGCCTTGCCGACGTCATCGAAGCCGTCGAAGGGCCGATCGCAATGACCCAGTGCAGCGGCAGCGAGGAGGCATCCGACTGCGCGCTCGACGCCCATTGCCGGGTCAAGCCGCACATGAACGTCGTCAGTAACGCCGTGCGTGGAGCGCTCGGCGCCGTCACCCTTCAGTCCCTCGCGAGCGCCCAATGAACAAAGAGACCCCTATCAAGAACCGCGAGGCGATCGAGGCGGCGGAGAAGCTCTCCACCTATGAGTGGGGCTTCAGCTCCGACATCGAGCAGGAGTTCGCGCCCAAGGGCCTGAACGAGGACACCGTCCGCTTCATCTCGGCCAAGAAGAACGAGCCCGAGTGGATGCTCGAGTGGCGGCTCAAGGCCTATCGCGCCTGGCTGGGACTAGAAGAGGTCAGCTGGGCCAAGCTCAACCTGCCGCCGATCGATTATCAGGATGCTTATTATTACGCCGAGCCCAAGGCCAAGCCCAAGCTTGGCAGCCTCGACGAGGTCGATCCCGAAATCCTGCGCGTCTATGCCAAGCTCGGCATCCCGATCGAGGAGCAGAAGGTTCTCGCCGGCGTCGAGGGCGCGCGCAAGGTCGCGGTCGACGCGGTGTTCGACAGCGTCAGCGTGGCGACGACCTTCCGCGAGGAACTGAAGCGCGCCGGCGTCATTTTCCTGTCGATCTCCGAGGCGATCCGCGAATATCCGGAGCTGATCCGCAAATATCTCGGCTCCGTCGTCCCGCAGCGCGACAATTACTTCGCCTGCCTCAACGCCGCGGTCTTCTCCGACGGCACCTTCGTCTACATCCCCGAGGGCGTGCGCTGCCCGATGGAGCTGTCGACCTATTTCCGCATCAATGCCGAGAACACCGGCCAGTTCGAGCGCACGTTGATCGTCGCCGAAAAGGGCAGCTACGTCTCCTACCTCGAAGGCTGCACCGCGCCGATGCGCGACGAGAACCAGCTGCACGCCGCGGTGGTCGAGATCTTCGCCCACGAGGATGCCGAGGTAAAATATTCCACCGTGCAGAACTGGTACCCGGGCGACGCCGAAGGCAAGGGCGGCATCTTCAATTTCGTCACCAAGCGGGCGTTGTGCTCGGGCGCGCGGAGCAAGGTCAGCTGGACCCAGGTCGAGACCGGCAGCGCAATCACCTGGAAATACCCGTCGTGCATCTTGAAAGGCGAGGGCAGCGTCGGCGAATTCTATTCGGTCGCGCTGCCCAACCACCTCCAGCAGGCCGACACCGGCACCAAGATGGTCCACATCGGCGCGAACACGCGATCGACCATCGTGTCGAAAGGTATCAGCGCCGGCCGCAGCGACAACACCTATCGCGGGCTGGTGAAGGTGCTTCCCGGCGCCGACAATGTGCGCAATTTCACGCAGTGCGATTCACTGCTGCTCGGCGATCAATGCGGGGCGCACACCGTGCCCTACATCGAGGTCAAGAACCCGACCGCGCAGATTGAGCACGAAGCGACCACCAGCAAGATCAGCGACGACCAACTGTTCTACGCAATGAGCCGCGGTTTGAACGCGGAGGAAGCGG
>JALYPM010000131.1 GCA_030856365.1 Pseudomonadota bacterium
GCGGTGGACCGCGCGGCGGTCGTGGCGGCGGCGGCGGCCGCGACAATCGCGGTGGCGGCAATCGCGGCCGGCGCGACGATCGCCGTGGCGGCCGTGGCGGCAGCGACGACGGCGGCGAGGAGCTGATCGAGAAACTGGTCCACATCAACCGCGTCTCCAAGACGGTGAAGGGCGGCAAGCGCTTCGGCTTCGCAGCGCTCGTCGTGGTTGGCGACGGCAAGGGCCGCGCCGGCTTCGGCCACGGCAAGGCCCGCGAAGTCCCCGAGGCGATCAGCAAGGCGACCGCCGCCGCGAAGAAGGCGATGATTCGCGTTCCGCTGCGCGACGGCCGCACGCTTCACCATGACGGCCGTGGTCACTTCGGCGCCGGCAAGGTCGCGCTTCGCGCTGCTCCGGCGGGAACCGGGATCATCGCCGGCGGACCGATGCGCGCCATCTTCGAAAGCCTTGGCGTCTCCGACGTGGTCACCAAGTCGGTCGGGACGTCGAACCCGTACAACATGATCCGGGCGACGTTCGAGGCGCTCAAGGAACAGACCAGCCCGCGTGCGGTCGCCCAGCGCCGTGGCAAGAAGGTCGCCGACCTGCTCGGCCGCGGTGGCGTCAGCACAGCGGAAGCCGAGGCCCAGGCCGAAGCGATTACGGAGTAATTCCATTGGCGAAGATCAAGATCACTCAAACCGGATCGCCGATCCGCCGTCACAAGACCCAGCGGGCGACCCTGGTCGGCCTGGGGCTGAATAAGATGCACCGCACGATCGAGGTCGAGGAGACCCCCGAAGTGCTGGGACAGGTCCGCAAGGTCCAGCATCTGGTGAGCGTGGAGAAGTAATAATTCTTGTCCCTCTCTCGCTTGCGGGAGAGGGACATAGCGCGACAAAAGCGAAAGCGAGTGCAGAGCATGAAACTGAACGAACTCAAGGACAACCAGGGCGCCCGCAAGAGCCGGATGCGCGTCGGACGCGGCATCGGATCGGGCAAGGGCAAGACCGCCGGACGTGGCCAGAAGGGCCAGACCAGCCGCTCGGGCGTGTCGATCTTCGGTTTCGAAGGCGGCCAAATGCCGCTCCACATGCGGCTGCCGAAACGCGGCTTTAACAACATCTTCGCCAAGGATCATGCCGAGGTAAACCTGGGCGCGATCCAAAAGCTGGTCGACGCCGACAAGCTCGACGTCAAGGGCACCATCGACCATGACGCGCTCAAGGCCGTCGGCCTCGCCCGTGGCGGCAAGGACGGCGTCCGGCTGCTTGGCAAGGGCGAATTCTCTGCCAAGCTCGCTTTCCGCGTGGCCGGTGCGTCGAAGGGCGCCCGCGAAGCGGTCGAGAAGGCCGGCGGATCGGTCGAGATCGTCGAACGCAAAGATCCGGCCGAGCTCGCCGCCGCCAAGAAGGGCAAGGCGCGCGAGGCCCGTATCGCCGACAAGGCAGCCAAGAACGCGAAAGCCTGAAAGCGCATCATCGCGAGAGGCGTAGCGACGCGGCAATCCAGCTGGATTGTGCCCCCCGGATCCCGTCCGGGGTCGCAATGACGAAGCTTTTGCCTATATCAGCCGCAGCGTAGGGGATTCGAACCAAATGGCATCCGCAGCCGAACAAATGGCCGGCAACATCTCGCTTTCGGGCTTCTCGAAGGCGACCGAGCTCAAGAAGCGGCTGTGGTTCACGCTGGGCGCTCTGATCCTGTTCCGTTTCCTGTCGTTCGTTCCGATGCCCGGCATCGATCCGCGCGCAATGGCGTCGCTGTTCGACACCCAGCGCGGCGGCGTCCTTGATTTCTTCAATACCTTTTCCGGCGGCAGCCTGGAGCGCATGAGCATCATCGCGCTTGGCGTGATGCCATACATCACCGCGTCGATCGTCGTTCAGCTAGGCGGGTCGCTCTATGAGCCGTGGAAGGCACTCAAGAAGGAAGGCGAGACCGGCCGCAAGAAGCTCAACCAATATACGCGTTACCTGACGGTCCTGCTGACCTCGGTGCAGGGCTATTTCATCGCGGTCGGGCTGGAGAGCCTCGGCGCTACCCAGGGCATCAGCGCGGTGGTGGAGCCGGGAATGCTGTTCCGCTTGACCGCGACCATCAGCCTGGTCGGCGGCACGATGTTCCTGATGTGGCTGGGCGAGCAGATCACCAGCCGCGGCATCGGCAACGGCATTTCGCTGATCATCATGGCCGGCATCGTCGCGACGCTTCCGCGCGCGCTTGGGCAATTGTTCGAGGGCGGCCGCACCGGCACCATGGACCCGGTGATGATCATCGGTGTGGTCGTGCTGGTGATCGCCCTGGTGCTGTTCATCTGCTTCATGGAACGGGCGCAGCGTCGCGTCCTCGTTCAATATCCCAAGCGCCAAACCGCTCGCGGAATGGTTCAGCAGGAGCGCAGCCACCTGCCGATCAAGATCAATATCTCGGGCGTGATCCCGCCGATCTTCGCGTCGTCGCTGCTGCTGATGCCGCTGACGCTGATCCAGATGTCCGGGGCCCAGAACGATCCGAACTCCAGCGACTGGCTGATCACCATCAGCACCTATCTGCAGCACGGGGCTCCGCTCTACCTGTTGCTCTACGGGCTCGGCATCGCCTTCTTCTGCTTCTTCTACTCGGCGGTGCAGTTCAACAGCGAGGAAACCGCGGAGAATCTGAAGCGCCACGGCGGCTTCATCCCCGGCATCCGCCCCGGCAAGGCGACCGAGACCTATTTCGACTATCTGATCACGCGAGTGACGGTGGTCGGCGCCGTCTACCTGGTACTGATCTGCCTGATCCCCGAAATCCTGTTCAGCCAGGCGGGCATTCCGTTCTACCTCGGCGGAACCAGCCTGCTGATCGTCGTCAATGTCACGATGGACACGGTGGCCCAGATCCAGAGCCATCTGATCGCCCATCAATATGGCGACCTGATCAAGAAGGCGAAGCTCAAGACCGGTAAGCGCCGGTAAGGAAGGCGCCCGTGAACATCATCCTGTTGGGGCCGCCCGGGGCCGGCAAGGGCACCCAGGCGCAGCGCCTGGTCAAGCTGCGCGGCATGCTTCAGCTGTCGACCGGCGACATGCTTCGCGAGGCGGTGGCGCAGGACTCCCCGATTGGGCGGCAGGCCAAGGCGGTCATGGATGCGGGCGAATTGGTCAGCGACGCGATCGTCAGCGCCCTGATCGGCGAGCGACTCGACTCCGCGGGCGACGCCGGCATCATCTTCGACGGCTATCCGCGCACCCGCGACCAGGCCGAAGCACTCGAGTTTTTGCTTGCCGATCGGGGCCGCAAGCTCGACCATGTGATCGAGCTGGGCGTCGACGAAGACAAATTGGTTGCCCGGATCACCGGCCGCTTTTCCTGCGCCCGCTGCGGCGCCGGCTATCACGATCGCTTCAAGCTGCCGCAGACGGACAGCATTTGCGACGTCTGCGGCGCGAGCGACTTCTGCCGCCGCCCGGATGACAATGAGCAGACGGTGCGCAAGCGGCTCGGCGAATATCGCGCCAAGACGGCGCCGATCCTGCCCTTTTACGACGAACGGGGCCTCGTTCGCAGTATCGATGGAATGCGCAGCGTCGACTCGGTCGCAGCCGACATCGACTCCATCCTCGACGGCGGGTTCAGTCGCGCTCCAGCGTGATGAAGCGGAAACCCGGCCGCTCGCCCTCCGGCAGATGGTCCTTGCTCCACGTTTCGCGCCAGCCGCCGCTGTCGCGCGGATCGTCCATGAACGTGTCGCCTTCGACCTCGGCAAGCACTTCGGTTAGCTCGATGCGATCCGCCCGGCCAAAGAACAGCGAGAAGATCTCGGCCCCGCCGATGATCGACACCGGCGAGCCAGCCGCGACTTCCAGCGCCCGGTCAGCACTGTGGACGGTCTCGGCACCAGGCGCGTGCCACGCAAGGTCGCGGGTGAGGACGACGTGCCGCCGGTCCGGCAGCAGCCCCGGAAGGCTGTCGAACGTCCGGCGACCCATCACCATCGCGCTGCCCATCGTCAACGCCTTAAATCGCTTGAGGTCGGCGGGGAGATGCCAGGGCAGGGTGCCGTCGCGGCCGATCACGCCGTTGATCGCCCGGGCAACAACGATGCAGATGCGAGGGCGGGATGCAGTGGCCATCCCGACAATTTGCCCGCAGCCGGTGCCAATGCCAAGCTGATCGGCGATGTCGAACCCGATTCACATGATGATTTCCGCTGTCCGTGACCGGCTCGGCCCGCCGGCGGTGGTAGAGGACGCCGCCGACATCGCGCCGTGGCTGGCCGACTGGCGCGGGCGATTTCATGGGCGGTCGGCGGCCATCCTCGCTCCCGCCAGCACGGCCGAGGTGCAGGCGATCGTCGCTTTGGCGGCGCAGCATCGCGTTCCGCTGGTGCCGCAGGGCGGGAATACGTCGATGGTCGGCGGAGCAACTCCGCCTGCCGACGGCTCTGCGCTGATCCTGTCGTTGCGGCGGATGAACCACCTTCGTGCGATCGATGCACAGCGTGCCGTCGCCGAAGCGGGGGTGATCCTTGCCGATCTGCACGATCGCGCGGCGCAGCAGGGGCGCCGCTTTCCGCTGACACTGGGCGCGCGCGGCAGCTGTACGGTGGGCGGCCTGGTCGCGACCAACGCCGGGGGCACGCAAGTGCTGCGCTTCGGAACCATGCGCTCGCTCGTGCTCGGCGTCGAAGCCGTACTCCCCGACGCTTCCGTGCACGACGGGCTTGCGGGCTTGAAGAAGGACAATCGCGGCTACAGCCTCGACCAATTGCTGGTCGGCTCGGAGGGGACTCTGGGGATCGTCACCGCCGCTGCGCTTAAGCTGGTGCCGCAGCCAGCATCGCGGGCGGTCGCCTGGGCCGGCCTCGGCGATCCGCAAGCTGCCCTGCGGCTGCTGCGCTTCCTGCAGGAGCATTCCGAGGGCATCGAGGGGTTCGAGATCGTCCCGGCCGACTCGCTCGCATTGGTCCTGAAGCATATTCCCGCGACCCGAAGCCCGCTGGCCGTTGACCATCGCTGGCAGGTGCTCATCGAAGCGACGGCACCCGATGATGCCGACGCCATGCTGGAAAAGCTCCTTGGACACGCTCTTGAGAAAGAGCTCGTCACCGACGCCGTAATCGCCACGAGTGAAACCCAGGCGGACGCCTTCTGGCACATCCGGGACTCCATCTCGGAGGCGGAGCGCGCCGAAGGGACGACGCTCGCGCATGACGTGTCGGTCCCGGTGGACGCGATGCCCGGCTTCATGGTGACCGCCGCCCGGGAGGTCGAGAGCGCTTTCCCCGGCGTCGGCGCGAGCGGCTTCGGCCACCTCGGAGACGGCAACGTCCACTTCCACGTGCGGGCACCCAGGCCTGCCCCGCCGGATTGGTATGAGCAGGACGGGCCGCGCATCACCCGGATGGTCCATGACCTGGTGACGGCAGCGGGCGGCTCGATTTCGGCCGAACATGGCATCGGGCAAATGAAGATTGCGGAGTTCGAGCGGCTGGCCCCGGCCAGCCGGCTGGCGGCAATTGCGGCGATCAAGCGAGCGCTGGACCCGCTCGGCTTGATGAACCCCGGCAAGCTCGTCCGCTAAAGGCTGTCAGGCCTGGAGCTCGGTCTCACGACTCACCGCGGCCTCGACGGCGCTGGCAAGCGCATCGCTGGTGAACGGCTTGAACAGAATGTTCGCATCCGTCTTGGATGATCCGAGAGCCTCGCCCTCGGCATAGCCCGTGACAATCAAGGCGGGGAGGTCGGGGCGGGTCGCGCGCACTTTGGACAGAAGCTCGGTCCCGGACAGCCTCGGCATCGCATAGTCGGTGATGATTAGATCCGGCTCCTCGTCCGGCCCGGCAAGCTTTGCCAGCGCCTTTTCGCCATCTTCCACATCAGTCACCGTGTGACCCAGATCCTCAAGCATCGCCTTGGTCGTGGCGCGCACGTCGTCATGATCGTCGACCAGCAGGATCGACAAGGGACGGTTGCTGGTAACGACCTGCCGCGTCGCCTCCGGCTGATGGCTGGCGGCGGTCAGCTCCGCGCGAGGCAGCCAGATTTCGGCGCGGGTGCCCTGGCCAATCTTGCTATCGAGCTGAAAGCCGCCGTTCGATTGCTTGGCAAATCCATAGACCATGCTGAGGCCCAGCCCGGTGCCCTTGCCGACTTCCTTGGTGGTGAAGAAAGGCTCCATTACCTTTTCCAGGTCGGCGGGCGCGATTCCGCAGCCCGCGTCGGCAACCGACAGCACGACATAGTCGCCAGCGTCGAGCTCCATGCGGCTGTTGCCCTCAATCGTCCGGTTCTCGGAAGAGATGGTGATCGTTCCACCCCCCGGCATCGCATCGCGGGCGTTGATGATGAGGTTCATCACCGCAAGCTCGAGCTGCGGCCGGTCGGCATAGACGCACCAGCCTTCGGAGCCGATCGCCCAGTCCAGATGCACGAGCCCGCCCAGCGTGTGCGCGAGCAGGTCGTTCATCGACTGGACCAGCGAATCGACCGAGATGCTCGCCGGCTGCAGCTGCTGGCGCCGCGCAAAGGCGAGCAGTCTGCCGACAAGCTCCGTGCCCTGGTCGGCGGCGCGGCGGGTCATTGCCAAAATCTTCTGCTGCTCCGGCTCCAGTTGTGCGCGGCGGTCGAGCAGCTCGAGCCCGCCGAGGACCGCGGCGAGAAGATTGTTGAAGTCGTGAGCGATCCCGCCCGTCAGCTTGCCGATCGAATCCATCTTCTGGGCCTGGACCAGCTGGCCTTCGAGCAGGCGGCGCTCGGTGACGTCGGTCAGGGTGCCGGCAAATTCCAGCGGTCGCCCGTCGTTGTCAGTCAGGAGCACGGCCTGGTCGTGCAGATGCTTGTAGCTGCCATCGAGACATTGCCAGCGATACTCCACCGAGAAGCGACCGCTGTTCCGCCGGCCGGTGAGGGCCGTCATCACCCGGTCGCGATCGTCCGAGTGAAGCCGCTCCGCCCACAGCTGCGGGTTCTGTTGCACGTCTTCGAAGCCGTAGCCGATCATGGCGGCAAGGTCGCCGCTGACGAAATTGGGGCGCCTGGGCTCGCAGTCGAACGGCTCGAGATAGAGAATGATCGGCATCGACTGGATGATCGCCGCCTGGCGCTGCTCGGCGCGGCGGAGTTCCTGCTCGACCCGCAGCCGCTCGGCGTTGGCGCGAAGATTTTCATCGAGCAGCGCCTGTTCATGCCGCGCCTTGCGCTCGATCTCCTTGGTCTTGGCGAACAGGTCGACGAAAACCGCGACCTTGGAGCGCAGGATGATCGGGTCGACCGGCTTGAACACATAGTCGACCGCGCCCATCGCATAGCCGCGCATCAGATGCTCGGCCTCCTTGTTGACGGCCGAGAGGAAGACGATCGGGATGCGCTTGGTCTGTTCGCGATTGCGGATGATCTGGGCGCACTCGTAGCCGTCCATGCCCGGCATGAAGACATCGAGCAGGATGACCGCGAACTCCTCCTCCTTGAGCAGGTGGCGGAGCGCTTCTTCGCCCGACTTGGCAATGACGACTTCGCCGACATCTTCCAGCACGGTGCTGACGGCCAGCAGGTTGCGCTCGTCGTCGTCGACGACCAACACCCGCGGGCGCCAGCCGGCAACGGCCGTGGGGTCGGGCAGGTCGAGCAGTTCGGCCGGGGAGCCGGCGACTTTTTCGCGCACGTTCAACCTACTCCGCAGCCTCGACCGCCGGAGCCGCCATCCCGTCGCCCGAGCGGGCGCGGCCGATCCACACCCGCAGGAGCGCCAGCAGCAGGTCGATGTCCACGGGCTTGGCGATATAATCGTTTGCGCCCGCGTCGAGGCACTTCTGGCGGTCGCCCTTCATCGCCTTGGCAGTCACTGCGATCAGCGGAATCCCGGCAACGGTGCTGCGCTGCCGAATCTGCTGCATTGTTTCATACCCGTCCATCTCAGGCATCATGATGTCAATCAGCGCGGCATCGATCCCCGGGGTGGTCTCGAGGATGGCGATGCCCTCCCTGCCACGCTCCGCGTGAAGAACCTCAAATCCGTAGCTCTCCAGCACGCTGGTCAGCGAGTAGATGTTGCGAATGTCGTCGTCGACGATGAGGACCTTCGTACCCGCAAGCTCCTCGAGGCCCTTCGGCGCGCCTGTAGGGATGGTGTCCTTCGCCTTGCGCGGTTTACGCTTCGGGTCCGGCAAGCGGGATTGGTTCAGAAGCCCGCTGAACACTTGCACCAGGTCTTGGTCGTTGGCTGGCTTTTCGGTCACTCCCGCCGCTCCGAGAGCAATTGCCGATGCGGTTCGCTCCGCGCCGGAGATAACATGGATCGGAATATGGGCCGTCTGCGAGTCGTGCTTCAGCAGGTCGAGCAACACGAACCCGTCGATGTCCGATAGGCCGAGATCGAGCGTGATCGCTCCGGGCTGAAGCTTGCGCGCCATTGCGAGAGTGCCCGCCCCCGCAGTGGAAACAACGCCTTTGACGCCGGCCTCATGCGCCATGTCGAGCAGGATCGCGGCGAAGGTCGGGTCGTCCTCAACGATCAGCACGAACGGATCATCGCCCAGCTGGTCGCGGTCGTCGCTTACTTCAAACCCGGTTGGAAGCGCGGTCGGAACAAAGGCGCCGCTATTTTCGAAGCGGGCACTGGTCGCGCCCATCGGGACTGCCGCAGCGGCGGCTTCCAGCGGCACGAACAATGTGAAGGTCGATCCTTCGCCAGGCTTGGAGCGCACCTGCAGTTCGCCGCCGAGCAGCCGGGCGATTTCACGGCTGATCGATAGGCCGAGGCCGGTGCCGCCATACTGTCGGCTGGTGGTGCCGTCGGCCTGCTGAAACGCTTCGAAAATGAGCTTCTGCTTCTCGGCCGGGATGCCGATGCCGGTGTCGGTGACCGCGATCTCGATCGCCTTGTCGGCCTTCTCGAGCACCGGGTGGTTCTTGCTCCACCCGCTCGAAGCGCAGCCGACCGCCAGCGTCACCGCACCGCGCGAGGTGAACTTGAAGGCGTTGGAAAGCAGGTTGAGGACGATCTGCTGGAGCCGCTTTTCGTCGGTGCGGATGCTGTCCGGCAGGCCCTCGTCGAACTCGACGTTGAAGTTGAGCTGCTTGTCGGCCGCGAGCTGACGGAAGGTCCGTTCCATGTGCTGCTTGAGGCTGGTCATCGGCATTTCGCCGACTTCGATCGTCACCGTTCCCGACTCGATCTTCGACAGGTCCAGGATGTCATTGATGAGGCTCAGCAGATCCGAGCCGGCGCCGTGGATCGTCCGCGAGAATTCAACCTGCTTGTCGTTCAAATTTCCCTGCGTGTTGTCCGACAGAAGTTTCGACAGGATCAGCAGCGAGTTCAAGGGTGTGCGCAGCTCGTGGCTCATGTTAGCGAGGAACTCGGACTTGTACTTGGACGTCAGCGCCAGCTGTTCGGCTTTTTCCTCAAGCGCTCGGCGGGCCATTTCGATCTCGAAATTCTTGGCCTCGACCTGTTTTTTCTCATTCTCGAGCAGCTGGGCTTTCTCCTCGAGCTCCTCGTTGGTGTTGTGAAGCTCTTCCTGCTTGGTGGTGAGCTCGGTCTGCCGCGCCTGCAACTCCTGCGTCAGCAGCTGCGACTGTTCGAGCAGCCGCTCGGTGCGCATCGTCGCGGCGATCGTGTTGAGGACGATGCCGACCGATTCCATTAGCTGGTCGAGGAAGCTCTGGTGGGTTTCGTTGAAGTCACTGAACGAGGCGAGCTCGATCACCGCCTTCACATCATCTTCGAACAAAGCCGGCAGGATGTTGACGTTGGCGGGCGTGGCATGGCCGAGACCGGAGCCGATGCGGATGAAGTCGACCGGCGCGTCCTTGAGCAGGATCGGCCGGCGGTCGGCCGCGGCCTGCCCGACCAGCCCTTCGCGAAGCTTGAATTCGCGCTTCAGTTGGTCGGTGCTTTCGGCGCCATAGCTGGCGGCGAGTTCCAGCGTGGTTTCGGCGGCGTCCTCGTCGCGTTTGGCGATGTAGAAGACGCCATATTGCGCGTTCACCAGCGGCGCGAGTTCGGACATGATGAGGTTGGAGACGGTGGCGAGATCGCGCTCGCCCTGGAGCATGCGGCTGAAACGGGCGAGGTTGGTCTTGAGCCAATCCTGCTCGGCATTCTTCAGCGTCTGCTCTTTCAAATTGCTGATCATCTCGTTGATCGTGTCCTTGAGCGCCGCCATCTCGCCCGACGCCTCGACGGCGATCGAGCGGGTAAGGTCGCCCTTGGTCACGGCGGTCGCCACTTCGGCGATCGAGCGCACCTGGTTGGTCAGGTTGGCAGCGAGCTGGTTGACGTTGTCGGTGAGGTCGCGCCACAGGCCGGCGGCGCCGGGTACGCGGGCCTGTCCGCCGAGCCGGCCCTCGATACCAACCTCGCGGGCCATGTTGGTCACCTGGTCGCCGAACGTCGACAGCGTGTCGATCATGAAGTTGATCGTCTCCGCCAGCGCGGCGATCTCGCCCTTGGCGTCGACGGTCAGCTTGCGCTTGAGATTGCCCTGGGCAACCGCGGTCACGACGTCGGCGATGCCGCGCACCTGATTGGTGAGGTTGGTCGCCATCAAATTCACATTGTCCGTCAGATCCTTCCAGGTTCCGCCGACGCCGGGCACCTGCGCCTGGCCGCCCAGCTTGCCCTCGGTGCCGACTTCACGCGCAACGCGGGTCACCTCGGATGCGAAGCCGTTGAGCTGATCGACCATGACGTTGATCGTGTCCTTAAGCGCGAGGATCTCGCCCTTCACGTCCACCGTAATCTTCTTCGACAAATCGCCACGGGCCACGGCCGTCGTCACGTCGGCGATGTTGCGGACCTGGCCGGTGAGGTTCGCGGCCATCAAATTGACGTTGTCGGTAAGGTCCTTCCAGGTGCCGGCGACGCCGCGCACCTGCGCCTGGCCGCCCAATTTGCCTTCGGTGCCGACTTCGCGGGCAACGCGAGTCACTTCGGACGCGAAGCCGTTGAGCTGATCGACCATCACGTTGATGGTGTTCTTGAGCTCGAGGATCTCGCCCTTCACGTCGACGGTGATCTTTTTCGACAGATCGCCCAGCGCCACTGCGGTCGTCACTTCGGCGATGTTGCGGACCTGGCCGGTCAGGTTCGCGGCCATCGCGTTGACGTTCTCGGTCAAATCCTTCCACGTCCCGCCGACGCCTTCGACCTGCGCCTGCCCGCCAAGGCGGCCCTCGGTGCCGACCTCGCGCGCCACACGCGTCACTTCGGAGGCGAAGCTGTTGAGCTGATCGACCATGACGTTGATCGTGTTCTTGAGCTCGAGGATTTCCCCCTTCACATCGACGGTGATCTTCTTGGAAAGATCGCCCTTCGCCACCGCGGTCGTCACGTCGGCGATGTTGCGGACCTGGCCGGTCAAATTCTCGGCCATCAGGTTCACGTTGTCGGTCAAATCCTTCCAGGTGCCGGCGACGCCCTCGACCTGCGCCTGGCCGCCGAGCTTCCCTTCTGTGCCAACCTCACGCGCAACGCGCGTAACCTCGGAAGCGAAGCTATTGAGCTGATCGACCATCGTGTTGATGGTGTCCTTCAGCTCGAGGATTTCGCCCTTCACGTCGACGGTAATCTTCTTGGACAAGTCCCCGCGCGCCACGGCGGTGGTCACGTCAGCGATGTTGCGCACCTGGCCGGTGAGGTTCTCGGCCATCAGATTGACGTTGTCGGTAAGGTCCTTCCACGTTCCGGCGACGCCCGGCACCTGCGCCTGGCCACCAAGCTTGCCTTCGGTGCCGACTTCGCGAGCCACGCGAGTCACTTCTGACGCAAAGCCGTTGAGCTGATCCACCATCGTGTTGATGGTGTTTTTAAGCTCGAGGATCTCGCCCTTCACCTCGACCGTGATCTTCTTGGAAAGATCGCCTTTTGCCACCGCGGTGGTCACGTCGGCGATGTTGCGGACCTGGCCCGTGAGGTTGGTCGCCATCGCGTTCACATTGTCGGTCAGGTCCTTCCAGGTGCCGGCGACGCCCTTCACATTGGCCTGGCCGCCCAGCTTCCCTTCGGTGCCCACTTCGCGCGCCACGCGAGTCACTTCCGAAGCAAAGGAGGCGAGCTGCTCGACCATGGTGTTGACCACCTTGCCGATGCGCAGGAACTCGCCCCGCAGCGGCCGGCCGTCAATCTCGACCGTCATCGATTGCGACAGGTCGCCCTTGGCGACCGCGCCGATGACCCGGGCGACTTCCGCGGTCGGCTGGACCATGTCCTCGATCAGCTCGTTGACCGAGCGGATGGCCGTTTCCCAGCCGCCGCGCGCATGCTTGACGCGACCGCGCTGGGTGATCTTGCCTTCCTTGCCGACCACCTTGGAGAGGCGCTCGAACTCTTGAGTCATCTCCTGGTTGAGGCCGACGACTTCATTGAAGAGCGAGGCGATTTCGCCGTCCAGCCCGTCGCCGTCCTCGGATAGCCGCACGGAGAAATCGCCGCGACGCAGCGCTCTCAGCGCCGTAATCAGCTGCCGCCGGTCGAGAAATTCACCAGGATTTTGGACGTTCACCTAGCTCTCCGTACTCTACTCTCCCCCACCCGATGGCGGCAGCCCCCCGGCCACCGTTGCCTCTCCATAGCAGAGGAGTGGGACCGCGCTTCCAAAAAATGCAGTCTAACCAAAGGATCAGCGGTTGAAATGTAACCGCTCCCCCCGCTAGGCGGTGCCGATGCCGGCGGCCCGAACCCCGCGAGCGGATGGATGACCTCCCAGGAGGACGTTTCCCGCTTCATTTCGTCCAGCTTCCGCTCCGTGTGGTCGCTCGAACTGCTGCTCCTGCTCAAGCAGGATTCGCGGCCGCGCTCCCGTGAGGAACTGGTGACGGCGCTTCGGGCGAGCGACCTGGTGGTGTCGCAGGCGCTCGATTCGCTGGTTGCTGCCGGGCTCGCGACGACGGACGCCGACGGCGACGCTACTTACATGCCCGTCTCGCCGGAAGTGAACACGCTGGTTGAAAAGGCGGAAGAACTTTACGCGAGCAGGCCTGACGCAGTGCGGCGAATGATCGTCGCCTCGACGACAAGCGGCGTCGCCGCCTTTGCGGACGCGTTCCGCCTGCGGAAAGGGTAGGGGCGATGGACGAGTTTTTCCCGGCAGCCGTATATCTGCTCTGCTTCCTTGCGAGCAGCGCCTGCGCGTTGCTGCTGGGCCGAAGCTACGCGCGGACCCGCGCCCGGCTGCTGATGTGGAGCAGCCTTTGCTTCGTGTTCTTGGCCGCCAATAATCTGCTGCTGATGGTCGATCTGGCGGTGCTGCCGGAACTCGACCTGCGGATCGGGCGGCTGGTGCTCTCGCTGGCCGCGGTCAGCGTGCTTCTGTTCGGCTTCGTCTGGGACCTGGAGGAAGAATGACGGTCCTTTACGATTTTCTGTCCGGAATGGTCGCGGCGGGTTTCCTTGTCGCCGGCCTGTTCTTCCTGCGCTTCTGGTCGCGCACCCATGACGGCCTGTTCCTCGCCTTCGCGCTCGCCTTCTGGCTGCTCGGTCTGGGCCAGGCGATCCTCGCGCTCGGCAACATCCCGGTCGAGGAGCGCAGCTGGGTCTATCTGATCCGCCTCTCCGCCTTTGTCCTGATCCTGCTCGCGATCGGCTGGAAGAACCGCGCCCGAAGGTAGCCGGGGGGGGCGAATGTCGGAACGGGCGGCAAAAGGTTGGGACCGCCGACAAGCCGGAGGTGCAACTCGCTAACGAATTGACGGTCCCGAGGCTGGCCCTACGATCCGCTTTCTGAACGGCATGTGAGGCAGTGGCGGGACTTGGCGCGCCCGACAGGATTCGAACCTGTGGCCTGAAGCTTAGAAGGCTCCTGCTCTATCCAACTGAGCTACGGGCGCGCTGCCTTGGCGATACTAGCGGGATTGCCACGCCTGCTCAAAGCTTCCATTCACTTGGCGTTCAACGGCGAGGTCGGCATTCTCTCGCCCGAGGGGGCATTTATGCGAACGCTGATATTGGGACTGACCTTGGCCGCTTCGGGCATTGCGGCGCCTGCGGGCGCGACGACAATCGTCATCTACGCCGAGCCGATGACGATGGAGCGCCGCGTGGTGGTGCTCGATTCGGTGGGACCCGACCGGGCCTATCTGTGCATGCTTCCGCCGGCAGTGACCGGCTGCCACAAGCTGCCGCTCAAGCGCTCCTCCCGCTAGGAAACAGCTTCCAGCAATCCTTCGAACAGGCGGCGGCCGTCGGTGTTGCCGTGCGCCGGCTCGAACGCCCGCTCCGGGTGCGGCATCATCCCCAGTACGTTGCCGGCGTCGTTCAGGACGCCTGCGATTGACCGCGCCGAGCCGTTGCAGCTTTCCGAATAGCGGAACGCCACCCGGCCTTCGCCCTCCAGCCGATCGAGGGTCTCCGCGTCGGCCTGATAATTGCCGTCATGATGGGCGATCGGGATGTTGATCGTTTCGCCGGCACGATATCCGGCGGTAAAGATGCTCTGACTGTTCGCGACCGTCAGCGGAACGGTGCGGCAGATATAGTTGAGGCCCGCGTTGCGCATCAACGCGCCGGGCAGAAGCCCCGCTTCAGTCAGCACCTGAAAGCCGTTGCAGACGCCGATCACCGGCACTCCGCGCGCCGCCGCTTCGGCGACCGCGCGCATCACCGGCGAACGCGCCGCCATCGCGCCGGAGCGCAGATAGTCGCCATAGGAAAACCCACCGGGCAGCCCGATGAAGTCGATGCCATCGGGAAATTCGGTATCGCCGTGCCACACCATTGCTGGAGCACGACCGGTGACCTGCTCCACCGCCACCGCCAGATCACGGTCGCAATTGGACCCCGGAAAGACGACGACTGCGGTCTTCACGGTCGCTCCAGGCCCTCTAGGGGGGCCTGATCAGGCCGCTCGATGCGGAAATTCTCGATCACCGTGTTGGCGAGTAGCTTGCGGCACATGGCTTCGATATCGGAATCCTGGGTTCCGTCGGCAAGATCGAGCTCGATCAGCTTGCCGGCACGGACATCTTGGACCCCGTCGAACCCAAGTCCCTCCAGGGCGTGATGAATTGCCTTACCTTGCGGGTCGAGGACTCCGGGTTTCAGCGTGATGAAGACCTGGGCTTTCATGGGCTGCTCTCGCGATGCGGCTGATGTGGCGACCCTATGGCGGC
The DNA here is from genome assembly GCA_030856365.1 of Pseudomonadota bacterium. Classification (GTDB taxonomy): domain Bacteria; phylum Pseudomonadota; class Alphaproteobacteria; order Sphingomonadales; family Sphingomonadaceae; genus Sphingomicrobium. Next base: position 15,075 of record JALYPM010000131.1, read on the forward strand.
GGTCCGCTGGACGGGCAAGCTTTACCAGCTGTTTACTGTCCAGTGCGCACACTGGGGGTGCCGGGGACTGACCGGCGATGCGGGGGGGTTAAGCGATGATCCAGGGTCTCGCGGTGGCGATGTTCGTGGGATTGTTCGGATGGGGCTCAACTTACTTCGGCTGGTCCGATCCGACCGGCAAGGTCCAGTTCGCCCTCTTCGCAACGTTCGTGCTTGGGCTTGTGTGCGGGTACAAGACCAAGGACTGACCATGGCGCCGGTCCACCGCCGCGGCTAAGGCGGCGCTCGTGAAAACACTACCGCCCTATGCCGAACTGCTACAGCTGCGCGTCGAGGAAGGTGAAGACGGGCCGCTGTGGATCATGCCGTTTCACGAGGATGTCGTCGGCCGGCCCGGCTATCTGCATGGCGGCGCGATCGCCGGTCTGCTCGAGGTTGCGGCATTTGGCGGTCTGACCCGAGCGATCGGCGACGACCAAGTGCTGATGAAGCCGATCACCGTCACCGTCGATTACATGCGCGGGGGCGGGGATACCGACACTTACGCGGCGGCGGTCATCGAGCGGCTCGGTACCCGCGTCGCCAATGTCGAGGCGATCGCCTGGCAGAAGGAGCGCTCCAGCCCGATCGCCACGGCCCGCCTCAACTTCCTGCTCGAGCGGCCGGATCAGTAGCCGTTGAGCTCCGCCACCCGGCCGCGATGAAAATAGGCGTCGCCGAATAGTTCGCCGAGCACCATTTCCCGCTTCATGTAAAAACCAATGTCATGCTCGTCGGTCATTCCGATTCCGCCGTGCATCTGGACGCCCTCCTGCACCGCCAGCGCGGCGACGGCGGCGGCCTTGGCCTTGGCGACCGAAACCATCAGCTCGGCCTGCTCGTCGCCCGCATCGAGCAGCTGCGCCGCCTTCAGCGCTGCCGCGCGGGCGATTTCGATCTCGCCATAGAGATGCGCGGCGCGGTGCTGGAGCGCCTGGAACTCGCCGATCAGGCGGCCGAACTGCTTACGCTGGCGCAGATAGTCGATGGTCATCGCCGAGGCGCCGGATGCGACGCCGACAAGCTCCGCCGCCGCGCCGGCCCGCCCGGCATTGAGCGCGCGCGATAAAGGCTGCCAGCCGCCGTCGACCTCGCCGACCACGGCGTCGGCGTCGAGCTGAACGTCACCGAATGTCAGCCGCGCGGCCCTGGAGCTGTCGGCGAGGATGAGGTTTTCGACCTCGACCCCGGCTGCCTCCGTCGGCACGGCGAACAGGGTCAACCCCTCGCGCTCGCCGGGTGAGCCGGCCGTGCGCGCCGCGACCAGGATCATGTCGGCCGAGTGGCCGTGGACGACGAACTGCTTGGAGCCGCTGAGCGCGAACCCGTTGCCCTTGCGAGCGGCCGCCATGGCGGTGCGTTCGGGCGCGTGGCGGGCGCCTTCGTCGATTGCGAGCGCAAGAACAGTCTCTCCCGAAAGGATGCCCGGATACCAGCGATCGGCATGAGCGGTCCCTTCGATCGCCCGCGTACCGGCAACGGCGGTCGTCAGGAACGGCGACGGCGTAAGGTTGCGGCCGATCTCCTCCAGGACCAGCGCCGCATCGGTCGCGCCGAGGCCGAGCCCGCCTTGGGCTTCGGGGATGCAGATGCCGGTCAGGCCAAGCTCGCCGAACTGCTTCCACAAGGCGTGCCCGAAGCCGTCCCCGCAGCCACGATCACGCCAGTGGCGAAGCTGCTTCGCCGGCCGGCCCTCATCGGCAAGGAACCCCGCCGCCGTCTCCTGCAGCATCTTCTGATCGTCGGTTAGAAGTGCCATCGCGTCAGGCTCCCGGCAGCCGCAGAATGTGCTTGGCGACGATGCCGAGCTGGATTTCGCTGGTGCCGCCCTCGATCGAATTGGCCTTGGTGCGCAGCCAGTCACGGGCCTTGCGGCCGCTGCCGGAGCGATCGCTGTCCCACTCCAGCGCGTCGGAGCCACCGGCGGCCATCACCAGCTCGTGACGGCGCTTGTTCAGTTCGGTGCCCGCATATTTCATCACGCTGGGGAAGGCAGGGTGCGCTTCGCCCGCCTTGAACTGCTCAAAGAAGCGCTCGCTCATTGCCGCGTAGGCGAAGGAGTCGACGTCGAACGCGGCAATTTCCGCACGCAGCAGCGGGTCGTCGGGCTTGAGCGTGCTCCCAAGCGAGCCGCGGCCGCCGACACCCATTCCGGCAATCATCTCGCGCTCGTGGCCGAGCAGATATTTGGCGACGTCCCAGCCGCGATTCACCTCGCCGACGACCTGATCCTTGGGCACTTTCACATCGTCGAAAAAGGTCTCGCAAAAGGGTGAGTTGCCGCTGATCAGCAGGATCGGCTTAGTCGAGACTCCGGGTGACGCCATGTCGAACAACAGGAAGCTGATCCCGCCCTGCTTGGAGTCGCTGGAAGTGCGGACGAGGCAGAAGATCCAGTCGGCCTCGTCGGCATAGCTGGTCCACACCTTCTGGCCGTTGACCAGCCAGTGGTCGCCTCCATCTTCGGCCTTGGTTTGCAGCCCGGCAAGGTCGGACCCGGCACCCGGCTCGGAATAACCCTGGCACCAGCGGATTTGACCGCGCGCGATTTCGGTCAGGAAGCGCTTCTTCTGCTCTTCGTTGCCGAACTGCAGGAGCGCCGGGCCAAGCATCGAAATGCCGAAGCTCATCAGCGGCGGCCGGGCGCCGATCCGCGCCATCTCCTCCTTCAACACCTTGGCTTCGGCCGGCGACAGGCCGCCGCCACCATAGTCCCTGGGCCAATGCGGGACCGTCCACCCGCGCTCCGCCATCCGTTGGAGCCAGACCTGCTGCGCGCTCGACTGGAACGTCCAGTTGCGGCCGCCCCAGCAATAATCGTCCTCGGATCGGATCGGCTCGCGCATTTCTGGCGGGCAATTGGCCTCAAGCCAGGCGCACGTCTGGTCGCGGAACGTGTCGAGATCAGTCATCGCCCAGCCTTAATTGAATCGGAGCAAAAAAGCAGCGGTCGGCCGGAAGAAGCCGCTGATCCGGCTAGGCGGTTGTCTCCGCATTGTGGCCCTTCGACTTGTTGACCAGCGCCTCGAGCGGCACATCCAGCGTATAGACGAAGCCGCCGGGCTTGTAGTCGAGTTCCACCCTGCCATTCAATTGCTGACCCAGCGACGTCATCATTCGCGTGCCGAAGCTTTTGCGCGTCGGCGGGACCACGACCGGCCCGCCAGAATCCTTCCATTCGAAACGAAGCCGCTCCCCGTCGACGCGCCAGGAAAGAAGGACCTGACCCGCGGGGACGGACAAAGCTCCGAACTTGGTTGTGTTGGTGCAAAGTTCGTTCAGGGTCATCGCGAACGCAATCACCGCGCTCGAGGTAATCCCGGTGTCCTCGCCGGATATGATGAACCGGCCGCCGCCCTGATCGAACGGCTCGATCGCGCTCCTGACGGTGCTGTCGATCGTCGCGTTTTGCCAGCTTACCCGGGTGAGCAGGTCGTGGGCGCGAGCCAGTGCCGCGAGTCGCCCATCGATGGCCGCGTTCGCGTGGGCCATGCTGGTTGCGGTGCGCAGGCTCTGGTTGGTGATCGCACCCACGGTGGCCAGGATGTTCTTGATCCTGTGGTGCAATTCCGCGTGGATCAAATGCTGCAACTTGTCGGCAGCATCCCGCTCTTCAGCGTCGATGCCTGACTGGACGAGTAGCGCGTTGGCGTCGATGCCCGCCTGCTCCAGCGCCAGTTTTAGGCTGTCATTCTCGCTAGTGAGAGCACGCAGTTCCTCGTTGTCTTGCGCGGCTGAATCGTGCGCAGCAGGTATCGACGGCATGACTTTCAACGCACCCGTGCCGACCATCTCCTGAAGCTCCGAAACCATCTGCTGGTTTTCGAACGGCTTGGGGAAGAATTTGCTGTCTTCTGGTTTGTCGCGGTCGGTGACGGCAACTTGCCCTGAGACCAGGATGATCTTGATATGCGGCCAGCGCGTGTGCGCCGCATGAGCAAGTCTCAGCCCGTCCATGCTTCCCGGCATTTGAATGTCGGTGAACAGCAAGGAAATGTCATCGCGTGACTCGAGAATTTGAAGGGCTTGGTCGGCGCTCACGGCCTCGATCGGCACGAACCCGGCGTCTTCGACGACGTCCACCGCGCGCATCCGCAGGACCATCTCGTCTTCGACAACCAGAACGACGGGCGGAGAGTCAGGTGTTGCCATGAGTGTTCCTCTGAGATGTTGAGCGTTTTCATCGCGCGCCGGGAGAGCTACGGCCGCTCGATCAATCAAGGGTGGGAGCTAGAAGGTCTCTCAGTCGTCATGGCCCGGTTTACCCGTGTGGCAGTCTCATTGCTTTAACATAAGAAGCGCAAGAAGTCCGGCGTAATCGGAAAGTACGGCATATCAATGCGATGGATACAACAGCAACCGGCTATCGGGTTGCCAGCAGCGCAAAGCCCAAGCATAGGCAATCAATGAAAGACGACTTCGCGTCCCAGGTTGCGCAAGAAGGCGATGATCCGGAAATCCAGGCCATCTTGCTGGAGGTCTGCCACGCCACGGGAATGGGCTTCGTTGCCGTTGCCCGTGTGACCGAAGATCGGTGGATTGCGGCACAGGTTCTCGACAAAATCGAGTTCGGCCTCAATCCTGGTGACGAGATGGATGTGAAGAAAACCATCTGCAACGACATCCGGGAGTGCGGCCAGGCCATCATCATCGACCGGGTCTTCGAGGATCCGACCTGGCGCAATCATCCCGTACCAATTCTATATGGATTCCAGAGCTACGCTTCGCTGCCGATCCTGCTCGAGAACGGGACCTTCTACGGCACCCTATGCGCCATCGATCCCGAGCCACGCGTCCTCAGCGGGATCGAGACCGTAGCGCTGCTAGCGCGCTGTGCGGGACGCGTTGCGGTCATACTCACCGCCAAACATGCCGCCTTTGCAAGCTCCGCGGAAGGCGTTGCAGGACCCGCTGTAGAGAACCCGCTTTCACCCGCTTGATGCGGTCCGCTCCTTTTAACCCCACGCCGCGTCGGACTTGGGATCGATCTCCCGCGCGGCGGCGCGGATGTCGTCGAGGCTGACCGGTTCGTCATAGGGGTCCTCGTCGAGGCGGGTGACGCGCCTGAGCCTTTTTTCCCACCGATGGAGCGCCTCGACATAAGGCACGAACGGCGTTCGCATGAGTGATCCATCGGGAAGCGCCGCGACGTCGGCGATGCCCATGTGCAGCCATTCGCGCGAGTGCCAGTCCTGCATGTCCACCGCGGGGAACAGGCAGATTCCGTGCAGCTCGACCCCGCGATTGACGGCCGCGAGGCATTCGCAGGTGACGTCGTTCAGCCAATCGGGCCGACCACCGCCCAGTCCGGACGTCTCGGCAACGATGCACGGCCGCTGATATTTGGCCCAGCTTTCCTCGATCAGGTCGGCAAGGGGCCGGATGCGGTCGTCGCCGGGCTCTAGCGGCTGGTTGGGCTTGCCCCCGCCCTGATACTCCATCTGCCCGAAGCTGTAGTTGTTGAGTCCGATGATATCGATCAGCTCCGGACTGCCGCCATATTCCGGAAGCTTGAGCCCGGAGATCACGTCCCACGCGATGTAGGCGTCCTCATAGGCTTCGCGGTGCGCTTCGTCGGCGAGGTCGGGCCGGTCGCGCGGCGGAACCACCCAGATCAGGGGATCGATATGGACGAAGCGGGTGTCGGGGAAATCCTCGCGGATCGCCTTGCACGCGCTGATGTCGGCGCGGGCCAGCGTGAGCGTGAACTGCCGCCTTTGCTCCGGCGTCTTGCCAAATGGTGCGCACCACGCCCACTCGCCGCCCATATAGCCCCAGAAGGTCGGCTCGTTGATCGGCGTGATGCACAGCGGCCCGTGGTGAGCGCGCGCGGCCACGTAGCGGGCGGCGGCGCGGGCATAAGCGGTAAAGCGCGCGACGAACGCGTCGGGGTCGCCGAAGGGATCGAGGTCGCCAGGATAGCCGTAATGGCACAGGTCCCAGATCGGCAGGATATTGTGCCGCCGCTGCGCGCCAAGAAAGCCGTCGATGCGTGAAAAATCGTAGCGATCGCAGCCCCGGCCTGCCCCGGACACCGATCCGGGGTCAACCAGCGGCCACGGAATGCCCTCGCGAGCGACGGCGATGCCCAAGGGCGGGAGCATCGCATAATCCTCGTCGGCATGTTGATAGTGCCGAAGCTCCTGCGCGATGTCGCGCCGGCCCTCCTCCTTCCAGTCGAAGCTCGAACATTCGAAACCGGAAAGGAAGAAGGTGGGAAAGATGCCGTCGCGTGCTGTCATCCACGCCAATACGCATGGGGGACCCTGTCCGCTCCCCCCGCACTTGTCTCCCCAAGCGCCGCGTCCTAGCGGGTCCGGGACGCGAGCTTGCAGCAGCTCGGGCAGGAGAGGGCGGCCGTTGGACTTCGACCTTACGGAACGACAGGCTTTTTACCGCGGTCGGGTCCGCGACTTTATCGATGGCGAGGTCCGCCCCCGAGTCGGCGACTATCACCGCGAGCAGGCCGAGGGCGATCGCTGGAAAATTCTGCCGGTCATCGAAGGCCTGAAGCCGAAGGCGCGAGAGGCGGGCTTGTGGAACCTGTTCATGCCGCCGGCGCCGACACTTCCCCACGTCGACGAGAGCTTTCCGTTCGAAGGCGAGCAGCTGACCAACCTCGAATATGCGCTCTGTGCCGAGGAGATGGGGCGCATTTACTGGGCCAGCGAAGTGTTCAACTGCTCCGCGCCCGACACCGGCAACATGGAAGTGCTTCACCGCTACGGCACCCGCGATCAAAAGGATGAGTGGCTGCGGCCGCTGATGCGCGGCGAGATTCGCTCGGCCTTCCTGATGACCGAGCCCGGCGTTGCATCGTCCGACGCGACCAACATCCAGTGCGAGATTCGCCGCGACGGCAACGGATATGTGGTCAACGGCCGCAAATGGTGGTCGTCGGGCGCTGGCGACCCGCGCTGCAAGGTCGCGATCCTGATGGGCAAGACCGACCCGCAAGCCTCCACTCATCAGCAGCAGTCGATGATCCTGGTGCCGCTGGACGCGGACGGGATCACGGTCGAGCGGCACCTGACCGTCTATGGCTATGACGACGCGCCCCACGGGCACATGGAGGTCCGCCTCGACAATGTGCGGGTTGCGCCGTCGAACCTTTTGCTCGGCGAGGGCCGCGGATTCGAGATCGCGCAGGGGCGGCTTGGGCCGGGCCGGATCCACCATTGCATGCGCACCATCGGCGCGGCCGAGGAGGCGCTGGCGCTGATGTGCCAGCGGCTGCAGAGCCGGGTCGCTTTCGGCAAGCGCATTTCCGAGCAGAGCATCTGGGAGCAGAGGGTTGCCGAAGCGCGGATCGAAATCGACGCGACGCGGCTGCTGTGCCTGAAAGCCGCCGACGTGATGGATCGTTCCGGCAACAAGGCGGCCAAGGCCGAAATCGCGATGATCAAGGTCAAGGCGCCGCAGATGGCGCTGAAGATCATCGACGACGCGATTCAGGCGTTCGGCGGCGCGGGGGTAAGCCAGGACACGCCGCTCGCCGCGAGCTGGGCCGGCATCCGCACGCTCCGCCTCGCCGACGGCCCGGACGAGGTGCACAACCGCGCCATCGCCAGGCTCGAGTTCAAGAAGCATCCCGCCGTATCCTCCCCCGCATTTGCAGGGGAGGGGGACCATCCGAAGGATGGTGGAGGGGCTTCTTGAGCGCGATAGACCCCTCCACCGCCTGCGGCGGTCGCGCGTTGCGCTGGCCTGCTGGGGGCAGGCCATGCTCGCGCGCTCCCCGCGAAATCGTGGGGAGGAGCGCTTGACCGACCGACTCCACGGCAAGGTCGCGATCGTCACCGGTGCCGCATCAGGTATCGGCAAGGCGACCGCCGCGCTGTTCCGCAGCGAAGGCGCGACCGTGGTCGGGGCCGACCTCCAGGGCACCGATGTCGCCTGCGACGCCGGTTCGGAGGGGGACGTCGCGGCCCTTGTCGAGAAGGCGGTTACTGAGCACGGCGCACTCGACATTTTCTTCGCCAATGCTGGCATCGCCGGAACCCTCGACAGCGTCCTCGAAGCGAGCGTCGAGGAATGGACCGAGGTGCTGCGCGTCAACCTGATCGGCGCCTTTCTTGCCATCAAACATAGCGCGCCGCGGATGAAGGATCGCGGCGGCTCAATCATTTGCACGGCCTCGGTAGCGGGCCTTCGCTCGGGCGCCGGGCCGGCGGCCTATTCCGCGTCCAAGGCGGGCGTCATCAATTTGGTGCAGGTGTCGGCGCAGCAGCTTTCGGGATCGGGCGTTCGCGTCAACGCCATCTGCCCCGGCCTGATCGAAACCGGAATGACCCGCTTCGTCTACGACGGCGCGCGCGAACGTGGGGCCGAGGACAAGATCGGCCATCTCAACCCGCTCCGCCGTGGCGGCGAGCCGCGCGAGATTGCGAGCGCGGCACTATTCTTGGCATCCGACGACGCCAGCTACGTCAACGGCCAGGCTTTGGTCGTCGACGGCGGGCTGTCATCGAGCCATCCCTTCAATCGACAACATTACGGACGGACCGCGATATGAGCGACGTGAAAGACCCCACCAGCCCCATCTCCACTCGCCGCCATGGCGACGTGCTGATCGTCACCTCCAACAACCCGCCGGTGAACGCGCTCGGCGCGGCAGTTCGTCAGGGACTGGTGGCGGCGATCGCCGAGGCCGAGGGCGACGAGTCGGTCAGGGCAGTGGTGATCGCCTGCGAAGGACAGACCTTCTTCGCCGGCGCCGACATCACCGAATTCGGCAAGCCGCCGGTAATGCCGTGGCTGCCCGAGGTCGTCGACACGATCGAGAATTGCTCCAAGCCAGTGGTCGCCGCGATCCACGGCACCGCGCTCGGCGGGGGGCTCGAAGTGGCGCTCGGCTGTCATTACCGGGTGGCGGTCAAGAACGCGACGATGGGCGTGCCCGAGGTCAAGCTGGGCCTGTTGCCCGGAGCCGGCGGGACTCAGCGGCTGCCGCGGGTGGCCGGCGTTCGCCAGGCGCTGGAGATGTGTTCGACCGGCAATCCGGTGAAGGCTCCCGAAGCCTATGGAATTGGCCTCGTCGACCGGCTGATCGAAGGCGACCTCGTCCAGCACGCGGTCGCTTATGCCGAGGAGGTCAAGGACACGCGCCCGCTGCCGAAATCGTCGGAGCGGCAGGACAAGATAGTCGAGGCGGACCCGTCGGTATTCGATGCGTTCCGCAAGGTGAATGCACGGCGGTTCCGCGGCTTCGACGCGCCCGAAGCCAACATCAAGGCGGTCGAGGCTGCGACCAAGACGCACTACGCGGAAGGCGTCATCGAAGAGCGCAAATTGTTCATGGAACTGATGAGCGGCGTCCAGTCACGCGCACAGCAATATTTCTTCTTCGCCGAGCGCAAGGCCGCAAAGATCGAGGGCCTCGCCGAGGACGTGAAGCCGCGCAACATCGAGCGCGTGGGCGTGATCGGCGCCGGTACGATGGGCGGCGGGATTTCGATGAATTTCCTCAGCGGCGGCATTCCAGTGACCATCGTCGAAATGGGTCAGGAGACGCTCGACCGCGGCACCGCCACGATGCGCAAGAATTACGAGTCTAGCGCGGCCAAGGGTAAGCTCAAGCCCGAGCAGGTCGAGCAGGCGATGGGGCTGCTGAATCCCACTCTCGACTTCAACGCGCTAGCCGAGTGCGACCTCATCATCGAGGCCGTCTACGAGGATATGGACGTCAAGAAGCAGGTGTTCGGCCGGCTCGACAAGATTGCCAGGCCCGGCGCAATCCTCGCGTCCAACACCAGCTACCTCAACGTCGACGAGATCGCCGCTTCGACCTCACGCCCCCAGGACGTGGTGGGGCTGCACTTCTTCTCCCCCGCCAACATCATGCGGCTGCTCGAAGTGGTGCGCGGCGCAAAAACCGCGCCCGACGTGCTGCTGACGGCGATGACACTGGCAAAGAAGATCAAGAAGGTGGCGGTGGTCGCGGGTGTCTGCCACGGCTTCATCGGCAATCGCATGCTGATGCCACGGCAGGTCGAGGCGACCAAGCTGCTGCTCGAAGGCGCGTCGCCGGAGCAGATCGACCGGGTCCATGTTGAGTTCGGAATGCCGATGGGGCCGTTCCAGATGGCCGACCTTGCCGGCGTCGACATCGGCTGGCACCGCGACCCCAATCGCATCGAGAATGTCCGCGACGCGCTGTGCGCGATCGACCGCTGGGGCCAGAAGAAGGGCGCGGGCTTCTACGATTATGACGAGAAGCGCCGTCCCACCCCGAGCCCGAAGGTCCAGCAGATTATCGAAGACTTCGCCGCCAAGCAGGGGGTGGAGCGGCGCGAGATCAGCGACGAGGAAATCGTCGAACGCACGCTTTACACGATGGTCAATGAGGGCGCGAAAATCCTCGAGGAAGGCATGGCCCAGCGCGCGTCCGACATCGATGTGGTTTGGGTCTACGGCTACGGCTGGCCGGTCTATCGCGGTGGCCCGATGTTCTGGGCCGACACCGTCGGGCTGCAGACCATCGTCGAGGGCCTGAAGCGGCAGGAACAGCGGATGGGAAGTGACTTCTCCTTCTCGCAACTGCTGCTCGACAAGGCCGCGCAGGGCGAGAAGTTCAAGCGCTAAAGTTCCTCCCCGTCGCTTCGCTCCTCCGGCAGCAAACTCAGCATCGCCATCGCCACCGCAGCCGCCCCCGAGCTTGCAAGGAATGTCGCCTGGCTCCCGTCGCGATCCCACAGCAGCCCGGCGCCAAGGCTGGCGCACAGCGTGCCAAGGCCGCTAACGAACCAGAAAGCGCCGAAACTGGTCGCGCGCAGATGCGGCGGTGCGTGGTCCGCGATCATCCGCGAGAAAATGCCCTGGGTCAGCGCCATGTGCGCGCCCCACAGCAAGGTGCCGGCGACCAGCCCGGCGATGCTGCCCGAATGGGCAAGGATCACGTCGGCAACGACGAGCACGGCCATGCCCGCCATCAGGATCGTCCGCGGACTCACCCGGTCGCTGAGCGATCCGGCCGGATAGGCCAGGGCCAGGAAGCCGATGTTGAAGATCACGAGGGTCAGCGGCGACAGCGTGGCGGATACGCCGACCTCCAGCCCCTTGAGGATCAGGAAGCCCTCGGAGAAACGCGCGAGGGCGAACAGGAAGCCGACCGCGAGCATGCGGCGCGTATTGCGGTCGATGTCGCGGAAGCCGGCAAGGAGCGGCGCCCGCGCGTTCGGCTGAGCGCGAGCGCTTTCCTTGAGCGCGAGCCATGCCAACAAGAACGAGAGCAGTGCAGGGATGGCGGCGATCAGGAATACGGCGCGCACGTCATCGAGAAACAAGGCCATCAGCGCGACAGCAGCGAGCGGCGCGAGCACCGCACCGACGGTGTCCAGCGACTGGCGCAGTCCGAAGGCGCGGCCGCGGATTTCCGGCGGCGTTTCGTCGGCGATCATCGCGTCGCGCGGGCTTCCGCGAATGCCCTTGCCCACCCGGTCGGCGAAGCGCGCGCCCATCAACTCGGCCGCGCCGCCCGCAAACGGGAACAGCGGCTTGGACAAGGCGGCGAGGCCATAGCCGGCGAGGATCCACGGTTTGCGGCGGCGGCTGCGGTCGGACAGGCGCCCCGACGCCAGCTTGGCAAAATTGGCGGTCGCTTCGGCCACCCCGTCGATCGCGCCAAGGGCGACTGCCGGAAGCCCCAGCGTGACGGTGATGAACAAGGGCAGCAATGCGTGATAAATCTCGCTCGACAGATCCATCAGCAGGCTGACAAACCCGAGGATCCAGACGTTGCGGGGAAGGCGCGGGCGCTGTGTCACTCCCCGTCATTGCGAGGAGCGAAGCGACGAAGCAATCCATCGCTCGCAACATTGCGCGCGGCAAAATACTTGCTAAGCTGCAAACATGTTTGGGGGATCATCACCGGCCGCTCTTGCTGACCGCTTCGCGTCGATCGCGCAGCAGTGGATTGCCGACGGCCCCGCCGAGCGGGCGGAGCGCGCGCGCCGCAAGCTGCTGCAGGCGATCGCAGCCAACGCTCCCGCCACTCTCAACCAGGTCGCTGCAGCGGCCGGCCGCGGCGCGCCAGCGGTCAGCCGCTCCGTCGATAGCCTGGTCCGCGCCGGCCTCGTCGAGCGCACGGCGGACCCAATAAACCGCCGCCGCCTCGAATTGCGCCTGACCTCCGCCGGCCAGGAGCAGCTCGCCGGCCGTTCCGACAGCGGCTCCGGCCTCGCGCTGCGCCTCACGCGCCTCGCCCAAAGCGAGCTCCGCGCGGTCGAGCGCGCAATCGAGATCCTCGAGCGCTAAAAGCACCCCCTCCGCGCCTTGCTGCATTGCAGCAACAGCCGTTTTCGGCTAGGGGCGCGGGTGACAATCTTCCCGGGAAAAATCATGAATCTTCGCAACGTCGCGATTATCGCGCACGTCGACCACGGCAAAACGACCCTCGTCGATCAGCTCTTCCGCCAGTCCGGCACCTTTCGCGACAACCAGCGCGTGGAAGAGCGCGCGATGGATTCCAACGACCTCGAAAAGGAGCGCGGGATCACCATTCTCGCCAAGTGCACCTCGGTCGAATGGACTCCGCCCGGCGGCGAGACCACCCACATCAACATCGTCGACACCCCCGGCCACGCCGACTTCGGCGCCGAGGTCGAGCGCATCCTCTCGATGGTCGACGGCGTGATCCTGCTGGTCGACGCGGCCGAGGGCCCGATGCCGCAGACGAAGTTCGTCACCGGCAAGGCGCTCAGCCTCGGCCTCAAGCCGGTCGTCGTCGTCAACAAGATCGACCGCCCCGACGCCCGCCCCGCCGAAGTGCTCGACGAGGTGTTCGAGCTGTTCCTGACCCTCGAGGCCAATGACGAGCAGCTCGATTTCCCGGTGCTCTACGCGTCGGGCCGCAACGGCTATGCTGGCACCACCGACGACGTCCGCTCGGGCGACCTCAATCCGATGTTCGAGACTATCGTCAGCCATATACCGGCGCCGGGGCTCGACCCCGACGGCCCGTTCAAGATGCTTGCGACCCTGCTCGACCGCGACAATTTCCTCGGCCGCATCCTCACCGGCCGGATCGAGAGCGGCCGCCTCAACGTCAACAGCTTGATCAAGGCGATCGACGTCGACGGCAAACCGGTCGAGGAAGGCCGCGCAACCAAGGTGTTCGCCTTCCGCGGCCTTGAGCGCGTCCCCGTCGAAACCGCGCAGGCGGGCGACATCGTCGCGATTGCGGGCCTGACGAAAGCGACCGTCTCCAACACCATCGCCGAACCGTCGGTGACCGAGCCGCTGCACGCCCGCAAGATCGACCCGCCGACGCTGGCGATGAGCTTCGCCGTCAACGACAGCCCCTATGCCGGCCGCGACGGCGACAAGGTGCAGAGCCGCGTCATCCGCGACCGGCTGGAGCGTGAGGCCGAGACCAACGTCGCCATCCGCCTGACCGAAAGCCAGGAGCGCGACGCGTTCGAAGTCGCCGGCCGCGGCGAGCTTCAGCTTGGCGTGCTGATCGAAACCATGCGCCGCGAAGGCTTCGAGCTGTCGATCAGCCGCCCGCGCGTGCTGTTCCAGGATGGCCCCGACGGGCGGGAGGAGCCCTACGAGACGGTGGTCATCGACGTCGACGATGAATTCAGCGGAACGGTCGTCGAGAAGATGGCGATGCGCAAGGCGGAGATGACCGACATGCGCCCCTCGGGCGGCGGCAAGACCCGGCTGCCCTTCTCCGCCCCGTCGCGCGGCCTCATCGGCTATCACGGCGAGTTCCTGTCCGACACCCGCGGCACCGGCATCATGAACCGGCTGTTCGAGAAATACGGCCCTTACAAGGGCCCGATCCAGGGCCGCCAGAACGGCGTCCTCATCTCGATGGAAAAGGGCCCCGCCGTCGCCTACGCGCTCAACATGCTGGAAGAACGCGGAGTGCTGTTCATCTCGCCCGGCGACATGCTCTACGAAGGCATGGTGATCGGCGAGAACGCCAAGCCGCAGGACCTCGAGGTCAACCCCCTCAAGTCCAAGCAGCTCACCAACTTCCGAGCGTCAGGGCCCAAGGACGAACAGGTCCGCCT
>JALYPM010000068.1 GCA_030856365.1 Pseudomonadota bacterium
GCCAGCTCGCCGAGCAGCTCGCGCAGCGACTCGTCCTCGGCGGAAAGCATCAGGCGGCGGGAAGGCGCGCCAGCGGCATCGTCAGGCAGTGCGGCCCGCCTCCGCAGCGGGTGAACTGGTCGAGGGCGACATCGATTACCTCAACGCCGCGCTTCTCCAGCATCGCCGCCAGCCGTTCGCTTCCTCGCGCCGCGAGCACCCTGCCGCCGCCGAGGCTGACGAAATTGGCGGACAGGTGTCTGACTTCCTCCGCTGTCGCCGCGACCAGTCTGATCCCGAGACCGCCGAGCCGCGCCAGCAAGGAGCCCTCCAGCGCGTCCGGGAACACCACCGCGCAATCGTCGGCGACCATGGCCATGATCGTGTCGAGGTGGAGGTATCGCGGGTCGAAGCGCGTGTGAATCACTTCCCAGCCTCGCTCCTCAAACAGCGCGCCGAGGGCTTCGGCGCCGGCCTGGTTGGTGCGGTCGCCGGAATGGCCGATGACGACGAGCCCCTCGCGCAGCAGGCAGACGTCGCCGCCCTCGACCGTCCCTTCCTCGATTCGGGCGTATGGCGGCACACCGAAGGCGAGCGCGGCCGCCGCGACATGGCTGGACTCGTCGCGGCGATGGGGAGCGCTGGGGCGAAGCTGGACCAGCCCCCAGGGCGTCATCAGCACCGAGTCGCGGGTGAAGCAGAGGTCCGGCATCCCTTCGCGAGGGCTGACGAAATGGCAGCGCACGCCCGCTTGCTCCAGCGTGGCGGCAAAGGCGCGATGCTGCCGAACCGCGTCGATCGGGCAGGTCAGCAGACCCTGCGCCAGATTCGCGACCGTGACCGCGTTGCAAGGGATCATCGCCAGATGCGCGGGCGCGCTCAGTAGCACGTCGGTCAGCAGGGCCGTTTCCGAGGATGCGCCCCAGTGCGGGGGATTGGACTGCGGGGCCAGGCGCTGCGCGACGTTCGCCGCAGCCGCCTCGCTCATGCCCACAGATCCCGGCGATAACGCTCGAAGCAGCGCGCGCCGCAGTTCAGGCGGATCAGCGCGCCCTCGGCAATAGCGGTCGCGCGCCGCGGTTCCTCCTCGACCAGCGGGCGCAGCGCCTCGCGATTCCACTCGATGCTGTGCTTTACGTCGAGCACGGCATGAAGGTCGAAATAGCGCCGCTCCTTGCCGGAGAAGCCGAGGCGACGCAGTCCCTTGGCGACGCAGCCGGCGCGGCCGGGCGCGGTCAGCTCGATCGCACCCAGAGCTCCAACCGAGTGCCACGCGTAACGACGGGAGGTCGCCATCGCGGTCATGGCATTGGCCAGCGCCAGGCTCTCCGGCACCGTCGTTTCGATCCGCGGGTCCAACTCCAGCCGCTCGACAAGCACCTCGAGCATCGGGCCGTGCATCCCTTTGATGTTGCCGCGGCCCATCTCGTCCCAGTAATTGCGCGCAAGTTCCAGCTTGGCGCGTGCCGGCAGCCGCACCTGGGTGAAAGCGACGAGATCGTCGAAGCCGGCTTCGCCTGCCGCTTCCTGGCCCAGGAACCAGCGAACGTCCTCGAGCCTCGCCTCCTCCGCGAGCCAGGGGAACAGCGGATCATCCTGGCCCGGCCCGCGCTCCTCCAGCGCTTCGAACCAGGTAATGAAGCCGTCGGCGTCGGTCGGCGCATCGGCGGCCTCGTCGGCGACTCCGCTGCGCAGCACTTCAATGAAGGCGCCTTCGACCGCCAGCATCCGCGCGTCGCGGGCGAGCCGCAGTTCCCAGTCTGCAGTCGGGAATGCCGGCGCGAGCCGCTCCCGGTTCCAGTTTGCAAGCTGACGCTGCTCGCGTTCGTCAAGCGTGGCGAGCGCCGAAACCGACGCCGCCTGAAATGAAGTAGCCATTGATATTCCTTGGAGGTTCATTGAGCCAACCCACGGCGAACTCATTGCGTTCCCACATTGATCTATGTTTGGACGCGGGAACCGCCTGTTCCAGCCGCCGTTCGGCTGCACATGGCGGACTCTCCCATCGCACGCTTTTTGCGCTCCTCGATTGCCGAATTGGAGACCGACCTCGACCGGTTCGAGGACCTGCTGGGCCAAGGCGAGGGATACGACCGCAAGGTGCGCCTGCTCGCCTACGCCGGCTACCGCAACGATCATAAGGTGCGGATCAAGTGCCGAGTCGTGCGCTACGAAAAGCCGCTCGATGCCGGCGAAGGACTGCTGTCCCGCCTGCGCGCGATGATGGAAATCTACAACAGCAACGAGCTTCCGGGCATCGCGGTGCGCTGCGAAGGCTATGGCCGGGTGAAGGATGCGGTCACCGATGAAGAGGGCTATTTCGACTTCGAGTTCGACGCGGATCGGCCACTTCCGCCAACCACGCAATGGGAGCAGGTGGAACTGACCACACCGGGGCGGCAGTCCCAGCAGTCGGTGATCCAGGTGCCGATACTCGCGCCCGGAGCCGACCATAATTGGGGCATCATCTCCGACATCGACGACACGGTGGTGGAAACAGGAGCGACCGACTTCATCAGGAACTGGCGCCGGGTGCTGGTCGATCGGCCGCGGGACCGGTTGACGGTGCCTGGAGCATCGACCTTGTACCGGATGATCGCCCGCGACCATGAAGCGCCGGCGCGTCCCTTCTTCTACGTCTCGTCTTCACCCTGGAATCTCTACGGCTTCATCGCCGAGTTCATGGAACTGAACCGCATCCCGCACGGGCCGATGTTCCTGAAGGATTACGGCATCGACCGCTCCACGCTGCTCGGCAAGAGTCATGACGAGCATAAGCTGCAGGCGATCGAAACGGTTCTCGCATTCTACCCCGACCATCGCTTCCTGCTGATCGGCGACAACGGCCAGCGCGACGTCAGCATCTACGCGAGGGTTGTCAGCGACTTCCGCCAGCGGGTCGCGGCGGTGTTCATTCGCGACGTTGACGGCTCGTGCCGGTCCGGCCCGGAAGGCAAACTCCTCCGCCAGATCGAAGCGACCGGAGTGCCGACATTCTGCGGGTCCGGCTTCGACGATGCGGTGGCGCTCACCCAAAAACTCGGCCTTGACCGCCCGGCGGAGGCGGCAAGCGCAGTGCTTGCACCGGAAGCGGGCAGCTGACCGCGCAATGGGTGGAAAGCGGCCGCTGCATGTTTAAGGGTTGAAGCGGCGACAGCGGAGCGACCATGCCGACCACTCATCAGCCGGTGCCGGCACGTTCGGACCAGCACGAAACTGGGCCGCCGGAGCTGACATACTCGGCGCTGTTCGTACGGTTCCTGCGCTTTGGCTTCCTCGCGTTCGGCGGGCCGGTCGCGCAGATCGCGATGATCCGCCGCGAGCTGGTTGAGGAGGAAAGATGGATTGGCAGCGGCAGCTTCAACCGGCTGCTCGCGGTGATGCAGGTGCTCCCCGGTCCGGAGGCGCACGAGCTTTGCGTTCATCTGGGGATCCGGGCGAAGGGCCGCCTCGGCGGCCTGCTCGCCGGTCTTGGCTTCATGCTGCCCGGCTTCATCCTGATGCTGGGCCTGGCGTGGCTCTATACCCGCCTGGCGATCGAGGGTACAATTTTAGGCGCGATGTTCCTGGGCGTTCAGGCTGCGGTCCTGGCCGTGATCCTCCGCGCCGTGCACCGGATCGGCGAGCACATCCTCCTCGACCGCTGGCTATGGCTAATCGCCTTCGGTACGGCGATCGTCTCGTTCCTAGGGATCAGCTTCTGGATCGTTCTGCCTGCAGCAGGCGCGTCCTATGCGCTCGTCTCCTCCAGGCGATACCGGCTGGCCGCGGCCTTGGTCCTGATCGCGCTGCTTGCAGCCGCACTGATGCATGACGGCAATGAGGTTACGGGAGCAACGGCAGTCGCGGGGGATGCCACGCCCACCTCGATCGCATTGTTCATCGCAGGTTTGAAGGGTGGTTTGCTGACCTTTGGCGGAGCCTACACCGCCATTCCCTTCGTCCGCGACGACACCGTCGGTCGAGGCTGGATGACCGACGCGCAATTCCTCGATGGGCTGGCGCTTTCCGGCGTGTTGCCCGCTCCGCTCGTGATCTTCTCGACTTTCGTCGGCTGGATCAGCGGTGGCCCCGCCGGGGCAATCGCAATCACAGTCGGCATGTTCCTGCCGGCCTTTGCTTTCTCGATGATCTTCTATGAGCGGCTGGAATCCGTGTCCGAGCACAAGCGGCTGCAGTCATTCCTCGCGGGGGTGGCAGCGGGCGTCGTGGGGCTGATCGCAATCACGCTGCTGGACCTGACCCAGACTGCGGCAGCGGAGACGCCAAGCCTTTTCTTCAGTGTCACGATCTTCATAGTGGCGCTGGCGATCCTCTCCATGTGGAAGAGCAAACTGAGCACGCCCGCGGTGCTGGCACTCGGAGCTGCCGCCGGGGCGGCTGTGCTGGCGTGATATCGGATACGGGCTGGCGCGGCCGAAACTGCTCAGCTAGCGAGCCGCCATGCCAAACACCGTCCTCGTCACCGGCGGCGCCGGTTACATCGGCAGCCATGCCGTCCTCGCTCTCAAGGATGCGGGCTGGCCGGTCGTGGTCATCGACGACCTGTCCAACGGAACCCGCGACGTCATTCCGGACGACGTGCCCTTCCATGAAGGCTCGGTCGCCGACCGCGCGCTCGTCGACCGCATCCTGGCCGAACATGGCATCTGCGCGATCATGCACTTCGCCGGGTCGATCGTGGTTCCGGAAAGCGTCGACAAGCCGCTCGACTATTACCGCAACAACACGCTCGCCACCCACGCATTGATCTCCGCCGCGGTCGCTGCCGGGGTCAAACATTTCGTCTTCTCCTCGACGGCTGCGGTCTATGGCGCGCCCGATCGGTTGCCGATCGAGGAGGGCGACCCCAAGCTGCCTATCAATCCGTATGGCGCCTCGAAGCTGATGTCCGAGCAAATGCTCGCCGATACGGCTGCCGCCTATCCGATCAACTATGCGGCGCTGCGCTACTTCAATGTTGCCGGTGCCGACCCGGACAATCGCGCCGG
Source organism: Pseudomonadota bacterium (assembly GCA_030856365.1). Lineage (GTDB taxonomy): Bacteria > Pseudomonadota > Alphaproteobacteria > Sphingomonadales > Sphingomonadaceae > Sphingomicrobium. The sequence continues at coordinate 4,971 of JALYPM010000068.1, forward strand.
GCAGATCGGCAAGGGCTCGACCCACCTGATCAAGGTCGCGGTCGAAGCCGCGGTCGGCAAGCGCGGGCACGTCGACGTGTTCGGCACGGACTATGCGACGCCCGACGGCAGCTGCGTCCGCGACTATGTCCACGTCGCCGACCTCGCCGCCGCCCACGTCGCCGCGCTCGACCAGCTGATCGCCGAACCGCAGGCCAACCTCGTCCTCAATTGCGGCTATGGCAACGGACTGTCGGTGCTGGAGGTGCTCGACGCGCTCGACCGCGTGCTCGGGCAGCCGGTCCGGCGCGAGGTAAAGCCGCGCCGCGCGGGCGATCCGCCGCTGCTCGTCTCCTCCAACCGCCAGCTTGTCGAAACGCTACGCTGGACGCCGCGCTTCGCCGATATCGACACCATCATCGCCCACGCGCTCGCCTGGGAACGCCAATTGCAGCAGCGGAGCTGACGTGACCTTCAGGATTTTCGCCCTTCCACTTGCCGCGCTCGCCCTCATGGGCGCGGCGGCGCCGACGCTCGCGCCGGTCGATCCGCAGGCGGTCAACCGCATCCGCGGCCACGTCCAGTTCCTCGCCAGCGACGAGCTCGAAGGGCGTGACACCGGCTCGCAGGCCTATCGCATCGCCGCGCAATATGTGGCGAGCCAGTTCGCCGCCGTCGGCCTCAAGCCCGGCGGTGCGAACGGCGGCTGGTTCCTCGAAGTGCCCTTCCGCAAGGCGACCCACGCCTCGCCGCCGACGGTAACGCTGGTCAACGGCGGCGAGCGCACCGCGCTCAAGATCGGTCAGGACGCCAACCTTCGCCCGAGCATGACCCAGAAGAGCGTCAGCGTCGAAGCGCCTTTGGTGTTCGTCGGCCGCGGCGTCAACGATCCTACGCTCGGGATCAACGATTACGCTGGCATCGACGCCCGCGGAAAGATCGTCGTGCTAATGGCGGGAGCACCCTCGGGCCTCCGCAGCGACGTCGCCGCCCATCTTCACAGCGCCAAGGAAGACATGGCCAAAGCGGCCGGCGCCGTCGGCATGGTTGAGCTTCCGGTCCCGGGCGTTCGCAGTTCGCGGCAGAACCGGCTGACGGCCACCGGTCCCCGCATCGACTGGTTCAAAGCCGGATCCAGTAACAGTTCCCTCGCCGTGGAAGTCACTGTTTCGAAGGAAAGCGGCGAGAAGCTGCTTCGCGGCAGCCGCCATTCGCTCGATCAGCTGGCTGACCTCGCCAGCAAGGGCGGCAAGCTCCCGGCCTTTGACCTTCCCGCTCGTCTTGCCGTTGCCGGCTCGACCACTTGGGAGGATTTCACCAGCCCGCAGGTCATCGGTCTTCTCCCCGGCTCCGATCCGAAGCTGTCGGGTGAGAACATTATCCTGATGGGCCATCTCGACCATCTCGGGATCAATGAAGATGCCAAGCCCGGCGAGGACAGCATCCACAATGGCGCGCTCGACAATGCCGCGGGCATCGCCACGATGCTGGAAGCGGCCCAGAAGTTCTCGACCAGCGGGCAAGCGCCGCGCCGTTCGATGATGTTCGTCGCCAATACCGGCGAGGAGAAGGGCCTGCTCGGCGCCGATTATTTCGCGGAATATCCGACGGTCCCGGCGCGAAGCATCGTCGGGCTGGTTAACCTGGACATGCCGCTGCTGCTTTACGATTTCACCGACGTCATCGCATTCGGCGCTGAGCATTCGACCATCGCCGGGATTGCCAATAGCGCGGCAGCTTCGATGAATGTGGCCATTGCCTCTGATCCGATGCCACAGGAAACCCTGTTTGTCCGCTCCGATCACTACCGCTTCGTGGAGCGCGGGGTGCCGTCGATCTTCCTGATGACCGGCTACGCCAATGGCGGGAAGAAGGCCTGGGATCATTTCCTCCAGAACAATTACCACAAGGTCAGCGACGATCTGTCGCAGCCGATCTTCTGGAACGCCGCCGCCCGCTTCGCCGATCTTAACTATCGCATTGCCCGAGCCCTGGTCGACGCCGACCAGCGCCCGATGTGGTACGGTGACAGCTATTTCGGGAACCGCTTCGGCGCCGGCCAGCCGAAGGCCGCGCGCTAGCCGATGGTGATTCGGCCTAGGAGCGGTCGTTTGGCCACTCCTCGTCTTGACTTGAACGGGCCCTCCGCCTAGTTGGCCCGGCGGTTTTCACGAACCTCCAGACAATTTGAACCCGACAACGAGCAGGCGCCCGGCCATGAAGATTCGCAATTCCCTGAAGTCGCTGAAGTCGCGCCATCGCGACTGCCGGGTCATCCGCCGCCGCGGCCGCACCTACGTCATCAACAAGACCAACCGCCGCTTCAAAGCGAGACAAGGCTAAGCTCCCGGAGAGCTTGGCCGTCCAAGTTGGGCAAGGCTAGCCATTCGCTCTTGCGGGCTGCAGCAGTCCCCTCTTTTCATGCAGCTTCGCAATCATGCTTCGCGGGCCGCCAACCGTCAGGCAATGCCGAGCTTGGATAACGGCGTCAGCATATGGCGCTCGATTGCCTGGGCATCGTCTGAGAAATTATCGAAGCCCCATCGCCGGTTAACCCGGAACACGCTTGCGTAACGTGCAAGGGCGAGGCATTGATCGAACTGCGCGCGGGGCGGCTGAATCATCTGTCCAAGCTGCCACCGATACGCGTTGGCGAGGACTCCATTGGCGGCTTCCACTCCGGCGAGCTTGTGTATCGTGAATGGCTGATTCTCAGCAGTCTCCGACAGCAGATAGATGCGTTCCAGCTTCAGTGAGTCGAGTGAGCCTGGCCGTGAGGATGTCGACAGGGGCAGGTGATATTTGTCGAGATCGCTGGCGACCTTCTCGAGGCCCTCATGGTTTCGGCCCAGCGCGGCGATCGCATCTGTCCACAGCTTAACACGAGGTCCTTTCGTTGATGAATTGCTCGCTGAAGGGCTGCTCCGCAGAGCGTGACTGGCCAGATCGCGCGAGGTGCGCCCAGCGCGTTATTCCATGATTATCGCAAATTCGCCGGCTGGCGGCTACCGTTTGGGCTGCTGCTGATGGTCGGCAGTGCCGTCGCCGAAGGCGTCGGTATTCTGATGATCGTTCCACTCGTCGCCGTCGCTCTCGGCGGTGCCCAGCTGCCGGAGGAGTTGAACGCCCTCGGCA
>JALYPM010000084.1 GCA_030856365.1 Pseudomonadota bacterium
GGCGCGCTGGATGCACGACTACAACACCGAGCGTCCTCACTCCTCGCTCGACTACGCCACCCCGGCGGCCTTCGCCGCCAAACTCGAACGGCAACGGGTGGGTTTAAACCCACCCGTTGCCTTGCCCGCGCTCATGCGCGACAACACCGGTCGGTCTCTGGCTGCAGCTGGATGAAAGACGGGGGTCACGTCACCTGCAGCTCATCGAGGAGCACCGCCGACTGTTTGTTTGAGGACACAAAGCCCCTCAGGGAAGCTGACGCCACACACCTCACTCCATTGGTACGTTAGGAGGCCCGCCAGTTGAATTGACGGGCCTCCTTTTCGTTCTGACCCGCTCAGTGGGGACGCGGTGGGCGATCCCTTAAAGATTACAACGGGCTAATGTGGAGTTGAGCATTGACCCAAAACGGGTTGAACTGGGAGCAGGGTGCGGCCTGACTTTACGGCTCAACCGGGAGCATTCCTGCTGATCGGCCCTTCTATTTGGAATCCAGTGCTTGCTCGCAGGCAACCCGCAGGTCTTCCAGCCTCGCGAGCGACCGGGACTGATCTCTAGAGTTTGGCTTCAGCTCCCTCCCGACGGCCGCCAGCATCTGCATAGCGATGTCCAGATTCTGCAGCTTCTGTGCGTGACGCATGACGGTATCAGGCGATGAAGCGAGATCCTCCTCCACGTCTTGAATGAGCCGAGAGACTGCGTTCAGATCTTCAACCAGCTGGTGTTGAGAGCGCGGCGGCAACTGTCGCTTGCCGTCTAAATCTGCCACCGAAGCTGGCGACGGACTCGCCTTCACAAGTCCCACCATCTGGTCCACTCGTTGTTGCGCAGCGTTAGAAGGTGGAGCAAGCCATTGGCTCACCGCGACCTGAGACGTAAACGCGATCCCGCATCGCGTTTGTGAACTCCAGACGACGGTTCCCTCGACCAGCAGATCACCGCGGACAAGGTGCACTGTGGCTCCTGGCGTGGGACACAGGGGTGTGTCGACCATCGCACCCCCAGCCGACATGTTTCTGACCTTCACGGGGGCCTGCTCCGAACCAGCGTGAAGCACCGCAGCGAGAAACATGTTCGAGCGCGAATGGCGCCGACTGTCCGGGGTTGAAGATGCTAATCCGTCGGCCACTGCGCAGATAACGCGCCGCTGCGGGTCTGGTACCACGATTTCAGCGCGAGTTTGGGACGCTTCTAGGCGGCGACTGTTCACAATGGGTCGAAAGCAGTCATTAGTCCCAGGGTGCCGTGACACTCAGAAGAGAGCTTGCCAGAACGTCAACCACGCCGCCGCTCCTTTGGCGCCCCAGCAAAGCGCAACTAGGCCGTAGACTCATAAGCGCGCAGCCACAGGCGCACTGAGGCAAGCTTCACCATGGCGAGGAAGTTTTCGGCAAGCTTGTCGTAGCGGGTGGCGATGCGACGGAAGTGCTTGAGCTTGCTGAAGAAGCGCTCGACTTGGTTGCGTTCGCGGTAGAGCGTTTTGCTGAAGCATGGCTTCCACTTGCGATTGGACTTGGGCGGGATGTTGGGCACGGCGCCTTGCCCTTCGATCAGGTCACGGATGCCGCCCGCGTCATAGGCCTTGTCGGCCAGCACGATGGTGCGCGGCTCGAGCCGGTCGAGCAGGGTTAGCGCGGCTGGCGCGTCGTGCGCCTGGCCCGCTGTCAGGCCGAGCCTGACAGGCAAGCCTTGCCGGTCAACGACCGCGTGGATCTTGGTCGTGAGACCGCCGCGGGAGCGACCGAGACAATGATCTCGACCCCCCTTTTTGCGGTCGCAGCCTGCTGGTGCGCCCGGATGGAAGTGCTGTCGATCATCTGGACGTCGCCGTCGTAAGCCGCCGATATGGCGTCCATCAGCCGGTCCCACACGCCTGCCCGTCGCCAGCGCACGAAGCGGTTGTAGCAGGTCGTCCTCGGACCATAACGCTCGGGCAAATCGCGCCACGGCGCCCCCGAGCGCACCACCCAGAAAATGCCGTTCAGCACGCGGCGGTCATCGACCCGCGGCACACCTCTCGGCTTGTTCGGCAACAGCGGCTGAATCACCCGCCACTCAAAATCGGTCAGATCATATCGGCTCATGCTCGAGCCTGAATCAGAAAACCCGCGACAAGGGAATCCGGTTTATGGGTTCACGGCCTAGATGAGCCCGCCACACCACGAGCCACGGCACACCTGTGCGAGCTTACTCTTGGTGCGCCAGTCACTGCGGCGAATGTCTATTTGGCGTTCAGGATTCAATATCCCAACAAATACGAAGTATACGCTTTCCCGCCCGTTAGGCCGTGCACGGATGGCGGTACGATCATGGAAATGCTTTTCAGTGAGGTCCTGACGGATGTCGGCATTCCGCCAATGCGATTGATTGCGGATGGTCCTGACAGGGGCTGGCCTATTTGGTCGACGCCCGGACACGTTCTCCTCAACGAAGGCAAGATGAACGATATGAGGGCGTTCGGTGATCTGCTTGTTCCTTGCGCGCCCACAAACTTAGTCATCTCGGTCAAGAGTGAGGCAGCGAGAGAGCGTCTGCTATATTCATCGAACGCGATTGAAGGGATCGGGTTCGGGTTTTTTAATCAGCCTGAGGAGTTTTGGTCGGTCCTGCGAATGAAGCTTTATAAGAGGATGGGATTTTCTGCCATCTACCTTCCAAGTCAGACGCTCGATCTCATCAATG
>JALYPM010000086.1 GCA_030856365.1 Pseudomonadota bacterium
AGCCCCAGCCGCACTGCGCGAAGCCGCACCTGCTCGGCCGATTCCTCACCGGACACATAGATCACGCCCGAACCCGCCGCCGCGAGCCGTGCGGCGACCTGGAGCAGCAAGGTCGATTTGCCGATGCCCGGATCTCCCCCGACCAGCATCGCCGATCCGCCGACGATCCCGCCGCCAATCGCCCGGTCGAACTCGGCGATCCCGCTCGGCAGCCGCTCGGGCAGCGCGGCAGGACTGTCGAGCCCGACCAACGAAATGCGCCGCCCGCCACCTTGCAGATTGTGCTTGGCGGCAAAGATGTTGGAGACCTCGGCCGCCTCCTGAACGAGGGTGTTCCACTCGGCGCAGTCGGGGCACTGGCCCTGCCAGCGGCTGCTCACCGACCCGCAGGCCTGGCATACATATCGGGACTTGGGCTTTGCCATCGCTCGCATGGTCTAAGGGCTGTGCCGCCGAGCGCAACGGCGGAGCGCCCGGCGCGTTTGGGTACATTCACCAACACCAGAAGGAGGCCAGCCGATGCCGCGCGTCGTCACACAAGATAAAGTTTCGCTGTTCTACAAGGATTGGGGACCGCGGGACGGAACGCCGATCGTCCTGCTTCACGGCTGGCCACTGACGGGCGACACGTTCGACGATCTCGCTGTGGCGCTTGCCGACGACGGCTATCGCAGCATCGTGCCCGATCGCCGTGGCTTCGGGCGGTCCGACCAGCCGTGGGACGGCTACGACTATGACACGCTCGCCTCGGATGTTGACGCGGTTCTCGAAGACGCGGGCGTTAGCGGTTCTTTCGCGGTTGCCGGATTTTCCATGGGCGGCGGTGAAGTCGCGAAATTGGTCGCCCGCCATGGCAACCGCATCACCAAGGCGATCCTGATCTCCTCAGTGGTGCCGTACATGTTGCAGACCGAAGATAATCCGAACGGCGTTCCGCAGTCGATGTTCGACGAGATCACCGCCGGCATCAAGAAGGACCGGGCCGGGTTCCTCACTTCCTTTGCCAAGGACTTCTTCGGCGTTGGAGTGATCGCCCAGCCAGTCAGCGACGCGGTGCTGCACGACTTCTTCCGGCAGGCGATGATGGCGGGCCTGCGCCCGACGCTCGGTTCGGCGAAGGCATTCGGGACCACCGACTTCCGCGGCGACCTCAAGCATTTCACCATGCCGACGCTCGTGATTCACGGGACCAAGGATGCGACCGTGCCGATCGACGCCTCCGCGCGGGAGGTGAAGAAGGCCGTCCCGCAGGCGCAGTTGATCGAATATGACGGTTCCGCCCACGGGCTGTTCGCTACCGACAAGCAACGGCTGACGGACGACATCCGCGCCTTCCTCGGCACTGCGGCCGAGTCGCGCAGCGCGATCCCGATGGGCCAGTCCGCCTGATTGCAGCAGTGACGGCAGCCGACTAGGGGCGGGGCGTGATCCCCGCCCCGCTTCGAATCCCCGCCTTCCGCGCTTACTGGCTGGCGCGGCTAGCGACGACCATTGCGCAGATGAGCATGGTGATCGTTATCGGCTGGCAGGTCTATGACATTGCCCGCCGGACCATGGACGTCGGCGATGCCGCCTTCCAGCTCGGCCTCGTCGGGCTGGTGCAGTTCGTGCCGCTATTCCTGCTGACGCCGGTGAGCGGCTGGGCCGCAGACCGCTTCGACCGCCGGCACATCACCCGTGCCGTCATCGCTCTCGAATTGCTGTGCGCACTGATACTGTTCTCCGCGACATGGAGCGGGCGCATCAGCCTGCCGATCCTGTTCGGCGTCGCCGCGTTGCTTGGCGTCGCGCGCGCTTTTGCTGGTCCGGCCTTCAGCGCGCTGGCGCCTAACCTCGTCCCCCGCGACCTGCTGCCCCGGGCGATCGCGCTGAGCTCGACCGCGTGGCAGGCCGGGGCGATCGTCGGCCCTGCCGTGGGCGGCATCCTTTACGACATTACCCCGCACCTTTCTTATGGCGTCAGCAGCGCCCTGTTCGCCTTCGGCACCGTCTGCCTGTTCCTGATCGGACCGGTGCCGCGGCCGCCGGTTGAGCGCGGCAACCCCCTGCGGCGAATGGCCGAGGGGTTCGGCTACATCCGCCGCAACCGGCTGGTCCTCGGAGCCATTACGCTCGACCTTTTCGCTGTCCTGCTGGGCGGAGCGACGGCGATGCTGCCGATCTATGCCCGCGACATCCTGGAAGTAGGAGCTCAAGGGTTGGGGCCTTTGAGAGCAGCGCCCGCGCTCGGCGCAACCTTTACCGCCATCTATTTCTCCTTCCGGCCGATCAACACGAATGTTGGGGTGAAGATGCTTGGCGCGGTCGTGGCGTTCGGAGCGGCGACCGCCGTCTTCGGAATTTCCAGCTCATACTATCTCTCGCTGGCGATGCTGGCGCTGCTTGGGGCGGCAGACATGTTCTCCGTCTACATACGCCAGTCATTGATCCAGCTTCACACGCCCGACGCGATGCGCGGCCGGGTCGGCGCTGCATCGACCCTCGCCATCTCCGCCTCAAACGAACTTGGCGAAGCGCGGGCGGGCTTCAGCGCCGCCTTCATCGGGCCGGTGACGGCGACGGTCGCGGGCGGGATCGCGGCCGTCGTCATCACCCTGACCTGGAGCCGGCTTTTCCCCGAACTTCGCAACGCCCGCACCTTCGACTTGCCGGAGCCGCCCCCCGAAAAAGCTCCGGTGGTCGCCGGCGGCGCCTGAAGCCCCTTCAATGGCGCCCGCGGCGTTCCTATAGTGCACTGCACAAGCGGAAGCTCGCGGCTTCCGCTCAGCCAGGAGACGACAGCGTCATGAAAGCAGCCAGCGTTCTCGACACAATCGGCAACACCGCGCACATCCGTGTCAATCGACTTTTCGGTAACAAGGCCGAAGTCTGGATCAAGTCGGAGCGGGCCAACCCAGGCGGATCGATCAAGGACCGCATCGCGCTGGCGATGGTCGAGGATGCCGAACGCTCGGGCAAGCTGAAGCCTGGCGGCGTGATCGTCGAGCCGACCTCCGGCAACACCGGCATCGGCCTGGCGATGGTCGCCGCGGTCAAGGGCTACAAGCTGATCCTGGTCATGCCCGACAGCATGAGCGTCGAGCGGCGCCGGCTGATGCTCGCCTATGGCGCCCAGTTCGAACTGACCGACCGCGCCAAAGGCATGAAAGGCTCGATCGCCCGAGCTCAGGAGATTGTTGCCTCGACCGAGGGGGCATGGATGCCGCAGCAGTTCGAGAATGAGGCCAACCTCGAAGTGCATCGCCGCACTACTGCGCAGGAAATCCTCGCCGACTTCCGCGACCAGCCACTCGACGCGCTGATCACCGGCGTGGGAACCGGCGGCCACATCACCGCCGCGGCCGAGGTCCTGAAAAAGGAATGGCCCGGCCTGAAGGTGTTCGCGGTCGAGCCAACGCTGTCGCCGGTGCTGTCCGGCGGCGATCCGGGCCCGCACCCGATCCAGGGAATCGGCGCAGGCTTCATTCCCGGCATCATGGACACGGCGTTGCTCGACGGAGTCATCCAAGTCGACCCCGCCGATGCAAAGGAGATGGCACGGCGCTCGGCGCGCGAAGAAGGCTTGCTGGTCGGCATCTCGTCCGGCGCGACCCTTGCCGCCATCGCCCAGAAACTGCCCGAGCTTGGCGACGCACCGCGCGTTCTCGGCTTTAACTACGACACCGGCGAACGTTACCTGTCGGTCCCTGATTTCCTTCCTGAAGAGGCTTAGGGAAAACGTTGCGGTAACCAACTTCCTTAGCCCAGCCGTAAACGGCAATGGGTTTACGACTCCGCGCACGGGATCATCCCGGCCGGAGTCGAGTATCCATGCGCCGCACGCGTTTTGCAGGAGCAGTTGACGCGCAGTCGGGCCGGCTGGAGCGGGTAACCACGATAGAGGCCCTGTGGTTCGACGTCGGCGGGTCGGACGAGGCGGGGCAGGATTCGCTCGCGTCTTGGCGGGTCGCATCGCTCGAGCATTCGGCCTTGTTGCTTGCCGCCACCCATGTCCTCGCCGCGTTCGCCTTTCTGGCTTACCACTGGGAACGGGCGCTTGAATGGTCGACGGCGAACCCGCTCATCCCTCTCCTCCTCGTGCTCGCGCTGGATGCGATTGCTGCCGTTGCACTCCACCTTCGCGGACGATTCGAGATCGCCCCACGGACGATGATCCGACTTCTGTGCCTCTACGTAGGAGCAGTCGGCGTCCTGTGGGCCCTGGTAAGCTATTCGACGCTCCAGCAGCCGCACTCCGGGCATGAGGCCATCCCGATCCTCGCGGTCGCGACCGGCGTGGCCATGGCCGCGGTCGTGTCGGTCAACTCGCCGCCCCTCGCCTTGATCAACCTGGCGGTGACCGTGCTTGCGACCCTCCTGCTCACCGGCTCGGCGGCGACGACCGTGGCGATGCTGGTCGTGCTGGGAACCCTGGCTGTCTACAGCGTCGCCTCCGCGCGCACTGTCATCGCGGCTGGCCGCAAGCGGCTCAACCTCGATGCAGAGGCCCGCAAAGCGCTTACCTTCGTCGACGAATTCGAAAACAGCGGCCGTGGCTGGTTCTGGGAAACCAATGCACAGGGCACGCTTTCCTATGTGTCGCTACAGCTCGCCGAAGACTTCGAGTGCGAACCAAGGGTCTTGCTGGGCCGCCAGTTCAATGATCTCCTGTCCGTCGATAGCGGTGGCGATGCTCCCTTCGAGGAACGGACGCTGGGCTTTCACCTCTCCGTCCGTTTCCCCTTCTCCGACGTGGTCGTTCGCGCAGCATCGGACCGGGACATTCACTGGTCGCTGTCGGGCAACCCGATCTTCGATGAACGCGGACAATTCCACGGCTTCCGTGGAATCGGCACCGACCTGACGGAGCAGCGCCGGTCGGAGCAGGAGATTACCCGGCTTGCTCGATTCGACTCGCTGACCGGGCTGCCGAACCGGCCGATGATGCGCCAGACGCTGGACGAAGCCCTCCGCAATGCGGACCGCAGGCAACGCGGCTGTGCGCTTTTCCTGATCGACCTCGACCGGTTCAAGAACGTCAACGACACGCTCGGCCATCCGGTCGGCGATGCGCTGCTCCGCCTGGTCGCGCAGAGGCTGACAACCGTCATCGGCGACCACGGCAAGATTGGCCGCCTCGGCGGGGACGAATTCATGGCGGTCTTCCCCGGCACGGTCGACGTCGGACTGCTCGAGTCGCTCGCCCGGACGCTGATCGAGCAGGTTTCGCGCATTTACCTGATTGAAGGTCACCGGGTCACGATCGGCGCCTCGGTGGGGATTGCGATCGGCGACCCTGGGCGCGCCTGCGCCGATTCGCTGGTCCGTGACTCCGACCTCGCGCTTTATGCCGCCAAGGCGGCGGGTCGCGGGAAGCATTGTTTCTACGAACCGTCGATGCACAGCGAAGCCAGCGACCGGCAGGTGCTGGAGAATGATCTGCGGCAAGCGCTCGACCGTGATGAACTGTGGGTCGCCTTCCAGCCGATCGTCGGCGCGGCGGGCGAGGAGATCTCCGGCTTCGAAGCGCTCATCCGCTGGGCACACCCCTCGCGTGGACCCGTCACGCCCGACAAATTCATCCCGCTTGCGGAAGAATGCGGGATGATCGGGCGGATCGGCGAATGGGTGCTTGATAAAGCCCTCGCGGAAGCGGCCTACTGGCCCGACCATGTCCGCATTGCGGTCAACCTCTCGCCGATCCAGTTCAACGACCCCTCGATCGTCGAGACCGTCGGCGGACTGCTGGCCAAGCATTCGGTCCGCGCCGAACGGCTCGAGCTCGAGATCACCGAAGGCGTCTTCCTGGCCGAGGGCGGAGCGACCGACGACACCTTCGCGCGCCTCAAGGATCTGGGCGTGCGGCTCGCGCTCGACGATTTCGGCACCGGCTACAGCTCGCTCGGCTATCTGAAGAAGGCGCCGTTCGACAAGATCAAGATCGACCAAAGTTTCGTCCGCGGCGCTGCCTCAAAGGCCAGCCGGAACGGCGCCATCATCCGGGCGATCGTAACGCTGGCTGAGAGTCTCGACATGGACACCTGCGCGGAGGGCGTCGAGACCCATGACGAGCTCAATTTGATCCGCGAGCTCGGCTGCAGCCACATTCAGGGTTATATTTTCGGTCGCCCTGCCGAAGCGGAAACGGCCCGGGCGCTCGCCAACGCCGCCAATGTCGAAGCGGATGGCTTCCCATTCGCGCGCGAGCCGCGACAGCGCCTGATGCGCCGCGCGCTGACTGCGATTGGCGGCAAAACAATGGAGATAAGGCTGCGCAATATCTCGGCCATGGGGGCGCTGGCCGAATGCAGCCAGCCCGTCGCGCCGGACACCCAGCTGACGATCGACATCGTCGGCGTGGGGCCGGTCACCGGAGTCGTCCGCTGGGCGCAGGCCGGACGTTTCGGCGTCCAGTTCGTCGAAACGTTCGACCTTGCGCTCCTTGCCCCCAAGAAAATCAAACAGAACAAGGTGACGATGCTGCGGCCCTGGTACATCGACCAGCAAGCGGCGAGCTAGAAAGCCTCTGCCGGAAGGGCCATTACCGCCTCGGCGCCAGCCTCGATCTTGCGGCGGAGAGCGTTGGCCCCGACTAGCTCGCGCGTCGCATAGAATTGCGCGGTCACCAGCTTCGCTTCGTGAAAGCCGCGGTCCTCGTTAGCGTCGTCGAGCAAGCGAGCCGATACCGACGCCATCTTGAGCCACATCCAGCCTAGCACGATCAGGCCGACCAGGTCCATGTAGGGGTAGGCGCCGGCGCCGGCATTGTCGGGATCGGCCATGCCGTTCTGGGCAAGCCACATCGTCGCCGCCTGAAGCTCGCCCAAAGCCGGCTCCAGCGCTGCCGCCATCCCCGCCGGATCGCCCGCCGCTTTGGCGTCGGCAATGTCGCGTCCGATCAACTCGAACAGCGCGCGGATTCCACGCCCGCCGTCCTTGGCCAGCTTGCGGCCGACCAGGTCCATCGCCTGGATGCCGTTGGTGCCTTCATAAATCTGGGCGATCCGGGCGTCGCGGACGAACTGCTCCATGCCATGCTCGCGGATGTAACCATGACCGCCGAAAATCTGCTGCGAATCGACGGCCGCCTTGAAGCCGCGGTCCGTGAGATAGCCCTTGATTACCGGGGTCAGGACCGAGACGAGATCGTCGGCCAGCTGCCGCTCTTCCTCGCTCTGCGCCCGGCGGGACAGATCAACCTGTAGCGCACCCCATAGGATCAGCGCCCGCGCCGATTCGTTGAACGCCTTGGTCTCCATCAGCATTCGGCGGACGTCGGGGTGGACGAACAAAGGATCAGCCTTGGCGTCTGGATCGCGGTCATCGACCTTCAGCGCACGGCCCTGGCGGCGCTCGCGGGCGTAGAGGACGGCGTTCTGATAGGCGACCTCGCCCTGCGCGAGGCCCTGAAGGCCGACGCCGAGGCGCGCAGCGTTCATCATGATGAACATCGCAGCGAGCCCTTTTTCCGCCTCGCCGACGAGCCAGCCCTTTGCCCCGTCATAGTTCATCACGCAGGTTGAGTTGCCGTGAATGCCCATTTTCTTTTCTAGGGCGCCGCAGCTGACAGGGTTGCGCTCGCCGATCGATCCGTCGTCGCCGACCAGATATTTCGGCACCACGAACAGCGAGATGCCTTTCACATTGTCGGGAGCGCCGGTTATCTTGGCGAGCACCATGTGGATGATGTTTTCGGACAGGTCATGCTCGCCCGACGAGATGAAGATCTTGGTGCCAGTGATTGCGTAGCTGCCGTCGCCATTGGGCTCCGCGCGGGTCTTGAGCAGACCCAAGTCAGTCCCGCAGTGCGGCTCGGTGAGGTTCATGGTGCCGGTCCAGCGGCCGCTGACCATATTCGGCAGATAGGTCTGCTTCTGCTCGTCGCTGCCCTTAATCACCAGCGCGGCAATCGCTCCGGCGGTGAGGCCGTGATACATTTCGAAGCTTTGGTTGGCGGACAGTACATATTCGCTGATCGCCGTTGCCAGCACCTGCGGAAGCCCCTGCCCGCCATATTCCTCCGGCGCCGAAAGTGTCGGCCAGCCGCCTTCGCAGAACTGGCGATAAGCCTCCTTGAAACCGGTCGGCGTGGTGACGGAGCCGTCCTCGTGGCGGGTGCAACCTTCCTCGTCGCCAACCCGGTTCAAAGGAGCGAGCACCTCGGAGGCGAAGCGGCCGCCTTCCTCCAGGATCGCTTCGATAAGGTCCGGAGTCGCGCTGGCGAAGCCCGGAAGGTTCGAATGGCGGCAAATATCCAGCACATGATCGAGGACGAATCGGGTTTCGCGAACTGGGGCGGAATAAACAGGCATCAATTGTCTCCGTCAGGCTGGACGCTGAGCTGAACCACGAAGGACTCAAGCTCTTTGATGGTGGCGTCGATGTCGTCTCGCTGGCGCCGAAGTGCGCTGATCTGTTTCTTGCACCGCTCAAGCGTCACTCGCCGTTGGGTCTCCCGCCGATCGCCCAGGTCGTAGAGGTCGAGCATCTCGCGAATGTCGGAAAGACTAAAGCCGACCCTCTTGCCACGCAGGATCCAGGTAATTCGCGCACGGTCGCGGTCGGTGTAAAGCCGCAAGGTGCCGCGCCGCTCGGGCGAGATCAATTGCTCGTCCTCGTAGAACCGCAAGGTGCGCGGCGTGACGTCGAACGCCTCGCACATTTCACGAATGGAATAGGTGCGACGCTCGACGTCCATGGGGCGCGATATCCTTTACGTTCGCGTAAAGGTCAACTGCCTTCAAACGCCGTTCAGGCGGGTGGCGGCAAAGGCAAAGGCAACCTATATGACAGCTACGCGCCAAGTAGACGCCACGGAGGCCGGGGACCGGGGACCATGCTGACCACCAATCCTTTTGACGACGACAAGCTGCGCGAAGAGTGCGGAATCTTCGGCATTTGGGGGGCGGACAACGCCTCCGGCTATGTCGCGCTGGGCCTCCACGCGCTTCAGCATCGCGGCCAGGAAGCGGCTGGCATCACCAGCTTCGACGGCGCCCATTTCCACACTCATCGCGCGATGGGTCATGTCGCCGGCAATTTCGACCGTGACGACACCATGCGCAGGCTCGCCGGCCGCACCGCGATCGGCCATGTGCGCTATTCGACCAGCGGCGAGACCGCGCTGCGCAACGTCCAGCCTTTGTTCGCCGAACTGAGCGAAGGCGGCTTCGCGGTCGCTCACAACGGCAATCTCTCCAACGCGGTCAAGCTGCGCCGGACGCTCAACCGCCGCGGCTCGATCTTCCAGTCGACCAGCGACACCGAAGTGATCATTCACCTCGTCGCGACTTCGGAACGGACCAATTTGCTCGACCGGCTGACCGACGCACTCAAGCAGGTCGAGGGCGCCTATTCGCTGCTGGTGCTGACCGAGGAAGGGATGATCGCCTGCCGCGACCCGCTCGGCGTTCGTCCGCTGGTGATGGGCAAGCTCGGCGAATCGACCATCTTCGCTTCGGAGACCGTCGCGCTCGACATCATCGGGGCGACCTTCATCCGCGATGTTGAGCCCGGCGAGCTCGTACTCGTAAACCGCTCCGGCATCCGCTCCTTCCGGCCGTTCGCGCAGGTCCAGCCGCGGCCCTGCATTTTCGAACATGTCTATTTCTCGCGGCCGGATTCGGTCAACGAGGGGCGCTCCGTCTATGAGGTGCGCAAAGCAATCGGCGCCGAGCTTTCTCGCGAGGCTCCGGTCGAGGCCGATTATGTCGTCCCCGTCCCCGACAGCGGCGTTCCCGCGGCGCTCGGCTTCAGCCAGGCGAGTGGGATCCCGTTCGAGCTTGGCATCATTCGCTCCCACTATGTCGGGCGCACCTTCATTCAGCCGAGCCAGGAAGTCCGTCACCTTGGCGTCAAGCTCAAGCACAACGCCAATTCGGCGCTGGTCGACGGCAAGAGCATCGTGCTGATCGATGACTCGATCGTCCGCGGCACCACCTCGCTTAAGATCGTACAGATGATGCGCGACGCCGGCGCCCGCGAAGTGCATCTTCGCATCGCCTCGCCGCCGACGCGCCACAGCTGCTTCTACGGCGTCAACACGCCCGAGCGGGCCAAGCTGCTGGCGGCGCAGATGAGCGTCGAGGCGATGACCGATTATGTGAAGGCCGACAGCCTCGCCTTCGTTTCGATCGACGGCTTGTATCGCGCGCTGGGTGCGCAGCGCGATCCGTTGCAGCCGCAGCGGTGCGACGCCTGCTTCACCGGCGATTATCCGACCAGCCTCACCGACCTGGAAGAGCAGTCGGGCAACGCGCCGCTGTCGCTAGTCGCCGTCCGCTAGACATGACGGCCGAACAGCCGTTTGCGGGGAAGCTGGCGCTCGTCACCGGCGCGAGCCGCGGGATTGGCGCAGCCTCCGCCGAAGCGCTCGCCCGCACCGGCGCCCATGTCATCCTCGTCGCCCGCTCCGCCCCGGCGCTCGAAGCCGTCGAGGACCGCATCCACGAAGCCGGCGGATCGGCAACCATCGCTCCGCTCGACCTCACCGAAGCGGATTCGGTGGCCAAGCTCGCGGCCGCGATCGGCGAACGCTGGCAGGCGCTCGACGTGCTCGTGCTCAACGCGGCGATGCTCGGTTCGCTGACCCCCGTCGAGCATATCGACGCCAAGGAATATGGCCGCGTCCTGACCCTCAACGTGATCGCCAACCAAGCGCTGATCGCCGCCTTCGACCCGATGCTCCGCAAGAGCGAGAAAGCGGAAATCGTCGGGATTACCTCCTCGGTCGGTCACGGCCCCCGCGCCTTCTGGGGCGCCTACGGTTCTTCCAAGGCGGCACTGGAAAATCTGCTTCTCAGCTACGCCGACGAGACTGGGCACGTGGGCAAGATGCGTGTGCATGTCGTCGATCCCGGAGCGACCCGCACGCGGATGCGGCAGCTCGCCTTTCCCGGCGAGGAGCCGGAAAGCGTCAAGCCGCCGGAAGTCGTCGCCGAGTTCATCCTCCAGCGGCTGACCAGCCAGGCGCCTAGTGGCGAGCGGGTGCGGGTCGAGGTCTAGCCTTTCACCATCGTCACCTGCGCCACGTCGATCGCGCCGCCGCGAAACCCGCCTTCGCAATACATCAGATAGTAACGCCACAGATTGTGGAACGACTGGTCGAAGCCGGCCAGCCGTCCTGCGCCCACTGCGGTTTCATAGCGGCCGCGCCAGCGTTTCAGCGTTTCGGCATAGTCGGGCGCAAAGCTGTCCCGGTCTTCCCACGACAGGCGGCGCTCGCGGGCCAACACCTCGAACGCAGGCTCGTCGAGCAGCATGCCTCCGGGGAAGATATAGGCCTGGATGAAGTCCGCGCTGGCGGCGTAGCGGTCGAACAAGTGGTGATCGATGATGATGAACTGAAGCGCCGCGCGGCCGCCCACGGTGAGGTTGCGAGCGATGCAGTCGAGATAGGCGCCCCACCAGCGCTGGCCGACCGCCTCCACCATCTCGACCGAGGCGACGGCGTCGAACTCACCCGCCACGTCGCGATAGTCGGCGAGGCGGATTTCGATGCGGTCGGATAGGCCGGCTTCGCTGACTTTTGCGTCGGCCCACGACTTCTGTTCGGTCGAAAGCGTCAGGCCGATCACCGAAACGCCGCGCCTGGCCGCCTCAATCGCCAGGCTGCCCCAACCGCAGCCGATATCGAGCAGCCGGTCGCCCCGCTTAAGCTGCAGGCGGTCGAGCACGATTGAAATCTTGCGAAGTTGGGCCTGCTCCAAGCCCCCCCTCCCGCTTGCGGGAGGGGGTTGGGCGGTCGGCCCATCAATACCGAACAGGCCCACCCCTTCGCCGCTGCGCAGCTCCTCCCTTCCCGCTTGCGGGAGGGGAGTTTGGAAACGCGCGCTTGAATAGGTCATCGTGGGGTCGAGCCAGGCGGCGTAGAAATCGTTGCCGAGGTCGTAATGGGCAGCGATATTGTCCCGCGCCTTCCCCGGCGCGTTGTCGCGCAGGCGGTGCGCCAGCGCGTTGACCCAACGGAACGGTCCCTTGGCCCGCGCCGAGTCCCCCAATGCCTCTGCGTTCGCGGTGAACAGTTCGAACAGCGCGACCGGGTCCGGGCTCGTCCATTCGCCGAGCGCCCACGCCTTGTACCAGCCGACCGAGCCGGAGGTCGCCAGCCGCACCAGCGCCATCCAGCTGACGAGCTGGACGATTGGCTCCGGCCCCGGAGCCTGGAAGCCGATGCGACGCTTCGATCCGTCGGGGAGCGTGCCGTGAATGCCGCCTTTTTCTAGGCGGTGATCGAGCTGGTCGAGAATTCTTGCAAATGCCGGAGCGGCCACCCGAGCAAGAACGCCGCCGCCGGTTGCGAAACGGCGGTCCGCCCGCACCAGATGTTCGCCGCGCGCTGACATGCGAAAAGCCTATGGAGTCCGAGCGGCGGGGGCGAGCGGGATGAGGAACTGGTCCCTCGTCAGGCGGCTGTCGAACCTCTGGTCCGTCAGCACGACACGGCCGCCCCGCTCCGTCACGAACGGCATCCGCGACCAGAACAGGAAGGCGCGGACGTCGGGCCGATCGCGGGCGGCCAGCAGCGCCGGATGCGAGAGGCCGTTGCTCGCTCTGCGGTCGTCAAGATTGAGCCCCTGCCCAAGGCGGAATGCGCCGCCTCCATGGACTGACGCGCTTCGCCAGAGCATCCGGCGTTCCCAAAAAGTGATCGGCACGGGATTGGCAACCACCATCCGGGGTTCGAGGTGGCGCGAGTCCAGCTCGCGCCAGGCGAGCGTCTCCGCGCGTCCGGTAATGAGCCCGTTTCCCAGGATGTAGGCGGAGATGGCGGTGAAGCCGACCCACGCCGGTCGCCTCCAGTCACCGCCGCTTTTCTCCCGCCGCCGGGAAATCCAGAAGGAGAGGATCAGGGCCTCCCAGATCCACACGTCGATGATGAACAAGGTGTCGCCGTAGAACCATTGGCTCGAGAACGGTTCCAGCAGGCGAATCCCGTAGCTGTTTAGCCAGTCGAGCGCCGGATGGCTGAGCGTCCCGACATAAGCGAGCAACAACAATGGCCCAGCGCGAACCGGCTGGCCTGACTTGTCCGGCCGCCACTGGTTCCAGAGCAGAATGATCCCTGTCAGCAGCAACGGGAGAAGAATCAATGCGAGAGGCCCATGCGTAATTCCGCGCCGGATCGCGAGGCTTTCCCGGCCGAGGAAGGTCGCAACCGCGTCGATGTCGGGAAGATTTGCCGCGATGATCAGCGTCGGCATGGCACGGGCAGTAAGCCGCTTCAGGCCCATCTGCCCGAGCAGCGCGCCGGCCAGGCTATGCGTCAGATTGTCCAAGCTAGAGGCTCAAAGCTCGTGCGGTTCTTTCTCGACCTGCCAGGTTTGGCCCTTCGCGACCAACGCCTGAAGGTCGGGCGTCTTTCCCGCGGCGATGGCGGCGCTTTGCTCGACGACTGCACTCTCGAAGGTCGGCGCGGGGTCGTCGTAGATGACGCCGAGCGCGACCGGGAAACCTTGCGGAAGCTCGATCAGCATCGACGCCAGCGTGCGATTGGTGGCGTCATGCACGAGCACCGACGAATCGTCGGCCTCGACGATCTTCAGGGCCAGCCGCTCGGCGTCCAGCGCGATGCCCTTCGTCCCACCCGCGAACAGCATCTTTTCGCCCGGCTTCAGCCAGAGCTGCTTGTCGGCGGCCACGCTGCGCTCGGTGAAAGGCGCGAACACGTCGTCATTGTAGACAACACAATTCTGGTAGATTTCAACGAAACTGGCGCCGCGGTGCGCGTGCGCAGCCTTGAGCACATCGGGCAGCGCCTTGTGCACGTCGATGCCGCGGGCGATGAAGCGGGCTCCGGCCCCGAGCGCGAAAGCACAGGGCGACAGCGGCCGGTCGACCGATCCGAAGGGCGTCGAGGGCGAGCGGGTGCCGATGCGGCTGGTCGGCGAATATTGGCCCTTGGTCAGCCCGTAGATCTCATTGTTGAACAGCAGGATTTGACAATCGAGGTTGCGGCGAAGCACGTGCATCGTGTGGTTGCCGCCGATCGACAGCGCATCGCCGTCGCCGGTGATGATCCACACGTCGAGTTCCGGGTTGGCGAGCTTGATGCCGGTCGCGAACGCCGGCGCGCGGCCGTGGATGGTGTGGAAACCGTAAGTGGCCATGTAATAGGGGAAGCGGCTGGAGCAGCCGATGCCCGATACGAACACCGTCTTTTCGCGCGCGACGCCAAGGTCGGGCATGGTGCGCTGAACGGCTTTCAGCACCGCATAATCGCCGCAGCCGGGACACCAGCGCACTTCCTGGTCGCTCGCCCAGTCCTTGGCGGTGGTCGGCTTGATGGGGGTTATCTCGTTCATGCGTCACATGATCCAGTAGATGAGCGCGACGATCAGGATGAGCATCATGATCAGCGGCAACGGGTTGATTGGCTTCATCGATCCAGCCCGCGGAAGTTCACTAAGTTGCCTCCTCAACGCACGCGCGCGAGTCCGCGCCCAACGCCTGCTCAATCGCTGCCTCGATTTCCGAGATTCGGAAGGGATGCCCGCTGACCTTGTTGAGCGGCTGCGCGTCGACCAGATACTTGTCGCGCAGAATGGTCTTGAGCTGGCCCATGTTCATCTCGGGCACGAGGATACGCTCGAAGCCCTTGAGTAGGACAGACATATTGCGTGGCATCGGCAGGATGTGGCGGATGTGGATGTGGGCGACGTCCTGGCCGCGGCCGATGGCGCCGCGGACGGCCTGGTGGATGGGGCCGAAGGTCGAGCCCCAGCCGACCACCGCCAGCGCCGCGCCTTCGCGGCCGAGGCAGACGTCCTGGTCGGGGATTGAGTCCGCGACGTTGGCGACTTTGGCGTGGCGGGTCTCGGTCATTTCCTGGTGAGCGGCGGGGCTATAGTCGATGTTGCCGCTGCCCGGCGCTTTCTCGATCCCGCCGATGCGATGCTCCAGGTCGGGGGTCCCGGGCCGGATCCATGGCCGCGCAAGCTCTTCGTTGCGGGCATAGGGCATCACCCCCTCGCCGTCCGCTGGCGGCGTTTCGAAGAAGCGGACCGGGAACGGCTGGTAGCCGCTCATGTCCGGCACCTTCCACGGCTCCGCCGCATTGGCGATGTAGCCATCGGTCAGCAGCATCACCGGCACCATGTAGCGGGTAGCGATCCGCACCGCCTCGATCGCGCATTCGAACGCGTCGGCCGGCGAGCGGGCGGAGATCACCGGGACAGGCGCGTCTCCGTTGCGACCATAGACGGCCTGATAGAGGTCGGACTGTTCGGTCTTGGTCGGAAGGCCGGTCGAGGGCCCGCCACGCTGTGAGTTGACGACGATCAGTGGAAGCTCGGTCATCACCGCGAGGCCGAGCGCCTCCATCTTGAGCGCGATGCCGGGTCCGGACGACGAGGTGACGCCGAGCTGGCCCGCATAGGATGCACCGATGGCGGCGCAGATGGCGGCGATCTCGTCCTCCGCCTGGAAGGTGGTGATCCCGAACTCCTTCAGCCGCGCAAGATGGTGGAGCAACGGCGACGCGGGGGTGATCGGATAGGAGCCGAAGAACATTTTGAGGCCAGCGAGCTGCGCGCCCGCGACCAGGCCGATCGCAAGCGATTCCGCGCCAGTGACGGTGCGATAAAGGCCGGGCTCGGCGGGCGCGGCGGCGATGCGATGCTGGCGCACCGGAGCACCGATCTCGACCGTCTCGCCATAGGCGTGGCCGGCGTTGAGCGCGGCGATGTTCGCCTCGGCAAGCTGGGGCGCCTTGGCGAACTTGGTCGTCAGCCAGTCGACGATTGGCTGCCGGTCGCGGTCGAACATCCACAGCGCGAGGCCGAGCGTCCACATGTTCTTGCAGCGCAGCGCCTCCTTGTTGCCGAGGCCGAACGGCTTCACGGCGTCGAGGGTCAGTTGCGAAATATTGAAGGCGACGAGCTGCCACTTGGCAAGACTGCCGTCCTGCAGCGGGTTGGCGTCGTAGCCGGCCTTGGCGAGATTGCGGGCGGTGAATTCGCCTTCGTCGGCGATGATCAGCCCGCCTTCGCGGAGCGCGTCGACATTCACCTTCAGCGCCGCCGGGTTCATGGCGACGAGCACGTCCGGCTGGTCGCCGGCGGTTTCGATCGCGGTCGAGCCAAAATTTATCTGGAAGGCGGAGACGCCAAAGGTCGTCCCCTGCGGCGCGCGGATCTCGGCCGGGAAATCGGGGAAGGTCGCAAGATCGTTGCCGGCAAGCGCGGTCGAGAGGGTGAACTGGCCCCCGGTCAGCTGCATTCCGTCGCCGCTGTCACCGGCAAAGCGGACGACGACGGCTTCGAGCACCGGATGAGCGGTGGCTTCCTTTTCGGTGAGGAGGTGGGTCGCTGATGCCATAGCTTCTACTTAGCCGCGCTCACCGGTCATTGCGAGCGCAGCGAAGCAATCCAGCAACGGATTTTTTTGGATTGCCGCGCGGCTTCGTCACTCGCAATGACGGTGCAATGAACCAAGACCACTATCTCTACCGCCGCGGAGTCGGCGTGATGCTTCTGAATGCGGCCAACCAGGTCTGGGTCGGCCGGCGTATCGATAACACCGACGAGGCGTGGCAGATGCCGCAGGGCGGGATCGACGAGGGCGAGGAACCGTGGGCGACGGCGCTGCGCGAGGTGGAAGAGGAAACGGGCATTCCGCCACAGCTGATCGAGCGGATCGCCGATTGCCCGGAGAGGCTGAAGTACGATTTGCCCGAAGCGGTGCGCTCGCGGCTGTGGGGCGGCAAGTGGAAAGGCCAGCTTCAGGACTGGTATTTATGCCGTTTCCTCGGATCGGACGCCGACGTGAATATCGCCACCGAGCATCCGGAGTTCTGCGACTGGAAGTGGATCGACGCAGCCCAGCTTCCCGAGATCATCGTGCCGTTCAAACGCGACCTGTACCGCCGCCTGCTGCGGGAATTCGCCGCTTTTCTGTAGCGGTCTTCGAATGAGTCAGGCGGTAGAGCGGAGCTGGAACAGCAAATGCTTCGCCCCGGGCCGGTCCGGTGGAAGGCCCCATTTGCCGAGCGTGCCGAGATGGGTGCACTCCAGGCCGGCAGCCTCGGCCGCCTTCAGGTAAAAGGCCTCGTCGGCCGCGTTGACGGGGAATTCGAGCCACGGCCCACCCGGTTTGAAACCTTCGCCGTCGTCCGCGATTTTGGCGGAGAACCATGCCAGTCCGCTCGGCTTCAGATATTGCGCCACGGCCGCCATGAAGCGGTGAACGAGCGGCAGGGTGAGGTGCAGGACCACCTGGTAGGACCAGATCCGGTCGAAGCTGCGTGGGGGCAGCCGCTCGAGGCCGAAATCGCCGCTTAGCAGGAGGGTCGGCTTCCGGTCTTTCAACGCGAATCGCGTGACCGCCTTCTCCGCGACCGCAAGCCGCTCTTCGCTGACATCGACGCCGGTGTAGCCGCCCGGATCCAGGAACCGGATCAGCGGGGCACCCGCAAGCAGAGGGCCACAGCCGATCTCCAGCAGGCGATGATCGGGGCGCAAGCCAAGCTTTTCGAGCGCGCGAATCTGGAAAGTCCGGTCTTCGCGCCATTTGCCCGAAGGCCCACGCATCAGCGCGAGATCGTCTTCCTCGCGCGCGTCCTCGTAATCCAGCCCTTCATCACAAATCGGCATCGAGCGCTCCACCATGCCGCCGCCATTTACGCAGCCCGGGTCCCTGTCAACAACGGTGGTGTGGCGTTCGCGCGGCGGCCTCGCTAGAGGCAGCGCATGGGGCAATTGTCGGTCACGGAAACAGCGCTGGTCGAGCGGGCGGCCGCGGAGCCGATGCTGGCGCAGGTCGAGGCCTGGGCAGCGGTCAACAGCGGGTCGCGCAACCTCGATGGGCTGGCGACGATCGCCGGACTACTTGCCGACGCATTCGCCGCGCTTCCCGGGGAAGTGCAGCTGCTCGACCCGGAGCCGGTGGACGCGGTGGACAGCGGCGGTGCCACCGTCGCGTTGGAGCATGGCCGCAACCTGCACCTGAAGGTGCGGCCCGAGGCGCCGCTGCAGCTACTGTTTACGGGGCACATGGACACGGTGTTCGGGCCCGAGCACTCATTCCAGTCGCTGCGCTGGCTGGAGGACGGCGTGCTGAACGGCCCCGGAGTCGCCGACATGAAGGGCGGGATCGCGGTGATGCTGGCGGCGCTCAAGGCGGTCGAATCAGGCGAGCTCGCGCCGGGCATCGGCTATGAAGTCGTCATCAACAGCGACGAGGAAGTCGGCTCGCTCGGCTCCTCCGCGCTGATCGCGGCGGCGGCGCGGGGCAAGCGCACGGCGTTGACCTACGAACCCTCGGCGCTCCCCGACGGAACATTGGCCGGGGCGCGGCCGGGCAGCGGCAATTTCAGCTTCACCATCCGCGGGCAGTCGGCGCATGCTGGGCGCAATCCCGAAGATGGGCGCAATGCGATCATCGCTGCCGCAGACCTCGCGCTGCTGCTCGACCGGGGCAAGGGCCCGCGGCTGTCGGTGAACCCGGCACGGATCGACGGCGGCGGGCCGAATAACGTCGTGCCCGACCTCGCCATCCTGCGCGTCAATCTGCGGCCGAAGACCCCGCAGGACCAGAAGCGTGCGCAGGTGCTGATTGATTCCAATGTCGCGATGGTCGAGGCGGAGCATGAGGTCACCATCGACGTGCACGGCGGTTTCGCTCGTCCGCCCAAGCCGATGACGCCCGAGGCGGAAGCCCTGTTTTCGCTTATCCGTCAGGCGGGCGCGGACCTCGGCCAGTCGATCGCCTGGCAGGCGTCGGGTGGCGTGTGCGACGGCAACAATATCGCTGCTTGCGGGGTACCCGTGGTCGACACGATGGGCGTGCGCGGCGGCAAGATCCACAGCATGGAGGAATATCTGATCGTCGACAGCCTGTCCGAGCGCGCGGCGCTTTCTGCGCTCACCATCCTTCGCCTTGCGGGGGAGCGGGCATGAGCTTTCGCGTGCGGGCGGCGCGGGCCGAGGATTTCCACGCCATCTACGAAATGGCCAAGCTCACCGGCGGCGGCTTTACCAACCTGCCGCCCGACCGCGCGACCCTGGTCTCGAAATTGGCGCGATCGCAGGACAGCTTCGCGCGGGTCGGCGACGAGCAGGCGGGCGACCTCTACATGTTCGTGCTGGAGGACCCGAAAGCGGGCGTGATCCGCGGCACCTGCCAGGTATTCGGTCAGGTCGGCGTGGTGCAGCCATTCTATAGCTATCACCTCAGCACAATGACCCAGT
Source organism: Pseudomonadota bacterium (assembly GCA_030856365.1). GTDB lineage: Bacteria > Pseudomonadota > Alphaproteobacteria > Sphingomonadales > Sphingomonadaceae > Sphingomicrobium. The sequence goes on from JALYPM010000086.1 coordinate 19,167, forward strand.
CGAGCCCGGAGCTTGGCAAGACATTCCGCAACCAGATGCTGAGCCTGACCACCGACCTCGAGGGATCGTCGGAGGTCGGCGGCCTGTTCCTTCACCCGCTGATGCGCGCCGGCGGCTGGGGCTCGCTGCTCGCGCGCAGCCGTTACCTGTTCATCCGCGAGCACCGCGCGCGGTTCGGCGAACAGACGCTGGCGGAACTTCGCGGCGTGATGGACGAGGCCGGCAACGCGCCTTTCTGGGACGCGCTCGCCGGGCGCTTCTTCGACATGAATTTTCCGGAAGCGGACGAGTTTAACGCGACTCACGGCACCAGATTCATCGCCGACCTGATGCCCCGGACGCCGATCTACGTGACCTTGCTCAGCGAAGCCGCACGGGCGGTGATGGGCCAGCCGCACCCGAGCGGCCGCGCGGCGCTCCGGATGCTGGAGGAGGAAGGCTTTCGCTTCGACCGCTACGTCGACATTTTCGACGGCGGGCCGACGGTGGTCGCGCGCACGGACAATATCCGCACGGTCCGGGAAGCGACGGTCGAACCGGTCGTCGAGATCAGCCCCGGCGGCAAGATCAAGATGATTCTTTCGCACGGCCGCCTGGACGATTTCGTCTCCTGCTGCGCGTCGGCTAAAAAGGGCGCGAGAAAGGGCATCTGCATCGATCCCGAGGCGGCCGAACTGCTCGGCGTCAAGGTCGGCGACGAAGTGCTGGCGGTCCGGCGCTGATCGTGCCCCTCCGCGAAATCAACTTCGACGGCATCATCGGGCCGAGCCACAATTATGCCGGCCTCAGCTTCGGCAATCTCGCCTCGTCCCGCAACGCGCTGCAGGTGTCGCAGCCGCGCGCGGCGGCGCTCCAGGGGCTGGACAAGATGCGGGCCAATCTCGCGCTCGGGCTGGCGCAGGGAATCTTCGTTCCCCATCCGCGCCCGAATCGCGAGTGGCTGGCGGCGCTCGGCACCGACCTGGAATCGGCAGACGCAAAGCTGGCCGCGAACGCGATGTCGGCTTCGACGATGTGGGCTGCCAATGCGGCAACCGTCTCGCCTGCGCCCGATACCGCCGACGGCCGCTGTCACCTCACCGTCGCCAACCTGCGGACCATGGCTCACCGCAGCCACGAACATCCCACCACGCTGGCGCAGCTGCGGCTGGCGTTTGTTGACCAAAGCGCTTTCGCGGTTCACGCGGCGGTGCCGCCGGCGTTCGGCGACGAAGGCGCGGCCAATCACATGCGGCTGACGGCAGAGCACGGGCAGCCCGGCATCGAGATCTTCGTTTATGGCGTCTCCGGCGGCGCTTTTCCTGCCCGCCAGCATATCGAGGCCTCCAAAGCGATTGCGCGGCTCCACCGGCTCAATCCCGAGCGCACTTTGTTCGCCGAACAGTCGGAAGCGGCAATCGCCGCGGGCGCGTTCCACAACGACGTGGTCGCTGTCGCCAACGAGCGGGTGCTGTTCGCCCATGAGCAGGCGTTCGCGGATCGCAACATTCTGTTCGATGAGTGCAGGCGACGAATGCCCGATTTCGAGTTGGTCGAAGTCGCGGCCGCCGAAGTACCGCTCGCCGACGCCATCTCCTCCTATCTGTTCAACGCGCAGCTGGTGACCCTGCCCGGCGGCGAGACGACGCTGGTCGTACCCACCGAGGCTCGCGAGACGGCGTCGGTCTGGAGCTGGCTCCAGCGGCACCTCGCCGGAAACGGTGCCATCCGCCGCGTCGAAGTGGTCGATGTCCGCCAGTCGATGGCGAACGGCGGCGGCCCGGCCTGCCTGCGGCTGCGGGTCGTTGCCGATCCGGCCACCGTCGATCCCCGCTTCATCGTCGACGACGCCAAGCTCGACCGGATTTACGAGGTCGTCCGCCGCATTTGGCCGGTCGAGATCGCAAGCAGCGAGCTCCAGGAGGACGCGCTGGTCCGCGACATTGCGTCGGCGCGCGCGGCACTGCTCGAGACACTCGAACTCGGCGTACTTCTGTCGGGTTAATTGACAGGTAACCATAGTTCTTAAGATGCGAATGGCGGGTTTGCGCCATTGGCACGGACCGTGCTTAACTATTTGCATGTGGAAGCGCATCGGCCGGCTGTTCGTGATCAAGACTCGCGCGGAGGCGTGGATGATCACCTACGCCATTGCCCTCGGCGCGGTGGAGCGCGGAAAGGCCTATCTGATCCAATATCCCGGTGCCTTCGGCTGGGCACTGGCGGCGGCCTGCACGGGCGTGGTGTTCCTGGCGGGCGCCAAGCTGCTGGATTCTGTTCGGCCCGCACCGGCCGCGGTCGCCCTCGGACCCTACTCGCCGCCAGTCCGGCGCCGGAACCTGCTCAGTCGTAGTCGACCCAGATCTCTCCGGACTCATTCCGGTTCAGGATCACCGTCTTCACTTCACACAGATTGACGCCGGTCCAGACGACGCCGCTACCGTTGACGTTGGCCTGGATGTCGAACGAGCAGTCGGGATCGGACAAGGTCACCGATTGCCGGGCACCGGGCGCGGCGGCAGGAGACACCGTCTGCCACTGCTGAGTGCCGAAGCGGCGGACCGCAATCTCGCTCAGAGGAACGCTGGCGCCGTTGACCAGCGTGAAGGCGCCAGCCCCCGCGGTCGCAGGAGCGGCAATAGCAATCAGAGCCAAAGCAAAGACATGTTTCAAGGCGCGCCCAGGATATCCCCGGACGCGCCCTTAGAAAACGATAATTAATCTAGGCCCGTCATCTTAACCCGACGCTCGGCTCAGGCGATACCGATCGGCGCGTAGATGGCCATTCCGAAGCGGCCGACGATGCTCGGCGCCTGCCCCTGCCGGTGAGCCTCCTGAAGCGGAAGCGCGGTGGCGCAGAATGCGCATTCGGCGAGCATCCGGCCGATATGCCAGTGGGTACGCCCGCAGCCGGGGCAATGATTGACTTCCTTGTCGCGGTAGACGGCGTGATAGCCGCGCAAGCTGGGATTGAAGCTGCGGGAATCGATCGATTTGAACATGAGCGTGTCCTCGAAAAGCGATTTGGCAATTCAACGCCACAAAAGTCGTTATGTTGCAGCCGTTTCGCATTGAGGCTTGCCCGCCGGTGCCGAAATGTAACAGTCTCGTGCCAGAGCGGGACGATTCGGGTTGGGCGGGCAACATCCACAGGGGCTGTGGATATTAACCATCCTTTAGCCTTTTACAGGCGATTATCGGCGCTGCGGGAGCCGAGGGGGACCGAAGAATGGAGTCGAACGAGCGTTATTATCGCCGCCGGGCCGTCGAGGAGCGGATGGCCGCGCAGCGCGCGATGACCGAAACGGCCCGAGTCTGGCACGCCAAGCTGGCGGAGGATTTCGCACAGCGCGCGAGTGTCGGGATGGCGATGAACGCCTGACGATGCAGCGAGCCATCCGGCGCGACGAGCGATCAAATAGGAACGTAGGTCAACCTGATCACATCCTCGTCAATGCGATCATGGGCCTTGAGGCGGAGCGGCGGCCGGGGTCCGGCGAAATAGGGGGTGCCGTCACCGAGCACCACCGGGTGCAGGTAAATCCGATACTCATCAATCAGGCCAAGTCGGGTGAGACTGTGCGCCAGGTCTGGACCAGCGACTTCAATCTCCCCCTCGCATGTCGCCTTTAGCTCGCGAATTGAGCCATCGAGATCATCCTCGATCAGCGTGGCATTGGGGCCGACGGATTTCAACGAGTGCGAGACCACCCATTTGCGCTGCCTCCGCCACGCCGCCGCGAAAGCCTGTCGCTCCGCGTCCCACTCAGGATGATCGTCGTCCCAGTACCGCATGATTTCATACATTTTGCGGCCGTAGACACTCCCCGCCTGCCGCTCGGCCTCCTCGATGAAGTGGCGGAAAAGCGCGGGGCCTGGTGCAAACGCCATGTGGTCGACGTAGCCGTCGAGCGACTGGTTCATTCCGAACACGAGCTTCGCCAAGTCCACTTCCTTTCCTTCCGGGCGCCTTGCTACCTAAGCCGCCAATGTCCGCAATGGGTGGGAAGCGGACACTCGGCCGGAATGTTAGTCCGCTATTTGAAGGACTCGATGGGCTTCAGCTTCTTAAACTCTTCCTCCAGTGGCTCATAGCCGAGCGGCGGCCAATCGATCTTCGGCTGCGCGGCATGAGTGTCGGGGAGCCGGTCGAGCAGGTCGCGCACCAAAGTCAGCCGGCCGCGCTTCTGATCGTTGAAGTCGACCAAAGTCCACGGCGCATGGCGGCTGTGCGAGGCCTGGAGCATGTCCTCGCGGGCGGCGGTGTAATCGGCGTAGCGGGCGCGAGCGGCCTGGTCGATCGGCGACAGCTTCCACGCCTTCAGCGGGTCGGACAATCGCTCGGCGAAGCGCTCTTCCTGCTTCTCCTGGTCGCAGGTCAGCCAATATTTGAACAGCAAGATGCCGTCGTCGACCAGCATCTTCTCGAAGCTGTGCACGGCTTTTAGGAAAGCACCGACCTGCGCGTCCGTAGCGAAGGCCATCACCTTCTCGACGCCGGCGCGGTTGTACCAGCTGCGATCGAACAGGGCGATCTCGCCGCCTGCCGGCAGATGCTGGACGAAGCGCTGGAAATACCATTGGCTGGCTTCGGCCTCGCTGGGCTTGCCGAGCGCGATCACGCGGCACTGACGCGGGTTGATCTTGCCTGCCACCGCATGGATCGCGCCGCCCTTGCCGGCGGCATCGCGGCCTTCGAACAGGACAACCAGCCGCTGGCCGGTCTCGGCAACCCAGCGAGCCATGGCGACCAGCTCGGCCTGCATCGGCTCAAGAAGATTTTCGTATTTTTCCCGCTTCATGCTGGTCGCCTTCGGATCAGCTGCCCATGTCCACGAACGCGAGGAGGGACGCAATCCCCCTGCCTACCTGCAGAGCCGAGGGCCCACGGTCTGCCCCGGTGTGAAGCGAGATCTGGCTTCGGATTTTTTGGCGCGCCCGGACAGACAATAATGGGCACTCTGATCATTGGGAAATTCTGGTCGACTTGGTCCGCTAATGCCCACTTTGCGCCAGACGATCGCTAGATTCGAGGCTTCGTCCCGAAAAGCGGGCTCGACACATAGGGCGCGGTTTCTAGTTCTGCTCGGAACCCTAAACGACTGATGCGCGCCTCTACCTTGACCGTATCGGTATCAGTCAGCAATGTCCCTTCAGGGCCAGATGCTGTTAGGTCCTGTCAGGAGCTGCCTTGGGGTTTCGGTTCTACAGATCGTGGAAGATTCTTCCGGGCATCCGGCTAAACCTCAGCAAGTCTGGAGTAAGCTCGACCTTGGGTGTTCGAGGCGCCAACATGAATGTCGGGCGCAGGAGACGTCGATATACGCTAGGGCTACCAGGAACCGGGCTGAGCTACGTGCGAACCGCGGCGAGCCAGCGTTGGAGAGGGGCAGCTTCCCAAGCCGATGGCAGTGCGTCCCGCTCGTCGCGCGTGAACATCTGGTGGTTAGTGATTTCGATAGTTCTGCTACTTACGCTCGTAGGCATCTTGTAGCAGGCCGCTGGATAAATGGGGCGGCGGAGACGGCGGTCAGGCGGCAGCCATTTTTCGTTAGCACGCCTGGTGCTCGGGATCATCACCTTGACGTTGGCGTATGTGATGCCCCCCGTTATTTTCTTGGGCTGGATCGTCGTCGAGTTTCGCGCAAGCAGCATGCGACGAAACCGAATAGGCGAAGCGGCAGAGCTATCGGCGAGCATAGCGCAAGCGCAAAGTCGGATCGAGGAGATTTGGCAAAGCGGGCAGGCTGACGGCCTTCAGATACGTCAGGACCAGATGTTCGATGCTCGGTCCGTCGAAGGACGAAAGTTAAACCTCGCCATTCAAGCGGACCAAGAAGTCCTGGTCGACTTGGAAGACAGGCTTGGGCGCGTGCTGGCGCTATGCGATCAGCGGGACGC
>JALYPM010000096.1 GCA_030856365.1 Pseudomonadota bacterium
GCCGCCGACATCGTCAACTCCAGTCTCTTCACCGGCATTTCGGGCAATTATCTGCGACCTTCCATCAGCGCCGCCGGGTTAGACCCCGACAATCTTCCATCGGCCGGACCGGAGGCGATGAGCTTCCAGTCCGCCGCGGGGGCAAAGGCGTGGCGCGACATCTGGGGAGCGGGTCAGGGGATCGGCGCCATCGACCGGGTCGGGCCTGCCGCCGACCTGATAGCGAAACTGTCGCGGGAATATGCCGCCGCGCGCTCCCGGCTCGCACTCTAACCGATTGCCTCGAGCGCGCGGCGCCAATTGTCCGGAATCTCGACCGGATTGCGAGTAGCCCGATCGACGACGACGTGGACGAACTCGCCCTGCGCCGCCGCTTCCGCTTCTCCCTCGGCGAAGATGCCGATGCGATAGCGGATGCTCGATCGGCCAAGGCTCGCCACCGCAAGCCCGACCGCGATCGGCTGCGGGAAGGCCAGCGGCGCGAAATAAGTGCAGCGCGTCTCCGCCACCAGCGCGACCGGGTCGCCCTTGTCGATGTCGAGCATGCCGCGCTCCACCAGCCAGCCGTTCACCGCGCTGTCGAACCACTGGTAATAGACGCTGTTGTTGACGTGGCCGTAAGCATCATTGTCGGCCCAGCGGGTGGGGAGGGTGCGCCAGACCTTGAAGTCCGACCTCTCGGCCGGCAAAGGCCGGTTCACCAGGCTGCCTCGTAAAGCCGCTGCGCGTCGGCCTCGCTGATCTCGCACGGATTGTTCACCAGCAGCCGCTGCTGCTTCATCGCCTCGCGCGCAAGCAATGGCAGTTGCTCGGCGGGAATGCCGTGATCGCGCAGCCGCGGCGCTATTCCGCTTTCGCGGACCAGCGCGTCGAGCCGGTCGATCAGCACGGCTGCGCGCGCCTGGCTGCCTTGCCCGGCGCATTTCGGCACGACGATTTCGGCGAGCTCCGCATATTGCTCGCGCGCGGCCTCCATATTGTGGGCGAGCACGTGGCGCAGCATCAGCGCGTTGCTGAGGCCGTGCGGCAAATGGTGAAGCCCACCGAGCGGATAGGCGAGGGCGTGCACTCCAGCGACCGGCGCGTTGGCGAAGGCGAGGCCGGCGAGATGCGCTCCCAGCAGCATCGCCGAACGCGCGTCGCGGTCTTCCGGATGTTCGCAGGCACGGATCAAATTGTTCGAGAGCAGCCGGAGCGCCTCGCGCGCATGCAGGTCCGATAGCGGATTCTTGAGCCGCGCGGACGTATAGGCCTCGACCGCGTGGACCATCGCGTCGATGCCGGTCGCAGCGGTCAGCGCGCGCGGCATTCCGAGCGTGAGGTCGGGATCGAGCGCGGCCCAGTCGGCAATCAGCGCCAGGGAGTTCACCCCGCGCTTCTCGCCGCCTTCGCAGGTGATCACGGCGACCGGGGTCGCTTCCGAACCCGTCCCCGCGGTTGTCGGCACCAGCGCCAGGGCAAGCCGCTCACCCTTGGCATTGCCGACGCCCCAGATGAGGTCGAGAGCGTCCCCGGAGCCGATCAGATAGGCGGCTGACTTGGCCACATCCATCGGGCTGCCGCCGCCGAAGCCGACAACGCAGGCCACTGCCGAAGACCTGCCGAGCGCTACCGCGTCGAGCAGGGTGGCCTTGGATGGGTCGGCCTCGACCTGGTCGAAAATCACCACCTCGCGTCCGCTGTCGCGCAGCGCGGCGAGGCAGGAGCGGGCCAGGCCCAAGGCGCTGACGCCCTGATCGGTGACGAACAGGCATGGGCCCGGTGGCAGATGAGCAGCGATTTCGACGGCGCTTTCGGGGCCGGCGATCAGTCTTGGTCCGGGATGGAAGGTAAAGCTCCGCACCGCTGCGGTCATGCTTGAACTTAGCCGGATTGACCACCCAGGCCGCGTTCCAGCCGGCCCATCAGCGCGCGCGCCGGGCTCGGCGTGGCTTCGGTGTCGAGGCCGGTCTCATCCAGGCGAGCGATGCGCGCGTAAAGGTCGGCGCTCGCGTTGATCAGCCGCTGCGCTCCGGCAGGCAGCCGTGCGACCAGCTCATGGTCGCTGTCCTGGGCGTTCCCCAGCCGCCGCTCCGGCCGCCGCCCGTCCGGTCCGTGGATTTCGCCGCTTTCCACCGCGCGCTGGGTGAGCAGCCAGGCGACGATGTGCATGATCCGCGTCGTCACCTTCAGCGATTCGCAGGCGAAGCCGACACGCGCGAAGGGGTCGAGCGTGCAGCGGTCCTCGCGTCCGGCGTCGTCGAAATAGGAACGCGCTTCGTCGGCGAGCAGCATCGCCTCGGTGTAGAGGGCGTCGATCAGCCGCGGGGTGATCCGCACTTCGCTCTGTGGGGCGTCCGATTCGTCCATGACCTCGACTGTGACATTGATTGTTGCGCGAGAAAACGCCTGAAGCCCTGCCGGGTGGCCGCGAGGCGATCACTGTCCCGCTGCGGGACGATCAGGCAATGATGTCCGGGACCGCGTCATCGACCATCATCTGGATCTGGTCCTTCAGCAGCAGCTTGCGTTTCTTGAGCCGCGCCAGGTGGATCTGGTCGCTCGCGCCGGTCAGTCTCAGCTGCTCGATCTCGGCGTCCAGCCGACGATGTTCCGCCCGCAATGCCTCCAGCTGTTCCTCGACCTCGCTCATCGTCCCATGCGCCTAGCCGACGGCTTGCTTTGCGTCACGCGACCGGGCGCTCCCGGGCGGCGCCAAAGCGATGACAATTCCGAGACAGCAGCGGAGAATCGTGATTTACTGTCCGGTGCTGTCACTCGCCTCAACGAAAGGAACGGCACTGATGACCATTGTTCAGGCTGATGAACTGTCTTCCAAACACGCGGCACTTCACGCGCTGATCGCTGAAGAAGAGCACCGCGCCCATCCCAACGAAGACTTGCTCCACCGCCTGAAGAAGGAAAAGCTTCGCATGAAGGACGCGCTCGTCGGCCATTAGGCCACGGCCTATCCTCGCGCGGCGGCATCAGTCGTCGCGCGAGACCTTTTCGAACCGCTCATGGTGCTCCTGCGCTTCAAGCGTCATGGTCGCGATCGGCCGCGCCTCGAGACGCGCGAGCGAAATCGGATCGCCGGTGACTTCGCAATAGCCATATTCGCCTTCGTAGAGGCGGCGGACCGCGCAATCGATCTTGGCAGTCAGCTTGCGCTGGCGGTCACGGGTGCGAAGCTCCAAAGACCAGTCGGTTTCGCTCGAAGCGCGGTCGGCCATGTCAGCCTCCCGCAGCGAGTCGACCTGAAGCTGCGCCATGGTCGCGCGCGCTTCCTCGATGATCGCTACCTTCCACTCCTTCAGCTTGTGCAGGAAGTAGGCGCGATGAAGATCGCACATGAATTCGTCCCGGTCGGACGGCCGATAGCCTTCCGTCAGGATCAACCGATCGAATGATATTGGTTGGTCGCCGTATATGTCGACAAGTGCAGTCGCCATTAGTCCCTCCCCGGACGCAATACCCCGCCGCCTGCCGCAGACCGGGCCACCGGTGCAGCCGGAGGCGATTACTTCGGACTTTCCCGTAACTTACGGGGAAGTCGGTCAGCCCCAAGCGCGCCTATAGATAAGGGGCTAGGCCTTAACAAGAACTGACAGGTCCCCGGCCCAAGAAAGCTGTGGATGTTGCGAAAAAGGCGCAATCACCGGCGGTTGCGGCAGCGACGGCGGTCCCGCATAGGCCCCAGCCATGCGCATTCTTCTCACCAACGACGACGGCATCAACGCCCGCGGGCTCGACCTGCTGGAGACGATCGCCCGCAGCTTCTCCGACGACATCTGGGTGGTTGCTCCGACCGAGGAGCAGTCGGGCGCGGGGCACTCGCTGACGCTGACCCAGCCGGTGCGCCTGCGCCGCCACGACAACCGCCGCTTCTCGGTCACCGGCACGCCGACCGATGCGGTGATGCTGGCGCTCGCCCATGTGATGAAGGATTCCCCGCCCGATCTCATCCTGTCGGGTATCAACCGCGGCGCCAACCTTGCCGAGGACGTCACTTACTCGGGCACCGTCTCGGCGGCGATGGAAGGCGCGCTCGCCGGCGTGCGCTCGATCGCGCTCAGCCAGAGCTATTCTCGCGAAGGCATGGGCGACACGGTTCCGTTCGCGGCCGCCGAAGCCTGGGCGGAGAGGGCGCTGGCGCCGCTGGTCGCGATCGAGATGGTGCCCGGCACGCTCATCAACATCAACTTCCCGGCGCTTGCCGCCGAGGAAGTGCAGGGCATCCGCGTCTGCCGCCAGGGCATCCGCGACTATGGCCGCCTGCGCATCGTCCAGCGCACCGACCCGCGCGGCTACGACTATTTCTGGTTCGGGCTCGGCCCGATGGTGCAGACGCCGGGACACTCGACGGACTTAGAGGCAATGGATGACGGCTATGTGTCCGTTACGCCGTTGCACCTGGATTTAACCCACGATCCCTCGATCGACGCGCTTCGGGCCCGGTTCGGATGACCTGCGCTGAGGCATTGGGTCTCGCGTCTATTGCCCCTCGCCGGCTGACCGGCGGCCCGTTGAAAGCGGGCGGAATTGAAACAGCTCGGGGCGATGATAGTGACCGCTGACGTCGAGCGTCATGCGCTCGGCCGTGCTGCGCGTCAGGTCCAGCTCGGCAAACAAGATCGCCGCCTCATCGAACACTGGCCCGGTGACATAGGCGCCGTCTGGACCGATGATCGCGCTCCCGCCCCGTAGCACCCATTGGTCCGGCGCAGTGACTCGCTCCGGGTGCGGCTCGAGCTCGGGCGGGAGTGCACTTGCCCGCATCAGCGCGCCCGATGCGAGCACCCAGCACCGGCCCTCAAAGGCATATTGGCGGCTCGCAACCTGGTGCATTTCGTGAACGGTCGGTCACACTGCCACGTGGATGTCCTCGCCCGATTCATGGAGCGCCTGGCGCGCAAGCGGCATCCAGTGCTCCCAGCAGACCAGCGCGCTGACCCGCCCCACCGGAGTGTCCACTGAGCGCAGTCCCTCAACGTCTCCAGCGCCCCATATCAAGCGCTCGGTGTACGTCGGCATCAGCTTACGATGATGATTGAGCAGACGCCCGTCCGGGCCAATCGTCAGCAGACTGTTGTACAAGGTACCGCTGCCCGGACCTCGGGCAACGCGCTCACTAACGCCGAGCACTAACGTGACCTCGAATGCGCGGGCCGTATCCGCGAGGCGATCAAAAGCCGGGCTAGGTATCGCCAGGCTATTGTCGGCGATCCTCGCGAACACCGCCTTGACTGGAGCATGGTCCCACAGCGCGGCATCACGGCAGAGATCGAGCCATGCCGGATAGCCCGGGATCCAGGTCTCCGGGAACACGATCAGCTGCGCCCCTTGGGCGGCGGCTTCACTCACCTTGGCCTGCGTCAGCGCGAGGCCTTGGTCGAGAGTGGCCGCGACTTCCGCCTGCACGATCGCGGCTCGAACTTTCCTGTCGCTCATCCCAACACTCTAGCCTGACAGTCGCTCGCGAAGGAAGCCAATCACGCGGTCGACCGCTTCGCGCGTCGGCTCCCCCTCGCGGTTGACAAGGCCGGTGGTCAGCACACTGTGCGGCGGCTCGGGATGCGGCTTTGCGGACTTGCCCGGCACCTCGATTGCTTCGAACATGTCACCGAGCTCGCGCTTCAGCGCCTCGAATCGCGCGGCTCGGCAAAACAGCACGTCACCCATGCAGCGCATGCCGGCAACCGCAAGCCGACGAAGGCAAAGAGCCTGGACCGGATCGACGGGATTGTGACGGCGATTTTTGCGTGCGGCCTGGCCGAGCGCGACGAAGGGCCGCAAACTTATCACGAGACGGGGATCGCGTGGGTATGATGCTAATGTCCGCTTTCGACCCATTGCGGACACTATGGACAGTAAAAACTTTCAACCAATTCGGATATTAGTCCAACTACGGGTTAAGCGCTCTCCATTATTCGAGCAATTCCAGTCCTCACCGGGTTCACGTTCGAGAGAGGGCCCTTCAACTGATGCTGGCGGGCCTTCGATCCTATCGGCTCAACTGAGCCTGTGTTATGCGGTAGCACGTGGGCGCATTGTTCGGTGGGGGATGCCAATGGGTCGGTACGATGCTCCCAATACGGACAGGCCCTTATGGCCTCGCAAAAACGTTAGGGTTAGCCTGGACGCAACCGTGCAATTGCGGCGGGCCGGAAAGTCCCACCATCAAGTTAAGATCTTTGATCTCTCCGCCAATGGTTGCAAAGCCGAGTTTATTGAGCGCCCAATGTTGGATGAGTTGGTCTGGGTGAAATTCGATCAGCTGAATGCAATTGAGGCGATGGTCTGCTGGACGGTCGGGTTCAATGTCGGCTTGGAATTTGACCGGCCAATACATCCCGCCGTTTTCGAGATGCTTTTGGCCCGTTTGAAGGGCGACGGCTTGAGCGGCTAGCATCGCAGGAGCGGCGGCCATAAAATTCGAGGCAATGGCCGGGCGCTCCCAAAGAACTCCCCCGCACCCGAGTTCACGCGTCCAATGGCGCTAAGCATTGCGCTCCGTAGTTTGTCCGCTTTCCACCCATAGCGGACATTCGCCTGGGCGAGCGACGCACAAAAAAAGGGCGCGCCCCGCATGCCGGAACGCGCCCCTTTGTCGAACTGAAGGTCCGTCGGCTTAAGCCGCACTCGCGGCCTGACGGAC
>JALYPM010000102.1 GCA_030856365.1 Pseudomonadota bacterium
TCGATCGCATCATCGTCGATCACCCCTTCGCGGATCCTCAACCGTTCATGGGCCCGGTCATCGACGGCGCCGCGGCCGATCACCTGCAGGAGCAGTGGGTCGAGCTGATGATGAAGGGCGGCAAGCCGATCCGCCGGCTCGACCGGCCTTACCAGGATCGCCCCTACCTCACCCCTGCGCTGATCGACGTCACAGACGTAAAAGACCGGCCGGACGAGGAACTGTTCGGACCGGTGCTTCAGATCGTCCGCGTCAAGGATTTCGATGCGGCGATCAAAGAGGCCAACGCCACCCGCTTCGGCCTTGCCGCAAGCCTGGTCGGCGGCAGTCCGGAGCAGTTCCGGGGTTTCTGGACGCGGGTGCGGGCCGGCGTCATCAACTGGAACAAGCCGACCAATGGCGCTCCTTCGAACGCGCCGTTCGGCGGCGTCGGCGCTTCCGGAAATCACCGCCCGAGCGCCTTTTACGCCGCCGATTACTGCGCCTATCCGGTGACGAGCAGCGAGACCGATGTGCTGCGCGCATCGATCGGCGAAGGTCTGCGCGACCCCAACATGATCGAAGACTAGGAGTAGCGGGAGGGAGCCATCCCCGCTCGACCGGCGTTAGAACGCAAAAGGAGTTTGCGTTCTCGATGACGAAATATCTGTTGCTCGCCGCCGCGAGCCTCGCCGTCGCCGGCTGCCAATCGCAGCAGCCCGCCAATCCCGATACCGAACAGGCACTGAGCGAATGGCGTGTCGATCCCGCGAAGGTCGACGCGAATGACCTGCGCCAGGCGGTCAAGGATGCCGACGCCCGCCGGTTCTACGAGGCGACCGGCTGGAAGGCGGCCTGGACCCAGGACAAGGCCGACGCGCTGCTGCGTGCGCTCGGCGAGGCGCCGCGACATGCGCTTGAGCAGAAGATGTTCTTGCCGGCCGGCGCTCCCGACGATGCCAGCCAGATCGAAGCTGCCCTGACTGCGGCAGCGGTCGGCTATGCGAATGCCCTTGCGCGGGGGCGCGTCGACCCCACCAAGGTCCGCGAAGTCTATACCGTGCCTAGGCCCAAGACGGACGTCGTCAAGGGCCTGCAGGTCGCGGTGAGCGAGAACAGGCTTCCTGAACTGTTCAGGGCCCTTGCGCCGCAAACGGCGGAATATCGCGCGCTGTCGGAGGCCTATCTGCGCTATCGCAAGGAAGCCGCCAGCAACGCCGGCCCGACCATCGGTGATGGTGAGCCACTGGAGGTCGGAAAGAGCGATCCTCGGGTCGCCCCGTTGGCCGAGGCGCTGCGCACCAACGGCTATCTTCCCGACGACGATCGGCGCGAACAGTCAGGCGGCGATCAGCAGCAGGGCGAGGCCCCGCCGCAAACCTACACGCCCGAAATCGCCGCGGCGGTCAAACGGATGCAGGCCGACTATGGCATCGACACCGATGGCGTCGTCGGCGAGGACACGTTGCAAGTCCTCAACACCGGTCCCAAGGCGCGCGCTCGGCAGCTGGCCGTGAACATGGAGCGGATGCGGTGGCTGGAGCGGACTCCGCCGCAAACGCGGATCGACGTAAACACCGCCGCCGCCTTTCTCGACTATTGGCGCGAGGGGCAGCGCCGCGACCGCCGCAGGGTAGTGGTCGGCCAACCCGAGTGGGAGACCCCGCAGCTCGGCTCGCCGATGTACCGCCTGGTCGCCAATCCGACCTGGACGATCCCCAAGTCGATCGAGGAAGACGAGATCGCTGAGAAAGGACCCGGCTATCTCGCCGCCAACAACATGGTCCGCAAGGGCGGCTTCATCGTGCAGCAGCCGGGGCCCAAGAATGCGCTGGGGCAGGTCAAGTTCGACATGCTCAACGAAGAAGCCATCTACCTCCACGACACGCCGGCCAAGGCGCTGTTCCAAGAAAGCCAGCGCCAGCGCAGCCACGGCTGCGTCCGCGTCGACGATGCGCTCGGCTTTGCCCAGGTCATTGCCCGCGACGAAGGCGTGCTGCCCGAATTCGTGAAGGCGATGCAGACCGGCGACGAGACTTTCGTCAAGCTTCCCAAGCAGATCCCCGTGCGGCTCCTCTACCACACTGCCTTTGTCGACGATTCCGGACGAGTCCGCTTCCGCGCCGACCCCTATGGTTGGGACGATGATCTGGCGGTGGCGCTCGGCCTCGCCCAGCGCGCGCGGCGGGTTCTGCAAAACCAGCACGGCGACGTCGGGCCATAGGCCTGAAACCAACGCCGCCTGCCCTCCCCGGCAGGCGGCGCCCCCCCCACAGCCTAGCTCCGCAACTCCGGCAGGTAGGCGTCGTCGGCGACGTCGCTGAACTTGGTGATCCGGTTCTCGAACTTGAGGCGGACCTTGCCGGTGGAGCCATGGCGCTGCTTGGCGACGATCACCTCGGCGAGGCCATAGGCCCGCGCCATTTCCTCCTGCCACTTGGCGAAGTCTGGGTGATCGTCCGCCGGCTGCTTCGAGGCGAGGTAATAATCCTCGCGGTAGATAAAGAGGACCATGTCGGCGTCCTGCTCGATCGAGCCAGATTCGCGTAGATCGGACAGCTGCGGCCTTTTGTCCTCGCGCTGCTCGACCGCGCGGCTGAGCTGCGACAGCGCGAGCACCGGCACATTGAGCTCCTTGGCGAGCTGCTTGAGCCCGCGGCTAATCTCGGAGATTTCCTGGACGCGATTATCGTTGCCGCTGCGCCCGGTACCCTGGAGCAGCTGAAGATAGTCGACGATGATCAGGCCAACGTCATTCCGGCGCTTCAGACGCCTCGCGCGTGCTCGAAGAGCGGCAATGGTCAGGCCGGGTGTATCGTCGATGTAGAATGGCAGGCTCTGCAATTCGGCGGCGGCGCGAGCGAGTTGCCGGAACTCCTGCTGGCTGATCTTGCCCATGCGCAGATTTTCCGAGCTGATCCCCGATTCTTCGGCGAGCATTCGCGTCGCGAGCTGGTCGGATGACATCTCAAGGCTAAACAGCGCCACCGCGGCGCCCGAGGACTTGGCCGGCTCGATCCCGTCCTCGATATCTCTTTGGTAACGCTTGGCCGCAGCGAATCCGATGTTGGTCGCCAGCGAGCTCTTGCCCATGCCCGGGCGCCCGGCGAGGATGAGAAGGTCGGACTTGTGCAGTCCGCCGATCTTGCCGTTGAGGCTCTCAAGCCCGGTGGTGACGCCGGACAAATGCCCGCCGCTGTTGAGCGCGCGCTCGGCCATTTCGATGGCGAGCTTGGTCGCCTCGCCGAATGACTTGGCCTTACCTTCCGCACCACCCGCTTCGGCAACCGCGTAAAGCTCGCTCTCCGCCCGCTCGATCTGGGCCAGCGGAGCGACTTCCTCGCTGGTGTCGAGCGCGCCTTCGACCAGCGCCCGCCCGACGCCGATCAGCGACCGCAGCAACGCGAGATCGTAAATCTGTGCCGCGAAGTCGCGGGCGCCGATGATCGCCGCGCCGGATCCGGTGAGCTGCGCCAGATAGGCCGGCCCGCCGACTTCCTTCATCGCTTCGTCGGCTTCGAACAGCGGCCGCAACGTCACCGGATTGGCGATCATGTTGCGGTCGGTGAGCTTGAGGATCGCTTCGTAGATGCGGCCGTGGAGCGGCTCGTAGAAATGATGCGGCTTCAATTTGAGCTGGATGTCCTCGGCCAGCCGGTTGTCGATCATCATCGCGCCGAGCAGCGCCGCCTCCGCCTCGATATTCTGGGGGAGCGAAGGGGTTGCCGGCGCCTCTGAGCTCTCAGCGATTCGAAGAATTTCAGCCATGGCGGTGCCTTACGCTTAAAAGCTCGTGCAGGAATGAGAACGAAAGTAGCACAGCTGTGGATAGCGTGTGCATGGAATGCAGGCCGCTCTGGCAGGAAGTGGGGGATTTGCGACTTCCTCACCGTCCACAGTTATAATCGGCGTCAATTGAACCTTACCAAGGCGCCGGTTAGGCACCTTCCCATGAGCATTCTTTCCGACCGCTGGATTCGCGAGCAGGCCCAGCAACACGCGATGATCGAGCCGTTCGTGGAGGCGCAGCGGCGCGAAGGCTGCATCAGCTACGGTCTTTCCTCCTACGGCTACGACGCGCGCGTCGCCGACGAATTCAAGATCTTTACCAACGTCGATTCCGCAACTGTCGACCCGAAGGACTTCGCGGCGAACAGCTTCGTCGACCGCAAGACCGACGTGTGCATCATCCCGCCCAACAGCTTCGCCCTCGCGCGCACCGTCGAATATTTCCGCGTGCCTCGCGACGTGCTGGTCATCTGTCTCGGCAAATCGACCTACGCCCGCTGCGGGATTATCGTGAACGTGACGCCGCTCGAGCCCGGCTGGGAAGGCCATGTGACTCTCGAATTCTCCAACACCACACCGCTCCCGGCCAAGGTCTATGCCAACGAGGGCGCGTGCCAGTTCCTGTTCCTCAAGGGCAATGAGCCATGCGAAGTCAGCTACGCCGACCGTGCGGGCAAATATATGGGGCAGCGAGGGGTCACCCTCCCGCGCCTGTGAGGCTGGAGGAGGCGCGGCAGCGCGACGCCGCAGATCCCTTGGGGTTCACCCGTGAGCGCTTCAGGCTTCCGCAAGGCCTCATCTACCTCGACGGGAACAGCCTCGGCGCGTTGCCGGCAGCGACGCCAGACGCTCTCGCCCGTACGGTCGGAAGTGAATGGGGGAGCGACCTCATCTCCAGCTGGACGCGGCACGGCTGGATCGATGCGCCCATGCGGGTGGCGGCGCGGCTCGGACCGATCGTCGGCGCCGCTCCCGACGAACTGTTGATCGCCGACTCAACCTCGGTCTGCCTGTTCAAGCTGCTTGCGGCCGCGGCCAAGGCGCGGCCCGGCCGGTCGACCATCCTGTCGGCGGCGGGTAATTTCCCCACCGACCTCTACGTCGCCCAGGGGTTGGCCGAGCTTGTCCCGGACTTGCGACTGAAGACCGTTCGGGCCGCGCAGATTGCCGAAGCGATCGACGACGACACGGCGGTCGTGACCCTCACGCACGTCGATTACCGCAGCGCCGAGCGGCTGGACATGGCGGCGATCAACGCGGCCGCGAGCCGCAAAGGCGCCCGCGTCGCGTGGGACCTGTCGCACAGCGCCGGCGCCCTTGCGCTCGACCTGAGGCGGGACGGTTGCGAACTGGCTGTCGGCTGCGGGTATAAATATCTCAACGGCGGGCCGGGGGCACCCGCCTTCCTTTATGTCGCGCAGTCCCTGCAGACAGAGCTGTCGAGCCCGATCAGCGGCTGGATGGGCCATGCCGACCCGTTCGCCTTCGATCCGGACTTCCGCGCCGCACAGGGGATCGGCCGCTTCTTGACGGGGACGCCGTCGATCCTGGCCCTTGCCGCTCTCGACGCCGGACTCGCGACCTTCGAAGGCGTCGAAATGGCTGCGCTGGAAGCCAAGTCGCGGCAGCTATCGCAGCTCTTCATCGGCGAGGTCGAGCACCGTTGCGGCGCTGAGGTCCGGCTTGCCAGCCCGCGCGAGCCAGGCGCTCGAGGCAGCCACGTCAGCTTCGCGCATCCGGACGGCTATGCCGTGGTCCAGGCGCTGATCGAACGCGGCGTGGTCGGCGACTTCCGTGCCCCGGACCTGATGCGGTTCGGCTTCGCGCCGCTCTACAACGGTTTCGCGGATGTCAGCCGCGCAGCCGAAATTCTCGGCGATATCCTTGCCACGCGCGAATGGGACCAGCCGCGCTTCCGGAAGCGGCGCAAAGTCACCTAGATTGATGGGCTCCCGAGCGGGCCCGGTCGATGCTCCAAGCGCCGGGCCCTGCCGCCACCAGATAGAGGAACACGAAGCAAAAGAGGATCGCCGAGTCGCCCATATTGTTGACCGGAAAGACGTTCTGCGGCGCATGCGCTATCCAATAGGCGACCGCCATCGTGCCCGAGGCGAGGAAGGCCGCCGGACGGGTAAACAGGCCAAGCGCGACCAGCAGACCGCACACTAGCTCGATGATCCCGGCAAAAGCGCCCGGATTGTCGAAGCTCCAGCCCATCCCAGCATATTCGCCCGGTGGAATGGACAGGAACTTTTGGGTGCCGTGCTCAAGGAACAGCAGGCCGGTGACGATGCGCAGGACGGCAAGCAGTTGCGGCTCGAAACGCGCAAGCCAGGTGAATCGCATGGGTCCGCTCCGTGACAGGTTCAGGAGGAAGGTTACTACGGTTGTGAAACGACCACCAGCGGGCGATCTCGTGCAAGCGCCGCCCGCGCGCGGTGGATCATGTCGACCCAGTCGTGGAAGGCGTGGGCGAGCTTCTCCACGAAGTCCTTGGTCGAGCCCTCCTTGAGGCAGCCGTCGGCGTCGAAGCTGTCTTCGGACACGCCGCCGAGATAGGCCTCCGGTTGCTGCATCACCGGCATGTTGAGAAATACGCAGGCTTGGCGGAGCTGGTGGTTCGCGCCGAAGCCGCCGATCGCGCCCGGCGAAGCGCTGATGATCGCCGCCGGCTTGCCGTTCCAGACGCTACTTCCATAGGGGCGTGAGCCGACATCGACGGCATTCTTGAGGACGCCCGGGACGCCGCGGTTATATTCGGGCGTGCAGAACAGGATGCCGTCGGCGGCGGCGATCTGCTGGCGGAAGCTGCGGTACGCCTCCGGCTCGTCCGGCGAATTGTCATAGTCCTGGTTGTAGAGTGGCAGATTGCCGATATCGACCATCGCGCATCCGAGATTGTCGCCGCGGATGGCGCAGATGGTGCGGGCGATCTTGCGGTTGATGCTCTCCTTGCGGAGACTGCCGACGAGGATCGCGATCTTGTAGCTGGCCATTGGCGTCTCCGTTCTAGCGCTTTCGGTTGGTGTGGCGGATGTTGGCGGGCCGGCCGCGGCGCTGTGCCGGCCGTACCCGGTCGGACCGGCGGGGTCCGTCGCTGCTGCGACCGCCGCCACCAGCGCCGTAGCTTCCCTCGGGAAGTTCGTAGCGCAGGGACCCGGACACCGGGTTTGCCTCGGCCAGGCGAAGCGTCAGCCGCAGGCCGACGCGATAAGTTTCGCCGCTGTGGTCGCCGACCAGCTGCCGCGCGGCCTCGTCGTAGCGAAAATATTCGTTGCCGAGGTCTTTCGCGAGCACCAGCCCGTCGCCGCCGAGATTCTCCACCGCCGCGAAGAAGCCGAACGGCTGCACGCCGGTGATGCGGCATTCGACCAATTGCCCGACCTGGTCGGCAAGAAAGGCTGCCACATAGCGGTCGACGGTCTCTCGCTCCGCCTCCATCGCCCGCCGCTCGAGCATCGAAATCTGCTCGCCGATCGCCTCGAACCGTTCCTCGTCGCCCGGCGGCAGCCCGCCCTCGCCAAGGCGATAGGCGCTGACCAGGCCGCGGTGGACGATCAGGTCGGCGTAGCGGCGGATCGGCGAGGTGAAGTGAGCGTAGGTTGCCAGCGCCAGCCCGAAGTGGCCGAGCCGCTCGGGTCCGTAGCGTGCCTGCATCTGGGTCCGGAGCAACTGCTCCATGATCTCCTCGCGCCCGTCGCCATCCCCGACCCGCTCGATGATGCGGTTGAAGGTGCCGGGCTTGATCACCTGGCCCAGCGCGAACTCGATCCCGAAGGTGGCGAGGTAATCCTTCAGCGCGACCACCTTCTCGCGGCTGGGCGCCTCATGAACGCGGTACATCACCGGCGCCTTCTTCGCCTCCAGGGCGCGGGCGGCGGCGACGTTCGCGGCGATCATGAAGTCCTCGACCAGCCGATGCGCGTCGAGCCGGTCGCGCGCGGCGATCGACGTGATCCGCCCCTTCTCGTCGAGCATCACGCGGCGTTCGGGGAGGTCGAGCTCCAGCGGATCGCGCTTGTGACGAGCGGCGAACAGCGCGCGCCAGCAACCCCATAGCGGCTTCAGGGCGGCCTCCGCCAGATGCGTCGGGACCGACCGCTCAATCTCCGGCATCGAGCAAGGCGACGACGCGAGTTCAATTGGCTCCCCTCCCGCCTGCGGGAGGGGCTGGGGGTGGGCCTGTTCTAGAGTGTCGAAGCTTCCGGTAGGCCCACCCCCCGGCCCCCTCCAGCTGGCGGGAGGGGGAGAAAATGGGTCCATCGCAGCCTGCGCATCCTCGTACGCAATATTTGCGGCAACGCAAATCTTTGCTCGTGTAAAACGCCAGCTTTTGAGCGTCCCGTCCTTGGCGATCTTCAAATGGCAGGCCATCGCCGCGCGCACCTGCCCTTGCTTCAACGAGCAGATGTCGGCGGACAATTCGTCGGGCAGCATCGGTACCACCCGGTCCGGAAAATAGACGCTGTTGCCGCGTGCCCGCGCTTCCTTGTCCAGCTCCGAACCAGGTCGGACGTAGTAGCTGACGTCAGCGATGGCGACGATCGCCTTCCATCCACCGATATTGTCCGGATCGTCATCGGGCGCAGCCCAGATCGCGTCGTCATGGTCCCGCGCATCGGCCGGGTCGATAGCGACGATCGGCAGATGCGTGAGGTCCTCGCGCTCGCCCAGCGGCTGCTTCGACACCTCGTGCGCTTCGTCAATCGCTTCCTGGCGGAATTCGTGCCGCAGCCCGTGCTTGTGAATGGCGATGAGGCTGAAGCTGTGCGGCGCAAACGGGTCGCCAAGCACGGCATCGACCCGCGCGCTGATCCGCGGAGGCCGGCCGAAAACTTCGCACAGGACGAGGTCGCCGACTTCCGCGTCCTTGACGTCGCTGATGAACAATTCGCGCCGTTCGCGCTTGTCGACCGGGGACAGCCAGAAGCGCTCGCCTTCCCGTTTCACCACGCCCATGACCAGCTGCGCGCTCTTGGCGAGCTTCTTCATCGGATGGGCGACCAAGCCCTGCCCCGCCTCCTCCGTTCGTGCGAGCACGCGGTCGCCAATGCCGAGCGCGGAGCGCTTGCCGCGCTCGATAATCCTGAGCTTCGGCGGCGGCCCTTCGGCGTGCCACTGCTCGGGCACCGCGCGCACTTGGCCGCTGTCGTCGACTTCGACGACCTTCAGAACCGTCACCTTGGGCACGCCGCCGGACTTGTGGAACGCGCGGCCGGGCGCGCTGTCGATCAGCCCCTCGTCGGCCATGTCCTTGAGCAGGCCCTTGAGCTGGATCTTGTCCTGCGCGGACAGGCCGAAGGCACGCGCGATCTCGCGCTTGCCCGCGGGCTGGTCCGAGGTCGCGATGAAGTCGAGTATCTGCTTTCGCGAGGGCAGCCCGGGCGTGCGTTTGCGAACCATGACCCTGCCCCTAGTCGCCGCTAGCGCAGCTGACTATCCTTGCTCCCGCGGCGGTTGATGCTCGAATGGCTGACCGCCTTGTCGCGCTCCGACTGGCAGACGACGCAGGTCCGCACACCCGGCAGCGCCTCGCGCCGGCGCTTGGGGATGATCTCGCCGCAATCGTCGCATTCCTCGGCGCTTGTCCCTTGCGGAGTCAGCGCCCGCGCCCGCAGCACGGCGTCCTTCACCGTGTCGTCGATCTGATCCTGCACCGCGCCATCGCGCGCCCAGCCGCCAGCCATTTTTCCTCCAGCTAGTCATTGCGAGGCGCGATGCGCCGCGGCAATCCAGCAGCACCAACGCCGACTGGATTGCTTCGCTCCCTCGTAATGACGTTCAGGGCTTCGGCGGCGGCGGCGTGTAGGGCTCGAACGCGCCGCCGGGCACGGCAGCGGCAACGGGACTTTCGTACCCGTCCTTGCTCACGGACGACACGCCGAACACCCAGTCATCGACACGGATGCCTTCGAGCCGCAAACCGCACTGAATTCTTTCCGGTGGGCCTCCCTGCTGGCAAATCGGCGACCCAGCCGACCGAGCCTGCTCCCACTGGTTGGCATCCGTGGGCCGCCAGCGGATGACCCAGCCTGCTCCGGGGGATTGACCGAGGCGCCAGGACACGTTGGTAAATGTCTGGGCCGCGCCTGTTGCGTTGGGATCATCGGGCGGCGGCGGAGCGCTGGCGAGCGCTGCCAGCGCCGCGACGTTGAGCTTCACCACCTTCTCCAAATAAGCAAAATCCATCTTGTCGACGGTATCGCCATATTGAACGCCATTCTCGACCCGCATGTCCTGATGCTGATGATTGTAATTCTCGACTGCCACCGAGAAGCGGACGGCGGGATAGCCCGCATTGAGGAACTCGATATGGTCGCCGCCGCGGCCGAAGCGGTCGTTGCGCCAGATCTGCATCACGTCGAGGCCGAGCTTGAGCCGGTCGGCGAGACTGTCCAGGAACCGCGACAGGTTGCGCGAGGGCGCATCATTCTCGCCGCCAAGGCTGCGCTGCCGTGCGGCGAGGTCCTCGCGGCCCTGCCAGCGCGGCCCTTCCGAGAAGACCCGCACGACATCGTCGTTGCACACCCCGTCGGAGCCGCAGCTGTTGCCGATGATGTCGTTGTTGAGGTTGGCGACGACATTCCAGCCCTGCTGCTTGGCGTAATCGGCCATCACCTTGCCGCCGTAGAGGCCCTGCTCCTCGCCCGAGAGGGCGGCGTAGACGATCGTGCCCGGGAACTTGTGTCTCGATAGCACACGCGCGGCTTCGATCACCGCGGCCGTGCCCGAACCGTCGTCGTTCGCCCCCGGCGCGTCGCTGGTGGCGTCCATGACCTCCGTCACGCGGCTGTCGATGTGCCCGGTGATGATGACCACATCGTTCGGCCGCTCGGTGCCGCGCTGCAGGGCGAACACGTTGGTGATGCGGGTGGGAGACGGCAGGCGCCGGCCTTCCATCACCTGGCTCGCGCGCCCTACCGCGAGGCAATTGCCGCAGGCAGCGGAAGTGCGGCGCAGTTCCGCCTCGGTCCACGCGAGTGCCGCTCCGATGCCGCGCTTCGGGTCCGTCTGCGACGAAAAGGTATGGCGCGTTCCAAAGCTGACCAACTTCTCCACCGTCCGCTTCATTTGCGCGCCGCTCACAGGCTGTGAAATCTGCCGCAGTCGCGCATCCACGGGCGCTGTCGCCGGCGCGGCCGCGGCCGCGATCAACGGCGCTCCCGCCACAACCAAAAGCAATGTTACCCTACGCATACGAGTCTCCTCTCCTCGCGCCGTGCCACGGGGGTGAGGGCTTGGCCAGACTGAGCAGCCGCCTTCCCTTGCGCCCGCCCCCGGCGTAGGGGACCGCAATTCCCAACCCATGATCAGGATCCTCGTCCATGCTGCGTGACATCGACCATTTCATCGGCGGCGAAAGCTACTCCTCCGGCGATCGCAGCAGCGACGTGTTCGACCCCAATCGCGGAAGCGTCCAGGCGAAGGTCAGGCTCGGCACTGCCGCCGACCTGCAGCGCGCGATCGATGCGGCCAAGGCGGCCCAACCGGAATGGGCGGCGACCAACCCGCAGCGCCGGGCCCGGGTCATGTTCCGCTACAGGGAACTGATCGAGGCGAACATGGCCGACCTTGCCGAATTGCTGTCGAGCGAGCACGGCAAGGTCATCGCCGATGCCAAGGGAGATATCCAGCGCGGCCTGGAAGTGATCGAATATGCGTGCGGCATCCCGCAGGCGCTGAAGGGCGAATATACGCAAGGGGCCGGCCCCGGCATCGACGTTTATTCGATGCGCCAGCCGCTCGGGATCGCCGCCGGGATTACGCCGTTCAACTTCCCGGCGATGATCCCGATGTGGATGTTCGGAATGGCGATCGCCTGCGGCAATGCCTTTATCCTGAAACCCTCCGAGCGCGACCCGAGCGTGCCCATCCGCCTTGCCGAGCTGATGAAGGAAGCGGGGCTTCCCGACGGCATCCTCAACGTCGTCCATGGCGACAAGGAAATGGTCGACGCCATCCTCGACCATGACGACATCAAGGCGGTGAGCTTCGTCGGATCGTCCGACATCGCGCAATATATCTACAGCCGTGGCACCGCCAACGGGAAGCGCGTGCAGGCCTTTGGCGGCGCCAAGAACCACGGCATCGTCATGCCCGACGCCGACCTCGATCAGGTCGTCAACGACCTCACCGGTGCCGCCTTCGGCTCTGCCGGCGAGCGCTGCATGGCGCTTCCGGTCGTGGTGCCCGTCGGCGACGACACCGCCGACCGCCTGCGCGACAAACTCATTCCCGCGATCGAGGCGCTGCGCGTCGGCGTCTCCACCGACCCGGAGGCGCATTACGGCCCGGTCGTCAGCCAGGCGCACAAGGAGCGCATCGAGCACTACATCCAGATGGGCATCGACGAAGGCGCCGAGCTGGTGGTCGACGGTCGCGGCTTCTCGCTTCAGGGCAATGAGGAAGGCTTCTTCGTCGGGCCGACCTTCTTCGATCAGGTGAAGCCCAGCCACAAAAGCTACCAGGAGGAAATTTTCGGGCCGGTCCTGCAGATGGTCCGGGCGCAGGATTTCGAGGAAGCGGTGCGGCTTCCGTCGGAGCATGAATATGG
>JALYPM010000108.1 GCA_030856365.1 Pseudomonadota bacterium
TGCAAATCTGGGCCGGTCTCGGCAATCCCGGCGCGCAATATGCGCTCCACCGGCACAACGTCGGCTTCATGGCCGCCGACCTGCTGGCCGAGGTCCATGGCTTCGCCCCGTGGCAGAAGAAGTTCAAAAGCCTGGTCGCCGAAGGCTGCATCGGACGCCACAAGGTGCTGCTGCTTAAACCGCAGACCTTCATGAACCGCAGCGGGGAAGCCGTCGCCGAGGCCTTGCGTTTCTACAAGCTCGATATCGATGCCCTCACCGCCTTCCACGACGAGCTCGACCTCGCCCCGATGAAGGTCAAGGTGAAGCAGGGCGGCGGCACCGCGGGGCACAACGGCCTGCGCTCCATCGATCAGCATCTCGGCCCGGATTTCCGCCGCATCCGCATCGGCATCGGCCATCCCGGCCACAAGGACCGCGTCACCCCCTACGTTCTCGGCAACTATGCCAAGGTCGAGATCGAACCACTGTCCGATCTACTCGCGGCGATCGCTTCCGAGGCCGAGTGGCTCGCAGACGGCGACGAAGTCCGCTTCATGAGCGAGGTCGCGCGGCGGATGCAGCCGGACTAGCCAAGTCCATTCAAATCGGCATGCCCGGCGGCACGCGCGGCAGCTGGGCGGGGTCGGCAATCGCCTTGTCGAGCGCCTCCCGGTCGTTGAGCAGGGCGCCGAGGCCCCTGCTCCAGTCGCTCCGCATGTCCGTTCCCCGCTCCCGGCGCAGCCGTTCGGCCAGCCGCTCGAGCTGCGACAACAAAGCCAGCGCAATTGTCGGCGATAGCGCAGGATTGCGCTGCGTGCGGGCCAGCGCCAGAGCCGTCGTGGTGGCGATCCGCCGGCCGACTTCGCCGTCGGTGGCGTAGAAGGCGTAGGCGATGAGCCGCTCGACGACGTCCGAGGATGATGGGACGCTGGGGTCCGCCGAATGCTGGGACTCGAGCCGGTTCAGCCGCTCCGGACTGAGCAGCGCGTTCAGCGTCTGCACAGCCCCGATCTCGGTCGCCTTGAGCGCGTCGAACACCGGTCCGCCGGCAGTCGGGATGATCTCGATGTCCGTCTGACGGTCGCTGCTTCCGCCAAAGCCGGCGGACATCGCCAGCTGGAGCCGCTGCGGAACAGTCAGCTCTTCCGGTCGCAAAGTTTCGAGCAGAGCCTCGAGCGCGGCGCGCTGGGTCGCCCCGGGCACGGCCGACGCCCTCAGACCCTCGCCGGCAAGCGCATAAGGGAAATTGACGCCGCCGAGATATTTGGACGTGGCTTCGACCTGATAGCGGTGAAGCAGCCAAATCGGCACGAACGCGCGCCGCAGGCCCGACAGCGATTCACCCGCGGGCAGTGCCGCTTCACCGAAGCGCGACACCGCCGCCCGCCGGACCTCCATCATCCGCCGCAGCTCGGCGACCGCATCGGAGAAATCGTCCCAGATCGCGCCTTCCGGATGAGCGGACCCAAGCGGCCGGGAATCGCTGTCGGAAACGAACCTCAATCCCTGCGCCCGCGCCCGGGCGAGCATCGGCCGCGCCTCGGCATCGGTGCGCGCGCCGTAGAGCCAGTTGATCGCCCAGCGGTCCCAGGCGCCCAGGCCGGCGCCATAGGCGTCACGTATGGAGGGAGTACCGCCTTCCAGGGTCACGCGCGGCGCCGGATAGTCCATTACCGAATAGCGCCCCTGCGAACTCGCCGCCATGTTGTGGGCCAGTCCGATCGCGTGCCCGACCTCGTGCGCCCCAAGCTGGCGGATCCGTGCGAGCGTCGCCGTCACCGGATCATTGGGACCGCCGGTACCGGTCAGCCCCGCGCCCACCAGCGCCTGAAAGATCAGCATGTCCTGCCGCGCCCGAAGCGAGCCCAGCATCACCGCGCCCTTGATGATCTCTCCGGTGCGCGGATCGTCGATTGGAGCGCCGTAGGACCAGCCGCGGGTCGCGCGATTGACCCAGTTGACGACGTTGTAGCGAACGTCGAGCGGGTCCGCCCCTTCGGGCAAAATGCCGACCTGGAAGGCATCGACGAAGCCGGCGGCGTCGAACGCCTGCGCCCACCAGCCAACGCCGTCCTTCAAGGCGGTGCGCACCGGCTCGGGTGCGCCGGAGTCGATGTAGAAGACGATCGGAGTCTTGACCGGCGACCGGGCGGCGGCGGGATCGGTCTTGTCGAGCCGGAAGCGGCGGGCGAGGTCGCTGACGATCGCCGAGCCGAGGGGCGCGGAGAAATCGACCTGCTGGCGTCCGATGGCAAAGCCGATCGGGTCGGTCCGTTGCACGAAGCCGGGCTCGGGCAGCGCGATCAACGAGTGGCGCACCGCTACGCTCAAAGTATTGTCGCCGGGAATGATGTTGGTGATTTCGGGCGCGGGCTCGTCCGAGCGGAAGGTGAGCCGGGCGGCAAGTTCGACATTCTTCGGGAACAGCTTGACGAAATTGGGGTCGGCCTCGCTCAGCTCCGGGACCAGCTTGAACTCCCCGCCCCCGCCGGCCTTGATCTGCTGCGCGATCCCGACGTCGTCCCGCGCCAGGAAGGAAGCGAGGTCGACGGTGAAGCTTCCGTCCCTCTTGCTGTCGACAACCTCACCCATCCAGATCGTCGAGCCGGCGAAGGAGTCCCGAACCGCCTCCTGCTCCGAAGCGGTCCCCCGGGTCGCCACGAACTTGTTGTTCTCGATCTCCGCGGCGACTTTCTTGCCGATCCGGCGGAAGACCAGGATGCGTGAGTTGCCTGGCGCCGACCGGTCGAGACCGACGGATGCCGAACCGACGCCGGTCTCCAGCTGGCTTACATAGATGAAGCGGCCGGAGGTGCCGTCCGAACCAGGCTTCGGCAGCGTCGCGATGATCTTGCCGCTCGCCGTGTCCGCCTTGACCGCCAGCAGAACCGGCCCGGAAGTTTGGCTCTGGGCGATCGCGGGGCTCGCGACGGCCACGGGGGTAGCCCCGGCCAGCGCGAGCGCCATCAGCCGGTGAAAACGGTAACGAGCCATTCGGAAAATCCCCTCTCCCTGGGTCACGCCGACGCTAGTCAGCGGCCACGGCGCTGTCCACCGGAGCTTGCACGCGCTCGACCGAACCAGCAAAGCCGCGTTCGATGAACAGCCGCAGCCTCTTCGCGACACAGCTCTACGAGGCCGACATCGCCGAAGAAGCGCTGCTCACGGCGCTCGCCTACTCGATCCGTACGTTCGCCGCCGACGACCGCGCCGGCATCGGCTGGAGCCGCGAGCATGGCTACAGGGGCTATACCAGCTACGCGTCGCTCAACGACCTCCCCAGGCGCGATCCCGCCTTTGGAGACCTCGCCAAGCTGCTCTCGAAGCACGCGACGGCTTTTGGCCAATGCTGCGCCTTTGACCTCCCGCGCAAGCCGCGGCTCGACAGCCTGTGGGTCAATCTGTTGAAAAGTGGTGGACATCACAGTGGACACATCCACCCGCACAGCATGATCTCGGGCACGCTCTACGTCGAAGTCCCCGCGGGCTCGGGCGCGATCCGCTTCGAGGACCCGCGCCTGCCGCTGATGATGGCCGCCCCACCGCGCCGCAAGGACGCGCCGGAAAGCCAGCAGAGCTTCGCCACCGTTCAGCCGCGCCCCGGCCTTCTCCTGCTATGGGAAAGCTGGCTGCGCCACGAAGTCCTCCCCGGCACCGGTCGCGGGGAGCGCTTGAGCATCAGCTTCAACTTCGCGTAGAGGACCGCAACTCCGTCATTGCGAGTGAAGCGAAGCAATCCAGCCTCTTCTGGATCGCCGCGTCGCTTCGCTCCTCGCGATGACGCACTTCATGGAGATAACATGGGCTTCCGCTGCGGCATCGTCGGCCTGCCGAACGTCGGCAAATCGACCCTCTTCAATGCGCTCACCCAAACGGCGGCTGCGCAGGCAGCCAATTATCCGTTCTGCACGATCGAGCCCAACGTCGGCCGCGTCGCCGTTCCCGACGAGCGGCTGCAGAAGATCGCGGCCATCGCCAAGAGCGCCAACATCCTCGAAACACAGATCGAGTTCGTCGACATCGCCGGCTTGGTCCGCGGCGCCAGCAAGGGCGAGGGCCTGGGCAACCAGTTCCTTGCCAACATCCGCGAAGTGGACGCGATCGTCCATGTTTTGCGCTGTTTCGAAGGCGGCGACGTCACCCACGTCGAGGGCCGCGTCGATCCAATCGCCGATGCCGAAACCGTCGAGACCGAGCTGATGCTCGCCGACCTCGACAGCCTCGAGCGCCGCGTGCCCAACCTCTTCAAGAAGGCCCAGCAGGGCGACAAGGACGCCAAGGTCGAGGCGTCGGTGCTCGGCCAGGCGCTCGAGCTCCTGCGCCAGTCGAAGCCGGCGCGGCTGACTCGTCCCAGGGACGTGGAGGAGGAAAAGGCGCTCGCCCGCGCGCAGCTGCTGACGGCGAAGCCGGTGCTCTACGTCTGCAATGTCGACGAGAAGGACGCGGTGGACGGCAATGCCTTGTCCCAGCGCGTGTTCGAAATGGCCGCCACCGAAGGTGCGCGCGCCGTTGTTGTCTCGGCCGCGATCGAGGCGGAGATCGTCACGCTCGAGCCCGAGGACCGGGCAATGTTCCTGTCCGAGCTGGGGCTGGAGGAGACTGGCCTCACCAGGGTGATCCGCGCCGGCTACGAGCTGCTCGGCCTGCTCACCTTTTTCACTGCCGGACCGAAGGAAGCGCGCGCCTGGACGGTCGAGCGCGGCGCGCGGGCTCCGCAGGCCGCGGGCGCGATCCACACCGACTTCGAGCGCGGCTTCATCCGCGCCGAGACGATCGCTTTCGAGGACTTCGTGTCATGCGGCGGCGAAGCGGGCGCTCGCGATGCCGGCAAGCTGCGCTCCGAAGGCAAGGACTATGTCGTGCGCGACGGCGACGTATTGCTGTTCCGCTTCAACGTATGACGATCAAGGCCAAGGGCGTCGTATGGGTCGGCATCGGCACCGGCCGTTTCGCCGAAAATATGCGGCTGTTCACCCGCGTACTGGGGCTCGAGGTCGAGGCCGAGGGCGATGAGCAGGCGATTCTCCGAACCGCCAATGGCGACCAGGTGGAAATCTT
Organism: Pseudomonadota bacterium; assembly: GCA_030856365.1. Classification (GTDB taxonomy): domain Bacteria; phylum Pseudomonadota; class Alphaproteobacteria; order Sphingomonadales; family Sphingomonadaceae; genus Sphingomicrobium. Next base: position 5,041 of record JALYPM010000108.1, read on the forward strand.
CGGCAAGGAAGGCCGCGGCAGGAGCCAGAACACGCCCCCGACCGTTGCTTTCGAAGTGGACGACGTCGGCGAGGCACGCGACGCGCTGGCGGCCGCGGGCGTCGAGATCGTCGGAGAGATCGGCTCCTGGAACGGCCATGAATGGCTCTATTTTCGCTCGCCCGACGGTTATCTCTTCGAAGTGAAGAAGACGCCCGGCTTTGGCTAGGTGCCCCGGCGCACCGCCCGATTGGCAAGCCACATCCACAACAGCACCCAGGCGAGGCCGAACGCCCATCCCGCAACGACGTCGCTTGGCCAATGCACCCCCAGCATCGGGCGGCTGATGCCGATCAAAGCCGCGAGCAGGATCGCAATTCCCACAGCCAGGTTGCGCTTGACCGGCGGCGCCGCGAGCAGCGCAAGCATGAGGAAGGCGACCAGCGGATTGGCGGAGTGCCCGCTTGGAAACGACTGGTAATGGACTTCGACCAGCTGCAAGCTCTCCTCCGGGCGCAGCCGGGCGAAATAGGCTTTCTGCAGTATGACCATCAGTCGGGCGGACAAGCTCGCTGCCATCAGCAGCACCGCCGGCCGTATCCCCTGCTGGAAGTAGAGAAATATGGATCCCGCTATGGTGATGAGGACGACGCTGTACCAGCTGCCGAAATAGGTAAAGCCCATCGCGATCAGCGCCAACAGCGGCGTATCGGCCGCGTAAATCGACAGCAACAGCCGCTGGTCGAGACCGCCCGTCCCCAGCAGAAGCATGGCCGTCCATATTGCGGCCAGGCCCACCAGGGCACCGAGTGTCACGCGGCTGCTGTTGAATGGCGCGACATTAGCGCTACGCTTGAGGACGTATGACATCCGGGCTCAATCCGCGAACCGACCCATCCGTTGCAGACGTCGCCACCGCGCTCGCGCACGGCCAGCGGCTGCTTCGCGATCAGCCGCGCCTCGCGGCGCAGCAGGCGCGAGAGATTACCGCCAGCAACCCGCATCATGCCGGCGCGCTCCGGCTGCTCGGGGCAGCACTCCGCAGGACCGGCGACAGCGAAGGTGCTCGGGAAGCAGAGTTGGACGCCATCGCCGCTTCAACGCGCGATCCGGAGCTGCTGGGCGCCGGCAAGGCGCTGGTCGACAACGACCTCCCGCAGGCCGAATCGATCCTCCGACCGTTGCTCCACCGCAGTCCGACCGACGTGGCGGCCATTCGCATGATGGCGGAGCTTGCGGCGCGCGTGGGGCGCATGGCCGATGCCGAGAATTTGCTTCGGCGCGCGATCGAGCTGGCGCCGGGCTGGGACGCCGCGCGCGCCAACCTGGCCACCATCCTCCACCGCCAGCACCGATCGGCTGAGGCCATTGCCGAGCTCGACCGGATCGACCGTGGCGAGACTGGTGACGGCCACCGCGGGCTGCGGGCCGCCGCACTGGGGCGGATCGGGGCTTACCAGGAAGCGATCGCGCTTTATCGGGAGGTATTGGACCGGCACCCGCGCCACCCGCGCGTGTGGATGAGCCTTGCGCATATGCTCAAGACCGTCGGCGAGACGGATGACGCTGTCGCCGCCTATCGCCGAACGATCGACATCGCTCCGTCGTTGGGGGAAGCGTGGTGGAGCCTCGCCAATCTCAAGACGGTAGGTTTCACCGCTGAAGATCTGGCCGCGATGCGCTCTGCGCTCGATCAGCCCGACCTCGGCGACGATGACCGGCTCCATCTCCACTTCGCCCTCGGCAAGGCGCTGGAGGATTTGCACGAGGACGAGGCGGCGTTCGCCAGCTACGTCGAGGGAAACCGGATCCGATCGGCCAGGCTGCGCTACGATCCGAGCGAGATCGCCGCCCACGTCGAAGCGTCCCAGCGGCTGTTCACGCCCGCATTCCTCTCCTCAAGGGCCGGCCAGGGCTGTGCTGCCCCCGATCCTATCTTCATCCTCGGAATGCCGCGCGCCGGCTCCACGCTGCTCGAACAGATCCTCGCCAGCCACCCGTCCGTCGAAGGGACAAGCGAGCTTCCGGACATCATCGCTCTGGTCAGGCGGCTCGGCCGGGACGGTAGCTACCCTGCTATCCTCTCCAACCTGACGCAGGCGGAATTCCGGACGCTGGGAGAGGACTACCTCGACCGCTCGCGAGTTCAGCGTTCGACCGACCGCCCGTTCTTCATCGACAAGATGCCCAACAATTGGGCTCATGTCGGCTTCATCCGGCTGATCCTGCCCAACGCAAGGATCATTGACGCCCGCCGCCATCCACTCGCCTGCTGCTATTCCAACTTCAAACAGCATTTCGCGCGCGGGCAGGCCTTTTCCTACGATTTGGCCAATGTTGGCGCTTATTATCGCGACTATGTGCGGCTGATGCATCACTTCGACACGGTCGCCCCCGGCACCGTTTTCCGTGTCATCCACGAACAACTTGTCGCTGATCCGGAAGCCGGGGTTCGCCGCCTGCTCGACTGGCTCGGACTGCCGTTCGAGGAGGCGTGCCTGCGATTCCATGAGAATCGGCGGGCGGTGCGCACTGCCAGCTCGGAGCAGGTGCGCCGGCCGATCAGCACCGATGGGCTCGATCAGTGGTGCCGCTTCGATCCATGGCTCGGGCCGCTCAAGGAGGCGCTGGGGCCGGTCCTCGATCATTGGGATGATGTACCCAAGCCATAGTCGGCATGGATTTGTCACATTACGCAGCGGGAACGATTGACGCCGGTAGCGGCGATGCGCACTGTTACGGCTCTTTTACAAACGGGGGGCCGTTTCATGCGTTTCAATCGCCGCTTTGCCACTGCATTCTTGGCTTCGACGATACTTGCGTCCGCAAGTGCGCGCGCTCAGGACACATCCTCCGGCGAGCCGGAAGGAACGGCGGCAAAGAGCGAGATCGACAGCGATCGCGGCGACATCGTCGTCACCGCCCAGCGCCGAGCGGAAAATCTGCAGGACGTCCCGGTCGCGATCACGGCGATTACCACCAAGACTCTCGAAGACCTGCAGGTCGATCAGTTCGAAGACTATGCAAAGCTGGTCCCGTCCCTTTCCTTCAAGTCCGCCGGCCCGGGCTTTGCCAACGTCTATTTCCGCGGCGTCGCCAGCGGCGAAAATGCCAACCACTCCGCTTCGCTGCCGAGCGTCGGCACCTATCTCGACGAGCAGCCGATCACGACGATCACCGGTGCTCTCGACATCCACGTCTTCGACATCGCCCGGGTCGAGGCGCTAGCAGGCCCCCAGGGTACGCTCTACGGCGCGTCGAGCCAGGCGGGAACGATCCGGATCATTACCAACAAGCCGGACATGAGCTCCACCTATGGCGCGGTGAACGCCGAGATCAACAGCATCGCTCACGGCGGCATCGGCTACACCGGCGAGGGCTTCGTCAACATGCCGATTGCCGACAACATCGCGACCCGCATCGTCGGCTGGTACCGTAAGGATGCCGGCTGGATCGACAATGTCCCCGGCACCCTGTCCTTTCCGACCAGCGGCCTCGATTTCAGCAACGATGAGTTCGTCGAGGACGATTATAACGACGTCGAGACCTATGGCGCCCGCGCCGCGCTCCGGATCGAGCTCAACGACCGCTGGACCGTCACTCCGCAAATCATGGCGCAAAAGCAGGTCAGCAACGGCTCGTTCGCCGAGGAGAGCGGCCTCGACGACTATGAGACGATGCAGTTCAACCCGGAGCGCTTCGTCGACAAATGGGCTCAGGCATCGCTGACTGTCGAAGGCAAGCTCGGCAATTTCGACATGACCTATGCCGGCGCCTACATGCGCCGCCAGATCGACGGCGAAAGCGACTATGTCGACTATGGCTACTTCTACGACGCGCTATTCGGCTACGGCGTCTATTGGTACGACAATGACGGCGACCTGATCGTCCCCAACCAGTTCATCCAGTCGGACGACAGCTTCACCAAACAGTCGCACGAGTTGCGCTTCACCTCCCCGGGTGACCAGCCGGTGCGGCTGGTGGGGGGGCTGTTTTACCAGCGTCAGTCCCACAATATCGAGCAGAATTACATCATTCCGGGCATCGCCGACTTCGTTCAGGTCGAGGGCACCAACGACAATATCTGGCTGACCAAGCAGCTTCGCGTCGACCGCGACTATGCCATCTTCGGCGAAGTCGCGATCGACATGTTCCCGAAGTTCACCCTCACCGTCGGCGGAAGGCTCTACCGCTTCGACAATTCGCTCGAGGGCTTTTTCGGCTTCAACTATTTCGACCCCGACGATTTCGACGGCAACCCCGGCTACAGCTCGAACCCTCAGTATAATTGCGAATTGTTCGGTCCCTCGACGGTCGACGGCGCGCCCTGCAATAATGTCGACAAGAGGACCAGGGACAACGGCTTCGTCCATCGCGTCAACGGCACCTACAAGGTCAGCGACGACGCCCTCGTCTATGCGACGATGTCGCGCGGCTTCCGTCCCGGCGGAATCAATCGCCGCGGCATCCTGCCGCCCTATGCGCCCGATGTGCTCGACAATTACGAAGCCGGCGCGAAGATCAGCTTCGGCAACGGATCGCATTTCAACTTCGCGGTCTATCAGCTGGACTGGTCCAATATTCAGCTGTCCTTCCTCGGCGCCAATGGCCTGACCGAGATCCGCAACGCCGGCGATGCTCGAATCCGCGGGTTCGAGGCCGACCTGCTGCTGCGCCCGGCGACCGGCCTCAGCTGGGGCACCGGCCTGTCCTTCAACGACGCCAAGCTCACCAACCCGTTCTGCAAGATCGCCAATCGCGACTTCGACTGCTCGCTCGACCGTGATCTCGACGGCGACGGCGAGCTGGAAGAAAATTCCGAACTTGCTCCGAACGGCACCCGCCTGCCCCTCAGCGCGCGGTGGAAACTCAACAGCCGCGTCCGCTACGAATGGATGCTGATGCCGGACACCAGGGCCCACGTGCAGGCATCCTATACATTCGAAGGCAAGCGCCGGCGCGACCTTCGCACGTTCGAGAACGCCCTTTACGGCAATCTCGATTCCTACTCGCTTGTCGATGCGGCGGCGGGCGTCGATCGCGGCCCCTGGAGCCTCGATCTCTACGTCAAGAACCTGTTCGACGCCCGCGGACAAATTTCCCGCGGCATCCAGTGCACCGAAAGCACGTGCGGGGATCCGGATGGAGTGACCGACATCGGCGGCAAGCTTTACACCGTCATCTCCAGGCCGCGGACCGTCGGCCTTCGCGTCGGCCGCAAATTCTAGCACTGCCCGCCGTTCAGCCGCCGCCGCTTGCGTGGCGGCGGCGGGTGGCTAGTGCGTTCGCATGATCTATTTTGAAGACCTCGAGGTCGGCTCCGAAACGCACTTCGGCTCCTGTCAGGTGACCCGCGAGGAAGTCATCGACTTCGCGCGCAAATATGACCCGCAGCCCTTTCATCTGTCGGACGAGGCCGCCGCCAAGACCCACTTCGGCCGCCTCGCCGCCAGCGGCTGGCACACTTGCGCCATGACCATGGGCGTGATCGCCCGCCGCGTCGTCGTCGAGGATCAGGCCGGCCTCGGCTCGCCGGGCATCGACGAACTGCGCTGGCTGAAGCCGGTCTATCCGGGCGACACGCTCCACGTCAGCGGCAAGATAATCGAAAAGACACCGTCGCGCAGCCGCCCCGACATCGGCTCGTTCCGCACCATGACGACCGTCACCAACCAGGACGGCGTCCCGGTGATGACCTTCACCTCGATCGTCCTGATGCGGCGGAAGCCGGAAGCCTAGCGCCCCGCCATCATTAGAAGCGAAGCAAAGCAATCCAGCGCGTGGATTGCCGCGTCGCTTCGCGCCTCGCAATGACGAGCCGGCAGCCTAACCCGCGACCCCATCCTCGCGCTTGGCGGCCTTGCTCTTGGCCTGATTCTCCGGCTCGAGCGCGCCCGTCACCCGGACCTTGCGCTTCGCCTCGGCCCAGATGTTCCGATAGGCGAGGTAACCCAGCAGCGTAGCCAGTGCGAGAAAGATCGAAACCGCAAGACCCGCACGGTGACGATTCTCCAGCTTCGGCTCCGCCGTCCACACCAGGAACGCCGAAACGTCCTTGGCCATCTGGTCGACCGTTCCCTTGGTCCCGTCGGCATAGGTCACCTGGCCTTCGGCGGTCAGCGGCGGCGGCATGGCGAGGTTGAGGTTGGCGAAATAGGGGTTGAAGTGCAGCCCCGTGCCCGGCCGGTTCGCCGCCGGCAGCGGCTTGCCCTTCTCATTCCGGTAGGTCGCGGGATTCTGATATCCGGTCAGCAGCGAATAGAGATACGCCGCCCCGCCCTCGCGCGCCTTGGTGATCAGCGACAGGTCGGGCGGATAGGCATTGTTGTTCGCCGCGCGCCCCGCGGTCTCGTTCGGATAAGGGTTCGGGAACTTGTCGGACGGGATCGCCTTGCGGCCGGCAACCTCGCCCGTGTCCGGGTTCACCGACGGCACCTGGATCGCCCACTGGTCGGCAATCGCCTTGATCTCCGCCTCATTGTAGCCGAGGCCTTCGAGGTCGTAGAAGGCGACCAGGTTCAGCCCATGGCAGGCCGCGCAAACTTCCTTGTAGACCTGGAAGCCGCGCTGCAGCTGCTGGCGGTCGAACTTGCCGAACGCCCCGTCGCTAGGCAGCGAGACGTGCTTGGGCTCCTTGTGGAACGCATATTCCACGCTCTCTTCCGGCGGGTTGCTGAAATAGTCGCTGAGGTTGACGAACAGCGAGATCAGCAGGACGGCGACAAAGCCGAGGCCGACGAAAAAACCGATAATGCGGACCATGTTCCGACCCGTCCCCTTATTCGGCCGCGACAGTTGCAGTGGAGCCCGGCCGCGGCGTGCTGCCGGCCGGAGCGCTTTCCTTGGCCTCGCCGTGAAGCACCGATTCCGTGATGGAGTTGGGCAGTGGCAGCGGCCGCTCATATTTCGAGATCAGCGGCAGGATGATCAGGAAGTGAGCGAAATAATAGGCCGAGGCGATTTGGCTGATCGCGACTACGGTTGGCGTCGCTTCCGACCCGCCGGCCCAGCCGAGCACCAGCACGTCGGCCACCAAAATCCAGAAGAAGCGCTTGAAGATCGGACGGTAATGGCCGGAGCGGACCGGCGAGCGGTCGAGCCAGGTGAGGAAGAACAGCAGCAGGATCGACGCGAACATCGCCAGCACGCCCCACAGCTTCGCGGGCATGATGAAGTCCACGGTGAAGGCGCGCAGGATCGCGTAGAATGGCCAGAAATACCATTCCGGGACGATGTGCGCCGGCGTCGCCAGCGGGTTGGCCGGAATATAATTGTCCGCGTGCCCCAGAAAGTTCGGCGCGAAGAAGGTCACCAGCGCGAACAGCAGCAGCACCAGCCCGGCAAACCAGCCGTCCTTGGCGGTGTAGAAGGGATGGAACGGCAGCGTATCGCGCTCCTCCTTCACATCGACGCCGGTGGGATTGCTCGATCCGGGGATGTGCAGCGCCCAGATGTGCAGGATCACCACGGCCGCGATCACGAACGGCAGCAGATAGTGGAGCGAGAAGAAGCGGGTCAGCGCTGCCTGGTCCGGCGCATAACCGCCGAGCAGGAACACCCGCAGCGGCTCGCCGATGACCGGGAAGGCCGAGAAGAAGCCGGTGATGACCTGAGCGCCCCAATAGCTCATCTGCCCCCAGGGAAGCACATAGCCCATGAAGGCGGTCGCCATCATCAAGAGGTAAATGACCAGGCCGAGCATCCACACCAGTTCGCGCGGCGCCTTGTAGCTGCCGAAGAAGAGGCTGCGGAAAATGTGGATGTAGGTGACGACGAAGAAGAAACTCGCGCCGTTGGCGTGGGCGTAGCGGATCAGCCAGCCCGCATTGACGTCGCGCATGATGTGCTCGACCGAATTGAACGCACCGTCGACCGACGCATAATACCACATTGCCAGCACGATGCCGGTGGCGATCTGGATGGTCAGGAACAGCCCGGCGAGAACGCCAAAGTTCCAAAAATAATTGAGGTTGCGCGGCACTGGATAGCCGCCGCCGACCGCACCATGGACCAGCCGCGGAAGCGGCAGGCGCTCGTCGAGCCAGCGCATGAACGGCGCCTTCGGCTCATAGGGCTTTGCCCAGGAAAAGCTCATGTCGGTCCTGCTCCCCCTCAGCCGATCCGGACCACGGTGTCGGATGCGAATTCATACTCCGGCACAACCAGGTTGGTCGGCGCCGGGCCGGTGCGGATGCGCGCCGCGGTGTCGTAGGCGGACCCGTGGCACGGGCAGAAATAGCCGCCAAAGGGACCGCGGTTCTCGCCCTCGCCAACGCCCAGCGGCACGCATCCGAGATGGGTGCAGACACCGAGCGTGATCAGCCAGTTCTGCTTGCCCGGCTTGGTGCGCGCCTCCAGCGTCTCGGGATCGCGAAGCTCGCCGAGCGGCGTTGCCTTGGCGGCCTGAATTTCCTGCGGCGTCAGGTTGCGGATGAACACTGGCTGCTTGCGCCACACGGTCTTGATCGCCTGCCCCACCTGCACCTTGGAGATGTCGACTTCGGCGGAGGCCATTGCGCGCACATTGGCCGGCGGAGCGAATTGGGTCAGCAACGGCGCGACCGCCGCAACCGCCCCGACCCCGACGAAACTGACGGCCGCGACATTGATGAAGTCGCGGCGCCGAACGCCTTCGCCGGTATCCGCGCCCTCGATACGCCGATCGGTATCGGAACCGTTTGGCGACTGATCCAGCGTGGCCATGCTCACCCTTATGACGCTTGCTTAAGCTTCCCGTGCCGGAAAGGCACGACTGACGCCGCTCTCTGGTGCCCCCGGAAAGCGATTGGCGCGCTGATAGCCGCCCGTTCCGGCACTGCCAAGGGCAAGAATTGGCATTCGCGGCAATGGCGCTACAGCGGCCGCATGCAGCCCCTCGACGAACAGCAACTGGCCGCGCGCGACTGGTTCGAGTCCCTACGCGACCGCATCTGCTCCGCCTTCGAAGCGATCGAGCGCGAAGCCGGCTCCGGCGCCGCCTTCACCTACATCCCTTGGGACCGCACCGAGGCCGACGGCGAACCCGGCGGCGGCGGAGTCCGTGGGCAGATGAACGGCAAGATATTCGAGAAGGTCGGGGTCAACGTCTCCACCGTCGGCGGGCGCTTCAGCGAGGAGTTCGCGGCGAGCATCCCGGGCGCCGAGGATGACCCCCGCTTCTTCGCCACCGGCATCAGCCTGGTCGCGCACATGGCCAACCCGCACGTGCCCGCGGTGCACATGAACACGCGCTTCCTGACCACCACCCGGCGCTGGTTCGGCGGCGGCGCGGACCTCAATCCGGCCGTTCCCAACGACGAGGACACCCAAGCCTTCCACGCCCGGCTGCGCGCCGCCTGCGCGGCCCACGACCCGACCTTCTATCCCCGCTTCTCCAAATGGGCGGAGGAATATTTCTGGATTCCCCATCGGGAATGTTCGCGCGGCGTGGGCGGGATATTCTTTGACCGGCTGGAGGATCATTTCGACGCCCATTTCGCCTTCACTCGTGACGTCGGCGAGGGGTTCCTCGACATTTTCCCGCAGATCGTCCGCAAGCGGATGGAAACGCCGTTCGACGAAGCGGACAGGAAGCGCCTGCTCGAATTTCGCGGCCGCTACGTCGAGTTCAACCTGCTCTACGACCGCGGGACATTGTTCGGGCTCAAGACCGGCGGCAACATCGACGCCATTCTAATGAGCCTGCCGCCGCTGGCGAGGTGGGCGTAATTCTTCCCCCTCGGGGGGAAGATTTTTTCTAGCCCCTCAGCTGCCGCTGTTCGGAACCGAAGTCTCGACCTCCGCCGTCCCCTCGCCCGCAAGCTGCACGTAAACACGCGCCAGCATGACGCTTGAAAGCACGGTGAACACGCCTTGCACAAAGGCCGCAAAGAGCGCGAGGACCAGCGCTCCGACCGAGAATGGCTTAAGGTCCGGGCTGACGATGCGGGCGAGGATGCCTCCAATCGTCCCCGCTGCCAGCATCAGCACCAGCACCGCGATGGCCAGCAACAGCAACAACCCCAGCAGCTTCCAGTAATGACCGTTGGTCAGCGCCCAGCTGCGCTTGAGGATGGCGATCGGCCCGACCGGCTCCGCGCTGGCAACGGCGGCGGCAACCATGAACTTCACGGACAGTGCCAGCACCAGGATCACCACCAGCAGAATGGCGAGCGCCGCGGCACCGCTGGGAGAAGCGGCCGCTCCCCGATTCAACGCTCCGGCGCCGCCCGACATCATGATGATCGGCAGGATCAGGATCGCAACCGTCAGGATCAGCAGCAGCAGCGCACCCAGCAGCGGCAGAAACCGCCTTGCACCATGAGCAATCGCGCCGCCGACCGTGGTCGTCGGTCCGAGCGCAAGCCGCACCAGCGCCAGCTGCCCAAGGATCCCGACCAGCCCGGCGATCAGCTGCAGCACCTGCGACAAGGCGTCTTGCTCTTCGCCGGAACCTGACTCGGGGGTCGTCAGCACTACCAATATTCCTGGCAGGACGATCAGCGCCAGCGCCACGGCCACGAACAGGCGGCCGTCCCGCGCGAAAATGGCCCGGGTTTCGTCCCATGCGCGGGAAATCGACAGATGACGCTTCACGGATTCTTTCCCCCAAGGTGAATAGCCCGGCGGCTTATGCGGGGGCTGGCCGCCGCTTGCAACTTGCGCCGCGCCGCGGGCGGGGCCATTTGCCCGGCGGTGGAAAGCGTCGACGGCATCGAATGGCGCAAGAGCGATCGCCTCATTGCCTATCCGGACGCGCTCGCCTTCATGGAAGAGCGGGCGGCAGCGATCCGCGCTGGCACGGCCAGCGAATGCGTCTGGCTGCTCGAACACCCGCCACTGTTCACCGCCGGCACCAGCGCCGACCCAGCCGAACTGTTCAACCCGCGCGGCTTCCCGGTCTTCGATGCGGGGCGCGGCGGGCGCTACACCTATCACGGTCCGGGCCAGCGGGTCGGCTATGTGATGCTCGACCTCGAGCGCCGCGGGCGCGATGTCCGACGGCTGGTCCACTCGCTCGAAGGCTGGACGATCGACGCGCTGGCCGCCCTCGGCGTCGCCGCTCACCGCGCGCCCGGCCGCATCGGCATCTGGGTCGGCGACGGTGCCGGCGAGGCCAAGATCGCTGCCCTCGGAATCCGCCTGAAGCGCTGGGTCACGCTGCATGGCTTTTCGATCAACGTCGCGCCGGACCTCACGCATTTCGGGGGCATCGTGCCCTGCGGTATCTCCGAATTCGGAGTCACCAGCCTTGCCGCGCTCGGGCAGGATGCGACGCTTGGGCAGGTGGATGAGGCGCTGAAGCGCAGTTTTCAGCCCTTTCTGACCGCCTTGTCACACTCCTGCAAAGTCACTTGATGGCAATGGGGGCTTCAGACTATTGTGCACGCGATTTGGGGAAACGGGGATCACCCCGATCCAGATCGATTATCTAGGGAGTTTTGAATGCGTGCTCTTATCCTGGTCGCCGGTGCGGCCCTGGCGGTTTCGGCTTGCAGCAGCAACGAAGCCGCGGACAACACGATGAACGTCGACACGATCGAGGCTGACAACCTCGTCGCCAACGACACCACTGCCATCGACGCGACGACCAACATGGACGCCAACATGGCGGCCGACATGAACATGACCAATTCGATGGACATGAACTCAACGACCAACACCATGGACATGAACGCGACGACCAACAACGCGATGTAATTGCGTTGGTGCTCCGCTTGCGGGGCACCGTCGAAGAAAAAGGGAGGCTGTCGGGCGACCGGCAGCCTCTTTTTCGTCACTAGGGAAGGCCCACGACCTTGTGCGCCTGAAGTGACAGCCGCCAACGCGGGCGCTCCATCGCCAGTGCGATCGCCGCCGCCAGCGCCTGCTCCCGCTCAGGGCAGTCCATCGGCTGGACTAGGAAATGATTGAATTCCCAGCTTTCGAACGCTTCCGGATCGATCCCCGCCTGCGGCCACACCAGCTTAAGCTCGTCCCCGCGGCGCTGGACCACCTCCGTTCCGGCTTTCGGGCTGACGCACAGCCAGTCGAGCCTCGGCGTCGCTGGCAGCGTCCCATTGCTCTCCGCCGCCACCCGGAACCCACGCGAGTGCAGCGCTTCGATTAGCGGGCCGTCAAGCTGGAGCATCGGCTCCCCGCCGGTCACCACCACCAGCCGGCGCTCATGCCCGTCGCCCCACAAACGCTCGACATGATCCGCGAGCAGCACTGGATCGACGAACTTGCCCCCGCCCTCACCATCCGTGCCGACGAAATCGGTATCGCAGAACCGGCACTCGGCATCCGCCCGATCCTGCTCGCGCCCCGACCACAGGTTGCAGCCCGCGAAGCGCAGGAACACGGCGCGGCTGCCCGCTTGCACGCCCTCGCCTTGCAGCGTCAGAAACGCTTCCTTGACCGCGTAGGTCACCGCTTCCGACTTTCCATTTCGACGTAAGCCTCTTGGGCAGATCGCTGTTCTTCACAGTCGAGAGAATTCAGGTGAAAGGTCACTTGGTGGGCTCCCGCATTCTGAAGCAACTCACGGACGATTCTTCGCTCAATGGTGTGAATCGGCCGGCCGGGTATCGAGACCTTCGTACGCGGGAACGACCACCAGTACGTACCAGCCCGTTTCAGCAGCTGGTGGCATGCATGCTCAAAAATACTCGCATCATCGACGAGTTGATGGGCGCACGAGAAGGGTGCGTCGGCACTTACGATCTGCCCCGAGCCCAAATTCCGGATGGAGATCCAGTTCGCCTGGATCGTCACTTCGAGGTTTGGGAAAAGCATTCAGGTGTACTCCGTCGGATCCTCAAGGCCGGCGTCAGCGAAACCCTTGGCACGGAGGCGGCAGGCGTCGCACAGGCCGCAGTGGGAGCCGTTAGCGGCCGGGTCATAGCAGCTGTGGCTCAGCCCCGCGTCCAGCCCAAGCCGCGCCGCCTCCCGCGCGATGTCGGCCTTGCTCATATATTGGAGCGGCGCGTGGACGGTGAAGCCTTCGCCCTCGACTCCCGCCTTGGTCGCGCGGTTCGCCAGTCTCTCGAACGCGGCGATGAATTCGGGCCGGCAGTCGGGGTAACCCGAATAGTCGAGCGCATTGACGCCGACGAACAGGTCGCGTGCGCCCGCCGCTTCGGCCCAGGCCAGCGCGAGGCTGAGAAACACGGTATTGCGCGCCGGCACATAGGTCACCGGAATGCCGTCGCCGACACCGTCCTTGGGCACGGCGATGCTGTCCGTAAGCGCCGACCCGCCAAAGCGGCTGAGGTCCATCGGCAGCACGATGTGCCGCTCGGCAACAATGGCGGCGATTCTCACCGCCGCTTGCAGTTCGATCCGGTGGCGCTGGTTGTAATCCACAGTCAACGCGAGGACCGCAAAGCCCTGCTCCCGCGCCAGTGCGGCGCAGACCATCGAATCGAGGCCGCCGGACAGCAGCACGACCGCTTGCTTCGGGGTGGCGGAGGACGGCATCGCGCGCCCTCTAACCGCATGACCGCGGCAAAAGAAGGGCCGCCCGCGGTGACGGGCGGCCCAGTTTTCGGGAAAACCCGAATTGGGAGGAAAGCGTGCCATACCCGGCACCCGCCCTTCATAGCCCTGCTTGGTTAAACCCCCGCTTAATGGCGGCGTCAGCCCCGTGACTAGCGCGGGCACTCACCGACGCGCCGGCCCTGCAGCGTGTAATTGAATGGCGCTCCGTCCGCGATGCCCTGCGTCTCGATCTTCACCGATCGCGGCGTAATCGGCCTGACCGTGCTCCGGCCGAAGCCGCCGCCGGTGCAGGTGTAGTGAATTTCGGCCATCCCCGGCAGGTCGCGGATGACGACCCGGGTGCAGCGCGAGCGGCGGTGCTGAAGCTGGGCCATGGCCGAGACATCGGCGACACAGACGCGGTCGGGCTTGGCGGTACCGGGGCCGCTGAATTCCCAAAGCCCGGCCTGCGTATCGGTGAGAGCCGCAGGCCGTCCCGCAGCCGTCAATGCCAGCGCAGCCGCCGAAAGGACGACCACGCCCGCGACTGAACTCCTACCGCACCTCATAGCGTCCTCGTTCGCCCGTCCGCATTTGAACATCCGGAGAAAGGCGGAGAAAATCAAGAAATTTCAGCCGGACTGATCGCGAAGCTGGTCGAGCAGAATGCGCAATCCACCCGGATCAGGCCGTCGTCGCCGGCCATCGCGGCGCGCTCTTCCTCGGGAAAGCGGGCGATCACCGACCGCACATATTCCGGGTCGCAGCGGCAGCCTTTGCGGAGCGCAATCACCTCCAGCGTGCGCACCTCATCCTCCTCGTTGAACAGCCGCCAGACGAGCTCGTCTAGCGCCACCGAGCGATCGGTGAGCTCCTTAGGCCGAATTGATCCGGCGAGGATCGCCACATGGGGCCAATCGGGATGGTCGAGCCTTGTGTGGAGGCGCTCGCGCCCTTCCTCGCCTTCGGGCAGATGCTGGAACAAAAGTCCGCCGCCGCTCCATTTGCCGTCGCTCTTCTCCGCCGCAAGACGGACAAGGCTGGGGATCTGCTCCGACTGCGTAAAATAGCTTTGCGCCGCAGCGGCGAGGCTCTCGCCCTCCAGGGGGACGATACCCTGATAGCGCTCGTCGTTCAGTGGCTGGTCGAAGGTGATCGCCAAATAACCCTTGCCGAAAAGGCTCGCCAGCGACGGGTTCGGCCCCGCATCCGGCACCCGCGCAGGATCGTGGCGGACATATCCGCGGATATCGCCGCCGAGGTAATCACAAACCAGAAGATCGACGATGCCGCCCTCGGTCTGCGCCTGCAGCGTCATCTGGCCCGACGGGTCCTTGAGCAGCGATCCGAGCAGCGCGGTCAGCACCAGCGCTTCGGCGAGCAATTTCTCGATCACCGGCGGATAGCCGTGATTGGCGAGCACCGCATCGAGCACCGGGCCAAGACGAGCGACACGGCCGCGCGCGTCGCGCGCGGGGATGGCGACGCCGAGCGCGACGTCGGTGCTCAGTTCGACTTTCTGCATCGCGGCTAGATAGGAAGGCCGCGGCGGCATCTCAACTCGTGCGTCAGGCGGCTTCCGCCGGCACCTCATAATCGGCCGCGGCCGCCGACAGCGCCTCGACGAATTCGCGGATGTGGCTCTCGTCGATCACCAGCGGAGGCAACACGCGCATGACATTGTCGCCGGCCGCGACCGCCAGCAGCCCGCGGGTGCGCAGATAGGTGACGAAGGCGCGGCTGTCCGACTTCATCTTCACGCCCAGCATCAGCCCCATCCCGCGAACGCTTTCGAACAGAAGGTCGTGGTTCGGCATCATCTGCTCCAGCGCCGAGCGCAGCCGATCGCCCATCTGGCGGACGTGAGCGAGGAATTCGTCATTGGCGACCACATCGAGCACGGCCTGCCCGGCGGCCATCGCCAGCGGATTGCCTCCGTAGGTTGAGCCGTGGGTGCCGACCACCATCCCCGCCGCGGCTTTTTCCGTCGCCAGACAGGCACCGAGCGGAAAACCGCCACCGATGCCCTTCGCAGAAGCCAATATGTCCGGCTCCACGCCATATTGCTCATAGGCGTAAAGCGTCCCGGTGCGCGCAATGCCGCATTGCACTTCGTCGAACACCAGCATCAGATCCTGCTCGTCACAGACCTTGCGAAGTCCCTTGAGGAACTCGGGGCTCGCCGGGCGGATGCCGCCTTCGCCCTGCACCGGCTCCAGCAGGAACCCCGCCGTATTTTCGTCCACCGCGGCGAGCGCCGCCGCGAGATCGTCGAACGGCACCACCTTGAAGCCTTCGAGCAAAGGCGCGAAGCCGTCGCGCAGCTTGGCCTGGTCGGTCGCGCTGATCGTCGCCATCGTCCGTCCGTGAAAGGCGTTGGAGAAGGTGATGAGGTCGCGCTTGTGGGGACTTCCCTTGGCGTGATGGTAGCGGCGCGCGGTCTTGATCGCGCACTCGACCGCTTCGGCGCCGGAGTTGGCGAAGAAGACGGTGTCCGCGAACGTCAGGTCGACCAGGCGCTGCGCCAACGCTTCGCCTTGCGGCGACCCGTAGAGATTGGACACGTGGATCAGCGTCGCCGCCTGCTCCTGAATCGCTTTGGTCAAATGCGGGTGGCCGTGGCCGAGCAAATTGACCGCGATCCCGCTCGCGAAATCGAGATATTTCTCACCCTGCTCGCCGTAGAGATAGACGCCTTCTCCCCGGACCGGGCGAACCGGCGAACGCGGGTAAACGGGCATGAGCGGGGTGATGGCCATCGGGCGCGATTCCTTGGGCTAATAAGGTTGTTGCGTGGCCCGCGGCCGCGCCGCGCCGCCTATAGCCAGAGGCCCGCAAAAGCGAAAGGCGCCCCGGTCTCCCGAGGCGCCTCTCTCTTGACCCAAAGGTGGGTGGCCTAGCGCCAGCGGCGGCCGTCGCGGTCGGAATAGCGACGAAGCTGGTAATGGAGACGGGCAAAGCGCTGCTCCATGAGACGCGCTTCGCGCCGGGTGACGCCACTACGGCTCACGCTGTAGAGTGCGCGCTCCGCGCTGTGGATGTCACGCTGCATGTCCCGGCGCTCGGCCCTGGTCAGGCGGCCCCTTGCCATCAGGTCGCGCGTGGCGTTCCGAATCTGCTGAAGCTGCGCCTGAAGGCGGCCGGCGTTGCCATAGGCCTGACGGCCGTAAGCGTAGCCCTGCGGCTGCTGGTAGCCATAGCCCTGCTGGGCATAGCCGTAACCCTGGGGCTGCTGGTAGCCATAGCCCTGGGGCTGCTGGTAGCCGTAGCCCTGCGGCTGCTGATAGCCGTAACCCTGCTGGACGTAACCATAGGCCTGCGGTTGCGGGTAGTAGTAGCCCTGCGCCGATGCCGGCGAGGCCAATGCCACGACCGAAGCTGCTGCGGCCATCGAGATGAGAATGTTACGCATGTTGCTCTCCTTTCGAGCGGTGATGACATGCTTATGGCCCGACTCGCTTGAGGCGAGGCTGAACATGTCCGTTATCCGCCGTTCAAAGAGGTAAACGCGTTAAGTGGCTGATCGGCTTCAGTTCTTGATTTTCCACCCGCTCTTGAGCAGCGAATAGCAAGCCGCCCACAGCGCGAAGTTCAGCAGCAGTAGCGCAATCCCACCGACCAAGATCGGCGAATCGCTGAGGCCGAGGAAGCCATAGCGAAAGCCCGAAATCACATAGAAGAAGGGGTTGGCATGGCTAAGCGCGCGGAACGCCGGCGCCAGTTGCTCGACCGAATAGAATGTACCCGACAGCAGCGACAGCGGCGTGACCACGAAATTGGTGACCACCGCCGCATGATCGAACTTGTCGGCCCAGATCGAGGTGATGAGCCCAAGGAAGGCTAGCATCCCCGCTCCCATCAGGCCGAACCACATCGCCCACAGCGGATGCGCGACGCTGACCGACACGCCGGGCCACAGCGCCATCGCCGCCCACACCGCGAAACCGACCAGGAAGGCGCGGGTCACCGCGGCTCCGACGATGCCGGCGATCAGCTCGCCGGTCGACAGCGGCGGCATCAGATAGTCGACGATCGTCCCTTGCATCTTGCCGACCAGCAGCGCGAAGCTCGAGTTGGCAAAAGCATTCTGGAGCATCGCCATGACAATCAGGCCGGGCGCGATGAAGCTGGCGAAAGGCACGCCCATCACCATCCGGTCGGCGCCGCCCAGTGCGACGGAAAAAATCGCCAGATAGAGCAAGGTGGTGATCGCCGGCGCCCAAACCGTCTGCATCTGCACCTTGAAGAAGCGGCGTACCTCCTTGATATAGAGCGTTCTAAGGCCGCCCCAATTCACTCCGCTCAACACCGGTTCCCCCGGCGGGCTCTGGATCCAGAGGGGCGGATGGGTGCTGTTTTGCCGGTCGATCACGCCTAGGGCGCCTATCGGCTGGAAGGTGCCGCCGCAAGTTTGAGCGGCGGCGCGCAAATTTTGAGGGTGACGATTTCTATGGCCTGGACCGACGAGCGGATCGAACGATTGAAGACAATGTGGACCGACGGCGCGACCGCCAGCCAGATCGCCGACGATCTCGGCGGCGTCAGCCGCAATGCCGTTATCGGCAAGGCCCACCGCCTCGGCCTGGAGCAGCGCCCCTCCCCCGTTAAGGCCGGCGAGGACAAGGAGAAGAAGGCTGCCGCCGCCGCCGCCGCGGAGCCGAAGCCTGCCGCGCGTCCTGACCCCGAACCGGATCCGGAGCCGGCACCTGAAGCCAAGGCTGCTGCGGAGACGGTGGCTTCCACTCTCATTCCCGTGCGCCCCGGCGCTCCTCGCTCCGACAACATCCAATATCGGTCGGTCGGTCCCGGCGGCTTCATCCGCCAGGGCCCCGGCGACACCCAGGCGCCGATCCCGCCCGCGCCGCC
>JALYPM010000146.1 GCA_030856365.1 Pseudomonadota bacterium
CTTCAGCGCTTCGTTGAGCGCCTTGTCGGCCGGCACCGCCACGTCCGGCTACGAGGTCCACTTCGTCAAGCGCGAGGTCATTCGCGCCGTTCGTGAAGCTTGGCGAGCCCGGATAAGCTTTGCCGCAATCGGTCACCGTCGGCAGGCACCCGACCGGACCGTCTTGACACCTTGGATGCCGGAACTATTTGCGTTCTATTGTATTAATACGATGGAACATGATGATGACAGCAGTCAAGCAGAGACGGTTTGCGCCGACACGGGATATGGGGGCGCTGCTCAGCGACCTTTGCGAGGCGCTACTGACCCCGCGCGACGCCGACGCCATGCGGCTGCTGCTGCTGGACCTGTGCACGCCGTCGGAGCTCAGGACGCTGGCGGAGCGCTGGCACGTCGCCCGCCTGCTGGAGGAAACCGATTTTTCCTATCGCGACATCCACGATGCGACCGGGGTCAGCACAACCACCATCGTCCGCGTCGGTCGGTTCCTGCGTCACGAGCCGCATCAGGGCTACCGCCGGGCCATCGAAGCCGTGAGGTCCGGCGATGCTGTCTGATCGCACCCGCATTCACATTGCACTGCAGAAGTCAGGGCGATTGTCGGACGTCAGCCGAAACCTGCTTCGCGATGCCGGCTTCCGGATTCAGTACAGCAAGAGCAGCCTGACCGCCCGGGTCGAGAACTTCCCCGCCGAGCTGATGTTCGTCCGCGACGACGACATTCCGACCTTCGTCAGCGACGGCGTGTGCGAGTTCGGCATCGTCGGCCAGAACGTGCTCGAGGAATTCGCGCTCGGCGAGGACGAGCGAAGATATGAGGTGATCGCCGAACTGGGCTTCGGCCGCTGCAGTCTCAAACTCGCCGCGCCCGAGGGCAAGGATTATGCCGGCCCGCAGTCGCTCGCCGGAGCGCGGATCGCGACATCCTATCCGCGGCTGGTCAGCCGTTACCTCGCCGAGCGGGGCATCGCCGCGACCGTGGTCAAGATGAATGGCGCCGTCGAGCTCGCCCCGCGGCTGCAGATCGCCAGCTTCGTGTGCGATCTCGTCTCGACCGGTGCGACCCTGGAAGCCAACGGACTGCGGCCGGTCGAAACCGTCCTCGACAGCCAGGCGGTGCTGATCCGCACGCGCAAGGCGCTCGACGCCACGCGCGACGCGATCGCCGCCGGACTCCTCAGCCGGGTGGAGGGGGTGCTTGCGACCAAGGAGTCGAAATACATCATGCTCAACGCAGCAGGGGAATCGCTGAAGCAGATCACCGACATCCTGCCCGGTGCGGAAGCGCCGACGATCGTGCCGCTGCACGGACGGCCCGGCCAGTTCGCGGTCCACGCCGTGTGTCAGGAATCGGTGTTCTGGGAGACACTGGAGAAACTGAAGGGCGCGGGCGCCTCGGCGATCCTGGTCGTACCGATCGAAAAGATGATGATGTGAAGATTCTCGACTGGAACAGCCTCGACGAGGGTGGCCGTCGCGCCGTGCTCGCCCGGCCGAAACAGCGGACGGATCCGCGGCTTCAGGCTGCGGTCGCCGGAATCATGGCGGAGGTCCGCGAGGGCGGTTGGGACGGGCTGTGCGACGCGGCACGGCGGATCGACGGCGCGGAGCCGCGCCTGGTCGAGGTCGCGCCGGTGGCGGCCGCGGCGCGGCAGTCGCTTTCATCGGACCAAATTGCAGCGATGGACATCGCCGCGCGCAACATCCGGACGTTCCACGAAGCCGCCAGGCCTCGAGACGTGGACGTGGAAACCGCGCCGGGGCTGCGGGTCCGCAAGCTGTGGCGGCCGATCGACCGCGTCGGCCTCTATGTGCCTGGCGGAGCAACGCCTTTGTTCTCGACTTTGCTGATGCTGGCGATCCCCGCGCGTGTGGCAGGGGTTCCGGACATCGTCACGGTTACCCCCCCGCAAGCCGACGGCAGCCTCTCGCCGGTGATCGCGCTGGCCGCCGAGCTTTGCGGATTGGACGCCGTCTGGACCGTTGGCGGAGCGCAAGCGGTGGCGGCACTGGCGTTCGGCGCCGGCCCGATTGCCAGGGTCGACAAGATTTGCGGGCCGGGAAACGCCTGGGTGGCGGAGGCGAAAAGACGTGCCGCCGGCGCGCCCGGTGGAGTCGCAATCGACATGCCGGCCGGCCCCAGCGAACTGATGGTGATCGCCGATGAAAGTGCTGACCCCAGGCAAGTCGCCGCCGACCTGCTGAGCCAGGCGGAACATGACCCGGCGGCGCAAGTGCTGCTGGTGACCGCGTCGAAGGCGCTCACAGCTCAAGTCGTTGCCGAAGTGGAGGCCCAGACCCCCCGGCTGCCGCGTTCCGCCGTTGCCCGCGCTGCGCTGGGTACGGCCCGGGTGATCCTGACCGGGAACATCGCCGAGGCGGTCGAGATCGCCAACCTCTACGCGCCGGAGCATCTGTCCCTGTCCGTCGCCGACGCCGAAGCGCGGGTTCCGCAAGTCCGCAATGCGGGCGCGGTGTTCGCCGGGAGCATGGCGGCCGAGACCTTCGGCGATTATCTTGCCGGATCGAGTCACGTTCTGCCCACCGATGGCGCCGCGCGGGCGTGGAGCGGTGTCGGCGTCGACAGCTTCATGAAGGCGATCAGCGTGCAATCGGTGACGGCCGAAGCGGCCCGGCGCATGGCGCCCGCGGCCGCCCTGCTGGCGCGGATGGAGGGGCTCGAGGCGCATGCTCTCGCCGCCGACTGCAGGCTCGAAAGCGTCGCATGAGCAGCCTTGCGCAGCGCCTTGCGCGCCCCGAAATCCTCGCGCTCGAGCCGTTCGACATCGCCGCCAGCGCCAATTCCGCGTTCAGCCCCGACGCGATCAAGCTCGACGCCAATGAAAACCCCTACGCGCCATTGTCGGACGGACCGCTGGCCGCCGGGCTCAACCGCTACCCCGAGCCCCGGCCGGAGGGGCTGACGCAGGCGCTCGCAGCCCTCTACGGGGTCGCGCCCGAAACATTGGTCGTCACCCGCGGCGCTGACGACGCGATCGACATGCTCGTGCGCGCCTTTTGCAGGCCCGGCACGGATGCGGTCGCGATTTCGGCGCCGACCTTCTCCGCTTACGCGCATTTCGCCAAACTGCAGGGCGCCCACGTGACCGAAGTGCCGCTCGGCGCCGGTTTCGAGTTCGACGCCGACGCCTATGTCGCCGCGCTGCGCAGCACCGCCAATGTGAAGCTGGCTTTCATCTGCTCGCCCAACAATCCGACCGGCAATCGCATCGAGCCGCGCCAGCTGCTCGCGATCGCCGATGCGCTGGCGGAGACGATCATCGTCGTCGACGAGGCCTATCTCGAATTCTCCGGCACCCCGAGCATAGCCGCCGAGGCCGCGAAGCGCCCGAACCTGGTGGTGCTGAAGACGCTGTCCAAGGCTTACGGCCTGGCGGGCGCACGGGTCGGGTGCGCCATCGGCGATCCCGATTTGATGGCCATCGCCGCGCGAGCGCTTCCGCCCTACCCGATCCCAAGCGTTTCGATCGCAGCGGCGATGGCCGCTCTGGAGCCTTCGCGGCGCGCCATCCATGAGGACCGCATCGCCCGCATCATTGCCGAGCGCGAGCGGCTGGCGCTTCTGCTCCGCTCGTCGCCCATCGTAAAATCGGTGCAATCGGGCGGCGGAAATTTCCTGTTCCTGGAGGTAGGCGATCCGCAGTCGCTCTCGGACAGGCTGCGCAGCTTGGGTGTCCGCGTTCGATTCCGGCCCAATGCGGCGCCTGGCGGCGTGCGGCTGACGATTGGCACGGAGGCGGAGAATGCGGCGGCGCTGGCCGCATTCGGACTGCCATCGGCGGTAGCGTCGGTCAGGCGCGCGGAGCTGGTCCGAGAGACAAGGGAAACCAAGATTGCGGTGGTCGTCGACCTCGATCTTGCCGACCCGCGGCGGATCGAAACCGGCATTCCCTTTTACGACCATATGCTGGACCAGATCGCCGCCCATGCCGGCTTCAGCCTGACGCTGATCTGCGACGGCGACCTCGACATCGACGGGCACCACAGCGTCGAGGATTGCGCGATCGCATTGGGATCCGCGCTGTCACGAGCGCTCGGCGAGCGGCGCGGCATCGGCCGCTTCGGTTTCGCGCTACCGATGGACGAAGCGCAGGCGCAGGTGCTGATCGATCTGTCCGGGCGGCCATTCAGCCGCTTCGAGGGCAGCTTCGAGGCAAGCCACATCGGTGCCTATCCGACCGAGATGACGCGGCATGTGTTCCGCTCACTCTCCGACAGCATGGGCGCCGCCATCCATGTTCGCGTTGATGGCGAAAACGACCATCACAAGACCGAAGCTTGCTTCAAGGCTTTCGGCCGCGCTCTGCGCCAGGCGGTGCGGCGCGACGGCGACCCGAACCTGACCCCGAGCACCAAGGGCGTGCTGTGAAGCTGGTGATCGTCGATCTTGGCTGCGGAAACATCGGTTCGGTGAGGCTGGCGTTCGAGCGGTTCGGAATCGCGCCGGTGGTCAGCGCCGATCCCGACGAGATCGCGAGCGCCGACAAGGTCATCTTGCCGGGCGTCGGGGCCGCCGGCTTTGCGATGCAGCAGATCGACGCGCTGGGCTTGCGCGAAACGCTAACCGGCCTGTGCCAACCGGCGCTTGGCATCTGCCTGGGCATGCAATTGCTGTTCGAGCGCAGCGCGGAGAACGACACCGCCTGCCTCGGCATCATTCCGGGCGAAGTGCGCGCGCTGATCCCCGAGCCCGGTCTGCCAGTGCCGCACATGGGGTGGAGCCGCGTCGAGGTTCGCAGCGCGGACATCGGCATATCCGACGGCGACTATGTCTATTTCGCGCACAGCTTCGCCTGCGACGACGGCCCGGCAACGATCGCCGCGGCCCGCCACGGCAGGTCGGTGCCGGCGATCGTCCGGCAGGCGAACTGGCTTGGCGCGCAGTTCCACCCGGAGCGGTCCGGCGCGGCGGGCGCCCGCTTCCTGCAGAGCTTCCTCGCATGATCGTCCTTCCCGCGATGGACCTGATGGGCGGCCGCGTCGTGCGCCTTCGGCAGGGGCGGTTTGAGAGTTCGACGACCTATGCCGCCGATCCGGAAAGTGCGCTGACCGGCTTCGCCCAGGCGGGCGCAAGGTGGGCGCACGTGGTCGATCTCGACGGCGCCCGCGCCGGAGCGCCGGTGCAGCATGAGATGATCGGCAGGCTGGCGGCTGCGGTGCCGTTGCAGCTGCAGGTCGGCGGCGGCGTTCGATCGCGCGCCGATGTGCAGCAGCTGATCGACGCTGGCGTTGCTCGGGTCGTCGTCGGCAGCGCTGCCGTCCGCGAGCCCGAGCAGGTGCGCGAATGGATTGCGAATTTTGGTGCGGAGCAGATCACGCTTGCGCTCGACGTTCGCATGGTCGGCGCCGAGCCGCGGGTCGCCATCGCTGGCTGGACCGAGGATACCGGCCTGTCGCTGTGGGATGTGGCGGATCGCTTCCCCGAGGCCCGGCACCTGCTGCTGACCGACATCGGCCGCGACGGAGAGCTTGCCGGCCCCAACTTCGCGCTGCTGGACGAAGCTGTCGAGCGATTGCCGCACCTTCAGGTCCAGGCGTCGGGCGGTGTGTCCTCGCTCGCCGACCTCAAGCGTTTGGGAACGGCCGGCGCAATCGTCGGGAAGGCGCTGTGGGAGGGCCATGTCGGCCTGGCGGAGGCGATCAACCTTGCCCGCGCGTAGGATCATCCCCTGCCTCGACGTCAAGGATGGCCGCGTCGTCAAGGGCGTGCAGTTCCGCGATCACCGCGACGCCGGCGACATCGTCGAGCAGGCCGCCCGCTATCGCGACGAGAGCGCGGACGAGCTGGTCTTCTACGATATCTCCGCAAGTCCCGAGGGCCGCAGCCTCGACCTGGGCTGGGTGCGGCGGGTTGCGCGGATCATCGACATCCCGTTCACGGTCGCGGGCGGCATCCGGACCCGCGACGCCGCCGCCGCCTGTCTCGACGCCGGCGCCGACAAGGTGTCGATCAACTCGCCCGCGCTCGAGCGGCCCGAGCTGATCGACGAGTTGGCGCGCGATTTCGGCGCGCAATGCGTGGTCCTCGGCGTCGACAGCTTCGAGGACGGCGGCGTTTACCGCGTCAAGCAATACACCGGCAGCGCGGCGACCACCCGCGACACAAGCCGGCGCACGCTCGACTGGGTGCGCGAGGCATGCGGGCGCGGCGCGGGCGAGATCGTGCTCAACTGCATGCGCCACGACGGCGTGCGCACCGGCTATGACATTGCTCACACCGCCGAGGTCGCGAACGCGGTCACCGTTCCCGTGATCGCGTCGGGCGGCGCGGGCGCGCCCGAGCATTTCCGCGACGCCTTTGCATCAGGTGCAAGCGGCGCTCTCGCGGCAACTATTTTCCACGACCGCCTGATCGGCATCGGCGAACTGAAGGAGTATCTGAGCGCATGCGGGATCGAAATGCGCCGCTGACGCGCGCCAGTGCACGAAGCCTTGCCTGGGAGAAGATGGGCGGTTGTCTTCCCGCCGTCGTGCAGGACCACGCGTCCGGCCGCGTGCTGATGCTTGGCTACATGGATGAGGAGGCGCTTGCGGCCACCTTCGAGTCCGGTCTCGCCACCTTTTACAGCCGCTCCAAGGGGCGCCTGTGGCAAAAGGGGGAGACTAGCGGCAATCGGCTGCACGTGCGGCAAATCTACGCCGATTGCGACGACGATGCGCTGCTTCTGCTTGCGGAGCCCGCCGGCCCCACCTGTCATCTGGGATCGTGCAGCTGTTTCGAGGACGAGGCGCTAGTCGGCCCCGGCTGGCTCGCCGATCTCGCGGCAATCGTGCGGGACAAAGCGACCTGCGCCGAGGGTTCCAGCTACACGCGCGAGCTTCTCGAGGCAGGGACGGAGCGCATTGCCCAAAAGATCGGCGAAGAGGGCGTTGAAGTGGCGCTCGCCGCGGTTTCCGGCGATGCCGGACGCTGTGCGGAGGAGATTGCCGACCTGACCTACCATCTGGCGGTGCTGATGCAGACAATGGGTCTGCAATGGCAGGACGTCATCGGCGTGCTCCGACGCCGGCACGTGGCTAGCGCGAAGCGCCCATGACGGCGACTGCCGCTTCGTAGAGTTGCGGCGTGGCCGCCGCGATGACATTCCCTTGCGCGAAATCCTCCCCACCGCACCAATTGCCGAAGATGCCGCCCGCCCCCCGCACCACGGGGATCAGCGCGTTGTAGTCGTGGGGCTTAAGGCCGCACTCGACCACCAGGTCGAGCGTACCGGCGGCCAGCCGCGCATAGGCATAAGCGTCATGCCCATAGCGCGTGATTCGGACCGACCGCCTCAACGTGTCGAACGATATTGCGGCGCTGCCGGTAAACAGGAACGGGTCGGTCGTGGACAGGCGAGCGGCGGCGAGGTCGGTGCACCGACTGACTTCCAGCGGCTTCTCGACCCCTGCGGAGAGGCTCCATGCCCGCCCGCCGCAGCCAGCATAACGCTCGTCGAGACAGGGGACGTCGATGATCCCAAGCACGGGCCGCCCGCTTTCCAGCAGGGCGATGAGAATGGTCCACGTCGGCAAGCCGCAGACGTAGGAGCGGGTTCCGTCGATCGGGTCGAGACTCCACTCGAACCGGCTTTCCCCCGCTGTGTAGGGATATTCCTCACCCGCAATCGCATGGTCGGGATATTCCGCCGCGATCAAGTCGCGCAGCCGTCGTTCGGTGGCGCGATCTCCGGCGGTGACCGGGTCGAACACGTCCCCGCCGCCCTTGCCATCCACCTGCGCGCCGCCGGCATGGTTTAGCGTTTCAATCCGTGCAGCATCCGCGAGACGGGAAGCCGTAGCGAGGAAATCGGTCATTGGCATTTCACCGCGCTGTTGCGGGCAGGTGCGGGTGTCAAGCCAGCAAGGCCGGGGCGCACCTCCCCGATTCGCTACGATGCGTCCACCGCCCTCACATTGTCGTCGCTGTTGCGGTCGATGTAGAAATTGTACGGATCGACCCCTGCGAAGGAGGGCTTCTGCTTGCTCAGCAGCGTCACGCGTTCCGTTCCGTTGCTTAGCCTCTGTTTGCCCAGCACAATTACATCCTCGGCCGAAAAGGCGCCGAGCCCCGGCCGCGCCCCGAACAGGCCGATCTCGACCGCTTCATCGAGTTTCGTCCGCGTCTCCTCACCCTTGCCGTTGGCGTAGAATTTGTCGGCGGCGATGGTCAGCGTGGTCTCCCACCGCTCCCCCTGCTTGCGGGTCGACGCCTCGCTGACCTTGAAATCATACAGCGTGATCCGCTCGAACAGATCGGTGATCAGCTGCTGCTGTTCCGGCGTTCGCGCCTCCTTGCGGAGCTCCGCGATCAGATCGACCGAGCGGAGGTAGGGCGGGCCCTTGAAGCGGTACTTGTCCGCGAACCGAGCAAGAGCGCGGTTGACGGCGTCTTCGCCAAGCCGCTCCTGCAGCAGGTACATGGCCACCGCGCCCTTGCGATAATGGACATAGCCCTGGTTCTCGACGCGTATCAGCGAAAGCTCTTCGACGGCTTCGCCCTTGCGGCTGCTGAGATATTGATCGAGCTCATATTTGAGGAAACGCCGGATCTGATCCGGGCCGAACAGCTTCTTCATCACCATCAGCGCGGAATATTGCGCAAGCGTTTCGCTGGTCAGCGTGCCGCCCTGCATGTCGGCGCCAATCACCTGATGCGCCCAATATTGGTGCGCGATTTCGTGCGCGATCACATAGGTGGTGAAATCGATCTTTTCCGGATCGCTGGTGTCGGAGACGAAGCCGATCGCTTCGGAATAGGGCATCGTTCCGGCAAACGCCTGAGCAAAGCTCTGGTAGCGCGGGAATTCGATGATCCGGGCGTAGTTGAACTGATACGGGCCGAAGTTGGCGCGGTAGTAATCGAGCGAAACCGCCATCGCCTTCAGCATCTTTTTTACGTTCCAGTCGTGGTCCCGGTGGTAGAGGACCGACAGCTTGACGCCGTTGTGGTTCCGCGAGGCGATTTCGTAATCGGCCGACTGGATCGAGAAGAAATTGTGGATCGGCGCATCGCTGACGAAGCGCGCGGTGCGGCGCCCGCCTTGTGTCGTGTCGGAAACGCGGCTGCCGGGCGCCACCGGCGTTTGCCCGGCGACGGTGCTGACCGTGATGTCCGACAACACCCAATCCGAACCGACATAGTTCGACCGGGTGGCGCTCATGTCTTCCAGCTTGGCCTGGCGAAGCTCCGGCGCGAGGCCTTGCCTGCGGCGCTGCGCGCGGTCGCTCAACAGGCCCTGCCGGTTCATGCCGATGATCGGCGTGAAGGCGAAATTGTTCACGAAGGTTCCGTTGGCGATGATGTCCGTCGGCGGCGAACCGGCCGGGAAACCTCGCCGCCAGAGCTGAGACCGGAAGGTGAGCGTCGTCGCCTCTCCGGGCGCCAGCGGTTTGTCGAAGCGGTAGATTCGATAGCCGAACTTGTCGTCGTCGGAGACCAGTCGCGCACCCGCGACCGCCAGCTTGAGGAATTCCAGGTCGCGCTCGCCCTTGCGAACGTGAAGCTCGCGGATCGGCGCCTCGGTCGCGTTCCGGAGATCGTAACGGCCGTCGGCGAGCAGGCGGCGCTCCTCCGGAAACAGCTTCACATTCAAGGCGACCCGGGTGATTGATGGCCGCGGCAGCTTTTCGAACTTCAGATATTTGCGCTCATAGTCGGCGGAATATGTCTCCGATTCATCCGACGTCTCGTAGCGGTTGAGCACCTTGATATTGTGATAGGCGTAGGCACCGGTCGCGGCCATTGCGACCGCGGCGGAGCCGGCGATGGCCAGCGGAGCGCCAATTGCGCGCCGGCGCATCCGCCTTGCCCGCACACGCAGCCCGAGGTCGGTGCCTCGCGGCCAGAGCAAATGCGCGATGACCGCTAGGATCACCGCGAACATCGCCCAATAGACTTGGACGACGACGGCGGCTCTCCAGAAGCTGCCGACTCCGACGAAATCACTCAACGGCACGGTTGGCGAGGCGGCGTAGATGTACAGCGGGTTGGAATAGCCCATGTTCGAGAGGAAAATGGTCCCGACGAACCAGACGAAGATGATGCCCAAGCCGACATATTAGATCGGGCTCAGGACCTGCACGAACACCGCCATTACCGCGATCAGCAGCCCGTCGATAGCGGCCGGAATGATGAACCACAGGAAATATTCGGCAACGCCGATCCGCGGGGCCCCTTCGATCAATTGATAGACGATGCCGGTCGCCATGGCGGCAAGATTGATCGTCAGCAGCACCAGGAAGATCGCCAGGATCTTGGGCATTGTCATCACCCAGCTCGGCACCGGCGTCGAATCGAGAATTTCGTTCAGCTTGCGGTCGCGCTCGCGCCACACCAGCTCGCCGCCGTAGAACACCGCGATCATCAGCAGGATCGCCGAGAAGCCGCCGCGCACCGCATCGATGACCGCCGACAAGGTCGGATAATCGGCGGTGCCATATTGCGACTGGCCGAGCCACAGGAACGACGCCGTCTGGCCGACCGCGAACAGGGCAAGAACGATGAGGCCGGGGCTGGTCAGCACCTGACGGACTTCGACCCGGAGCCGGGTCATGAACTGCACCCAGCGGGAAGGCTGCGCGTCGCGCGCGAAGACGTGCTCGCCACCAAGGGTCGGAGCCGCCGCCGCGACCGCGGCATCCTTGTTTGCGCGCCTGGCCAGCTTGCGCAGCTTACGCTTCGACGGAGCGCGCTCGCTCATCGAAAAACGCCACACGGTGAAGCCCAGGAACAGCGCGCCGAGCAAAAGTGCCAGCAGGCGGTTGTTCAGCAAGGTGCCGCTGAGCTCGACCAGCCGGCTGTTCATCTCCGCCTGCGTCCAATAGCGGGTGGCCTCGGTCAGCGCTCCGTTGCCGAGCGGCTCGAACAAAGCGAAGGCCTCGCGATACTCGATCTGCTCGCCGACGATATTGCTCGTGACGAGATAGGCCATCACTAGCACTACCACGCCGATGTAGGACGCCATCATCGACCGCAGCGTCGTCGCGAGCGCGAACAGAAGGGCGCTGGTGAGGAAGATGTTGGGGATGGCGAAGACCAGAAAATTCCAGCCGTAGTATGAGAATTTTTGCGGCCCGACGGTCTCGGGATCCACCCAGGGCATCGCCGATCCAAGGAGGATTCCAAGCGGTACCGCCAGATAGCCGACACAGGCGATGATGAAGCCGCCGAGGAAGCGGCCGAACACGATCTGCGTTTTGGTCACGGAGGTTGCACGCACCATTGGCGCAAAGCCGCTCGTTTCATCGCGAACGATCGCATTGGCGACGAACGCCGTGACCACGAACAGGTAGAACAAAGTCATTATCGCCGTCATGATCGCGATCGCGTAAGGCGCATTTTCATGCACCGCGCCCGGCGTTCCGATGCTGACGTTCTCGCTCGCCGTCAGTCCGAAGCCGAGCAGGAAGAACACCGCGATTGCGACCCAGAACACCGGGTTGCGGAGCTGGTACCGGATTTCAAACCGGGTGATTCCAAGCAGCATTGCCAAACCCCCGCTCACGCCGCGCGCCGAAGTGTCGAGAGAGTGGAGAAATAGACGTCTTCGAGCCCGCCCTCGACCGGTTGAAAGCCGTCGGGCTGCGTGTTGCAGAGTATGTGGATGATGGTCTTGCCGGCAAACAGCCGGGTCGAAATGACTTCATACTGCGACTGGTGCTGCTCAAGCTGCGAATGGTCGATCGTCTTCATCCACACCTTGCCGCGCGTCGAAGCAATGAGATCGGCCGGCCGTCCCTCAAGCTGGACTCGGCCGTTGGCGAGCACTGCCATCCGCGGGCAGAGATCGGCGACATCGTCGACGATGTGCGTCGAAAGAATGATCACGACATTGTCGCCGATCCCGGCGAGCAAGTTGAGGAAGCGGTTGCGCTCTTCCGGGTCGAGGCCGGCGGTCGGCTCATCAACGATGATTAGTTCGGGATTGCCGATCAGCGCCTGGGCGATCCCGAAGCGCTGGCGCATTCCGCCGGAAAAGCCGGCGATGGCCTTGTTGCGAACCGCCCACAGGTTGGTCTGGTTGAGCAATGTCTCGACGACGGCCTTGCGTTCGCCTTTGCCGGTGATGCCCTTCAAAACCGCCATCTGGTCGAGCATCGCGTAGGCGGAGACGCGCGGATAGACGCCAAAGTCCTGCGGCAGATAGCCGAGGCGCTTGCGCAGCGTCTCGGGTTCGGCACGCACGTCCATGTCGCCGAACCGGATCGTGCCTTCGGTGGCCTCCTGAAGCGTGGCCACGGTCCGCATCAGCGTCGACTTGCCGGCGCCATTGGGTCCAAGCAAACCGAACATGCCGCGCGGTATCGACAGGCTGACGTCGTCCAGCGCCACCGTTCCATTGGCATAGGTGTGCGAAAGATTTGTGATTTCGAGCATTTCGTCCCCCTGAGTAACGCCGGCGCCTATTCAGCCCTGCCGCTTGCTTCAACCGCGGTTCGATGGACCGACAAACGGCGGTCGGAGTGACCCGAGGCTCCTTGCCGAAATTAGTTCCGCCTTCGCATACTGCATCAGAACTTCACCAGCGTTGAGACGCGCAGCTGACGTGGCTCGACCGCCTTGAAGTGGCGATCCTCGATTCCTTCGGGCGGTTCCCCCAGCAGGCGCGAGGCATAAAAATATTCGATTTCCTTGTCTTTCGAATTGAAGATGTTGAGCAGATCGGCGGCGAGTTCGACTCTCCCCAGTTTATAGCCCAAGCGGGCGTTGGCGACCGTCGTCGGGTCGGCTCGGACACTGTCGTTCTCGATCAGGCTGTAGCTGCCGAAATGGCGCAAGCGGGCGCCTAGCGACGCGCGCCCGTATTTGACATCGAAACCGCCTGCGATGACGGTTTCGATCGCGCCGGGAATATTGTTCTCGCCATTTGGCAAATCAGTCAGGCGACCACGCGATTTGGTATATTCGGCATCGAGTGTCAGCCACTCAGCGGGATTGTAAAACATTCCCAGCTCGAACCCGCGCCGCTTCGATGGCCCCTGTGCTTCGGTGGTGCCGCCGTCGCCGACGAACAGCAGTTCCGAAGCGAGCTTGAGCCGCCAGATCGTCCCGGTCAGCGTCAGCCCCGAGATCGGGCGGGCACGAATTCCAATCTCGGTTCCGGTCCCGCGCACCAGCGGGTCGACAGGACTGGCCTCGTCACCGGTGTTGGGATCGATGTTGATGCTCGTGCCGCGCGCATCGTTGGAGTGGAAACCGCGGCCGTAGTTGGCGTAAAGTTCGACCTGATCGGTCGGCGCCCAGGCAAGCGACGCCTTGGGGCTGAAGATGCTCGCATTGTCCTTGCCCGAATTCGCCGCGAGGTCTGATTTGACGTCGAAATGGTAAGCGTCTCCGCGGACGCCGAGCGATGCACGGACCGTGCTGGTCAGGTGGACCTGGGCTTCGGCATAAAGCGCGCCCGACCCTTCTTTGACCTTGTCTTGGCGGACCGTCGACAAGACACGGCGCGACGCGGTCCGAAACAAGCCGACCGGGTCGATGAAATCGAACCGCGTTTCGCCGCCCACCAGGATTTCCGTCGGCAAACCCGATAGATCGAGTTTGAACCGTTTCTCGGCGCGGCCGCCAACCACCACCCGGCGGTCGCGCTGTTCGAACTCATCGCCATCAACGGGGTTTTCGAGAAAATAGGTGAAGTTCGAGGTCAGCCGAAATTTATAATAATGCGCGAAGGCGTTGAGGGTCAGCGGCGAACTGGTATCGGATGAGTAATTGAGCACGCCCCCGATCCGGGTTGTCTCACCGCCGAGATCGTCATCCAGGACGCCAAGCCGGCTGATCAGCCCGCTTTCGACCGCTCGCTGCGGAATTTGCTCGGGCGATTTAAAATCGACGTGATAAGCGGTGGCGCTGGCGCGCAACGTCCCGCCCGCGACTGGACCAGTCCATTTCGCGAAGCCGCTGAACAGTTGAAGGTTTTGCTCAATTTCATACGGGCCATCGTCGAACCGGGCCTCGATGCCGAGCAATGCGGTCCCGCTGCCGAGCTTGGACGAACCGGCGGCGACCGCCCGGTAAAAACCGGACGTGCCGATTTCAGCTTTAACGAATGGCGCATCGAGACTGTCGACGGTGGTGAAGCGACCAGCGCCGGCGGTCGCGAAATCGCCGGTGTCGGCACGGTACGGCCCCTTGGTGAAGTCGAGCCGATCTACGAGTTCGGGGATGATGAAATTGAGATCGAGATAGCCCTGACCGTGCCCGTGGGTGCGCATGTTGAGCGGCACGCCGTCATGAAACGCGGCGAAATCGGTGCCGTGATCGAGGTTGAAGCCGCGCAGGAAATATTGATTGGCCTTGCCCCCGCCCGAGTGCTGGGTGGCGATGAAACCGGGGATCGCCTCGAGCAGTTCGGCGACGCGCTGGATCGGCCGATCGGCCAGATCCTCCCGGCTGACCTGGCCTTCGGATGCGGAAGTCGCTTCCCCGATCAAGTCCCGGCGACGTCCGGTGACGATGATTTCCTCACCCGGCTTGTCGGTCGCGACCGGTGAGTCGACCTGTTGGGCGGCGGCTGGTGAAACAAGACCGAAGACCGACGGAATCAGCAGCGTCGAGGCAATCGCAGTGACTTTGTGCATGGTCGAACTCCGGAAAAAGAATAGTGACTACGATCCGGCTGGTGGCAGAGCAGTAGGATCAGGCGGCCTTTGATCGCGCCTCCGGCGATGAAGGCGCTTCGAAGCGGAGCCTCGACATATGTTGCCAACGAACGTCGGCGACCTGATTGATCGAGGCAGATCGCGTCCCCGCGCGTCGACTGACCAGCATGGCGACAGCAAAGGCCAAGCCTGCTGCAGCGATGATCGCTGCGCCCGCCCAAACCGATCCGCCGATCGAGGCGATCGCAAGGTTAGGGGAGAAGTGCTTGACAAGGATCAGCAGCGCCACCGTCAGGCTCATCAGCCCGACCGCCCCGGTCATCACGCGCGACGCGATGGCCGCGCGCCGGTCGGCCATGCGGATCAGCCGCGCCATCCAATAACCATTGATGCCGCTCGCCAGCACCATTCCCGCGGCGAAGCAGCCTGCCACCATCGCCGCTTCCCGTATGCCGCCAAACTGCGACGCCGCCAGTCCCAGCGCTGCAGCCTGCGCAAGCGTGTCGGCAGAAATCGCGAACAAGGCCCCGAGCCCGGCGAGCATGAGCGGGTGGTCGCTGGCGAACGCGCGGCCGAGCAGCCTCGAGCGAAGCCCGACCGGGGTCACCGTCACGCTCCGCGGGGTCGCCAATACGGCGTACAAATTTAGAGCGGCCAAACTCAAAAGCACGGCTGCGGAAATGAGCATGCCAACGGGTTCGAGCCATGGCGGAGCATGCCAGCGCGACGCCATGACCAATGTCGCGGATGCCGCGATCACCACCACCGCGCCATGCCCAAGCGAGAATAATATGCCAGCAACCCGTGCGAGGCGCGGTCGCGATGCGGCGTTGCGCCGCACAAGCCCATCGATGACAGTCAGATGATCGGCATCAAAGCCGTGACGCAGCCCGAGCGAGACCGCGATTGCACATAAAGCTGGCCATGTTTCCGAAACCAGCTCCACTCGCATTCACCTCGTGGGAGTATGAAGAACGAGTGGAAAGTTCCTACGTCGGACCGAATTTGTCAACCTCTTTCATTGGGCCCAAGGGGATCGATGCAAACAACCCCTAAACATTGTCCGGCGACAAGTGCGAGTGACCGCTTGGGTGATGGTCGGAATGGACGCCGACGAGATTCAGCGCACTCGACCGGACACCGCGCTCCGCTCGAACTTCGTCAGCAAAGGCGCAGACTCGGGCGGTCGGCCCCTTAAGCATCACGCTCTCCAAACTATAATCATGGTCGAGGTGGACAAGCGTCGAGGACGCAATCAGGTCGTGATGCATGTGTTGCATATCCGACAGGCGGCTGGCGAGAGACCGCACCCGGTGATTGTAGATGTACGACAGATTGGCGACGCAGTCGCCATGTTCGGACGCTTCATTGCGTTGACGGTCGATTGCCTCGCGAACCAAATCGCGTACCCCCTCGGAGCGGTTTTTGTAAGCCCGCGCGCTCAAGAACGAGTCAAGCGCATCGGCCAGACTGTCCTCCAGCGAAATAGTGATCCGTTGCATGTCGGTCTCCACCTAAATTTCTCTGACAGTTGAAGTGCGCGTACGCCACAACCCTCCTCGATGGTGCGGCTTCCGCCGCTAGTGCGCACCATAGCAAGATTGGTATGACGGGGGCAGTGCCGAGCCCGTGGCGGTTATGAAGAAAGCGGTGCGCCGGTCGTCGGTCGCTTACCTAAGTCATACTAGGATGTCCGAAATCATTGCACGGCACTCCGAAGCAGTCGGTCTGCTAACGGCCATCAGCCGCCCAGCGTCGGGAGCACGGTCAGAACGACCTTGCGAGCCACCCATGACTCGCATCTGATGCTGGTCGGCGGCCGTCCCGCCGTGGCCAGTGCGATGCACAACGCGACTTCCTGACCGTGCTGGGATGCACGACCGTGCCAGGCATGTCTGTTCGGGAGAGCCGAACCTTCAACGCGGGTCCCGGACATGCTGGGCTGGCGGAGCGGCCCGGAATTGGCGGTCGCTTGGAAAGGCCCAGCGGGTCGAGTCCGGTAGCGCCGATCCCCATGCCCGCCTTCCAGCGGACCAGACTCTGCAACGGGTCGCCACGCCGCACTTGATCCGACCAACGTGGGCAATGTTCTCGGCCTGACCGAAATGGGGCAGATCAAGACGCAACTTGCCGCGGAG
>JALYPM010000149.1 GCA_030856365.1 Pseudomonadota bacterium
GGACGGCTGACGATTTCGGCCTCGGGCAGGAGCTCGCGCACCAGCGGCCGCAGCGTGTCGGAGCCGAGGATGAGCGTCTCCTCGCGGCCGCGGACGCGCAGAATGCGGTCGGTGAAGACATGGCCGCGCTCGGGATCGATGCCGAGCTGCGCCTCGTCAATGGCAGCAAAGGCGAAGTCGCGCGGCAGGTCGCCGACAGGGACAGGCCCCTCGGCTGCGCTCGGGACAGGCATGCTTTCGACGGTGCAAAGAACATAGCGCGCCTGGGGCGGGACGATCCGCTCCTCGCCGGTCAGCAGAGCAACCTGATTCTCGCCCTTGATCCCAACCACGCGGTCATAGACCTCGCGCGCCAGCAGCCGCAGCGGGAAGCCGATCACGCCCGAGGAATGACCGCACATCCGCTCGATCGCGAGATGGGTCTTGCCCGTATTGGTCGGCCCGAGGATTGCCCGGACCGGAGCGTCGTCCCGGCGCGCCATCATGCGAATGTGGCAGCGCCCGGGATTAGCGCAAGGTTCCTCTCGCTCGGTCCGTCGCAGATTTACACCGGTCGTTAACCGCGTTCCGCCATCAGGGTTGCAATGAGCGGACAGGCGAGTCACGCACGGCTATGGCCGATCGAACCAGCGGGCGGCGAAGTCGTCGCCTTTCCGCTGCGCGCGGCTGCGGCGCTGCCGGAGTTCGGCCGCCGCGCCGAGCGCGAGCGGTTCAGTCTGGTCGTGGATCTCGCCGGCGAAGAGCTGGGGCCGCGCTGGTGGCGCGGTGCCGGCACGCTGGCGGCGCTGTGCGCGAGCGCGCTGCTGCTGGCGCCGGGCTTCGAGCCGCTCGCCGGCGCGGCGCCTTCGGGCCCCAAGCAACTGGCTTATATAAATCTCGGGTCGCTGGCGCCATCGCTTCCCCCCGAGGGCATTGCGCCGGTGGTGGTGCCGCTGCCCAAGGGTCTCGCGAGGGGCGAGAAGGACGGCGTCGAGCGGATCGGCGGCGACGTGGCCGCCGGACTTTACTGGTCACTGCGCGATGCCGGCGCGACGCCCGAACTTGCGGCGGACTATCTTCGCGCCATCGCTACCCGCATCGATGTCGGCGACGTGACGCCGTTCGATCGTTTCGAATTCGCGATCGCCAAGGGCTCGGACGTGCTTCTCTACGCCGGGCTGCAACGCACCACCGGCG
This sequence comes from Pseudomonadota bacterium, assembly GCA_030856365.1. Taxonomy (GTDB): domain Bacteria; phylum Pseudomonadota; class Alphaproteobacteria; order Sphingomonadales; family Sphingomonadaceae; genus Sphingomicrobium. The sequence continues at coordinate 1,177 of JALYPM010000149.1, forward strand.
ACAATGTCGAGCTGATGAAATGGGCCCCCGGCGGACGCGTCGGCTGGTTCGACGGCAATGCCGGGCAGCAGCGTTCAGACGGGCTGATGGCGCCGGTCGCCGGACGGGTTACATCGACCTTTGGAACCCGGGTCCACCCGATCCTGCGCTATTCGCGCTTTCATGCCGGAGTCGATTTCGGCGCGGTGTCGGGAACGCCGATCGTCGCCGCCGCGGACGGCCAGGTCACCGGCGCGGGCTGGAGCGGCGGCTACGGCCGGCAGGTCCGCCTCGCTCATGGCAGCGGCCTCACCACCACTTACTCGCACCTGAGCAGCATCGCCGCGGCGCCGGGAATGCCGGTGCGCCAGGGCCAGGTGATCGGCTATGTCGGCTCGTCGGGCCTGTCGACCGGACCGCATCTCCACTTCGAAGTCCGCTCCTACGGCCGCGCGATCGACCCGCTGACGGCGAAGCTGGTCAGCCGCCCTTTGCTCGACGGCGCGCAACTCGCCGCGTTCAAGGCACAGCTGAAGAAGTTGCGCGCAATTCCGACCAAGGCGGTCCCCGCGGCTTTGCCGACCTCAGCCGCCTAAGCGACGTTTTCAGCGAAAGCTCACGCGTTGCTCATGCCGCTCATGGCAGCCGCCGCTAGACCCTCCTCCGCAACAAGCGAGGAGTTGAGCGATGGCAGACACAATGCGCAGCGGCGGCGGTTGGAACAGCAGGCCGTGGCGGATTGCGGCCTGGAGCGTGGCGGCCGGGCTGATGCTGCTACCGGTGATGGCTTCATTGGCGACCGGCGGGACGGATTGGAGCAACGGCGACTTCGTCTTCGTTGCGGTGGTCCTGTTCGGATCCTGCTTCCTGTTCGATCTTGCGGCGCGCAAGGCGCCGAACTTCCCCTACCTCGCGGGTGCGGGCTGCGCGCTCGCAGCCGGGTTCGGACTCATCGTCGTTAATGGCGCGGTCGGACTGGTGGGGTCCGAAGACGAGGCCCATAATCTGTGGTTTGGCGCCGCCATCCTCGTGGCGATCACCGGCGCGCTAATCGCCCGCGGCCGGTCCGAAGGCATGGCGCGCGCGATGTTCGCTGCGGCGATCACCCACATTGCGGTCAGCGCGGCGTTGCTGATCGGCGCCGGTGGGGTGGCGGAGGGTGGTCTGTCGATGGAGATCGTCGGTCTGGCGGGGTTCGCAGCGATGTGGCTGACCTCGGCAGCGTTGTTCCACTATTCCGCGCGCTAAAAATTTGCGCAAGCCTTTGGTTTAGCTCCACTTCGGTGAGTATCGAAAGCCCTCGTTAGTCCCTGCGCGTCCATGGAAGCAGTGCACCGCCCGCAATCCTGCGTGACGGCCCAAATCGGGAATGATCATGGCAACAGCCGCCGAAATCGCGGGCAGGCCAGGGGATGCGCAGGCTCGGCTGCTGCTGACGGAATTGCGGGAAGCGCATGGCAAGCTTCTTGCCGCGATGGGCCAGTTGGACGAGCTCACCCGGGGCCCGCTTCCGTCAAAGGAGAGCATCATCGATGCCCGCTGGAACATCAGCCGCGCCAGCCTGGCCCGCCGGACGCTGTGGAACCGCATCCACGCCTATCTTCTCGTCCGCGCGACTGGAGCGGCTGCGGTCGACCTGCGCAAATTGCAAGAAGGCGACATGCTCCTCCTCCGATCGTCGACCGCGCACGTGTCCAGGTGGACCATTTTTGCCGTGATGCGGGAATGGGCCGCTTATTGTGAGGCGTCGCGAGCAATTCGCTGGAAGATGAAAGCAGCGATCGCTGCCGAGCAGCGCGTTCTTTATCCGCTGCTCACATCAAGCACAGCCTGGCGCAACTAACCCGCCGCCGCGGGCGCTTCTTTTAGTGACACTAAGCTGAGCTGGTGCCGCTCACCCGCTGAGGCGAGTGAAGCCCTTCCGCAATCGGCGACACGCGCGGTTGAAGGTCGCTCTACCGCCCGTGTCCCCTCCAGCGCTTGACGGTGCGCTGGATGATGCCCTCCTCGCCGCCGGTTTCGCGCCACAAAGCGGCGAAGCTTGGGTCGGACGAGGCCGGGCGTTTTTCCGGCTCGAGGTCGTCGAAGCGGACGCGAATCGGGATCGCGACGCCTTCGCCGCAGACGATGCACTCGCGGTTGCGAAGCGCGGGAATGGCGTCGAGGAATCCGCGCGCGCCTTCGGGCATGGCGGCGCGGACGCAGGCCTGATCGCGTTCGTTGTTGAGGCGCATGGCGATGATCGTGCCGCACTGCGACAGCACGCCCTCGGCAAGGTCGGACGGGCGCTGCGTGATCAGCCCCAGCGAGACGCCGTACTTGCGGCCTTCCTTGGCAATCCGCTCGAGGATCTTGCGGACGGCCTGGGCGCCCGAATGCTCGTCCTTGGGGACGTAGCGGTGGGCTTCCTCGCAGACCAAAAGCAGCGGCCGCTGCGCTTCGGTGCGCGACCAGATCGCATAGTCGAACACCATCCGCGCAAGCACCGACACCACCACCGAGGTGATGTCCGACGGAACGCCCGAGACGTCGACAATCGAGATCGGCTTGCCATTGGCGGGCAGGCGGAACAGTCTGGAAAGGAAGGCGGGCATGGTGTCCGACACCAGCATCCCGGAGAACATGAAGGTGTAACGCGGGTCGGCGCGAAGCTCCTCGAGCTTGGTCTTGAGCCGCTGGAACGGCAATGTGTCGCCGGCGCGGTCGAGCTTGCCCATTTCGTTGACGATGATCGCGTTGAGGTCGGTCAACAGATAGGGGATCGGCGAATCCACCGTCACTTTGCCGAGCGTGCTCATGTCCTTGCCTTTGGTGCGGGCGGCCAGCAGCACCTTGGCGAGGATGTCGGCGTCGCGCTGGCGCTCGTCGCCGCGGCTGGTGAGCAGCACCTCGCAATGCTCCTCGAAGTTCATCAGCCAGTAGGGCAGCTGCAGGTTGTCGACGTTGAACAGCTCGCCGCAATCCTTGAACGCGGCCGAATATTCGCCGTGCGGATCGATCATTACGATGTGACCCTCGGGCGACAGCTGCGAGATTCGGTGGAGGATCAAAGCGACGGAGGTCGACTTGCCGGTGCCGGTCGAGCCGAGGATCGCGAAATGCTTCGACAGCATCGGATCGACGTAGAGCGCGCCGCGGATGTCGTCGGTCGGGTAAACGGTGCCGATCTCGATGTGCGGGCTGTCGTCGGCCGCGAACACGCCGCGAAGCTCTTCGGTGCTGACCGGATAGACGTCCGAGCCGGGGATCGGATAGCGGGTGACGCCGCGGCGGAAATTGCTCATTCCGCCCGAGCTGCGATTGCCTTCGCCAAGGAAGTCGATGGCGGCGAGGATCTCGCCGGGCGCGCCGGCCTTCATCGTGCGGACGTTGGCGATCAGCCAATTGTCGCCGACCGACATCTTGACCTGGCTTCCGACCTGGCCGGACATCGACACGGACGGATCGGAATGGGCCTGCATGCCGACGAGGGTCGCCGCGTCCATGCGGATTTGCGATCCCGACCCGGCAATGTCGATGACCTGTCCGAGGGGCGACAGCGCCGCTCCGGCAGAGGCAATCTTCGCGCTGGCGGCCTGTGCGTCCTCGCTAAAGCTGCTCATCTCGTTGACGAAGCTGCTCAGGTTCGGTTGGTCGTTCATGGCGCTCGCATTCCCTTGCGTGAATTTGTTGACGCGAGGGATAGGCGGCAGCTGTTAAGAATTGGCTTAGACAAGCGGTGAGGCCGGTAGGCCGGCGGTGACAGGTTCTGGATGTTCAGCCCGTCGGTTTCGAATTATGAGGAGCCATGGGGGACACTACGGCCAGGCTCGACGCGTTCACGGACGCGGCATTCGCATTCGCTGTAAGCCTGCTCGTCATCGGGGGCGCTCGCGCTCCCGATGCGATCGAAGAGCTGCTGGTGGCGCTCGGGGACATCCCTGCCTTCGCGGTCGGCTTCGCGATCATGGCGATGTTTTGGCTCGGCCACGTCCGCTGGCGGCGCTTACGCGGGGGTACCGGCCATTGGCTGCCAACCTTCCTGACCCTTCTGCTGGTCTTTCTCACCTTGATTTATGTCCAGCCGCTCAGGGCCATGGCGAATGCGACGGGCCTCTGGTTCACCGGACAAGGCGCCGGTTTTCGCGGCGATGTCGCGGACCTGTTCGCTGTTTACGGGACAGGGTTCGTGTTGATGGCGCTGACAATGGCGGCACTTTATGTGGAGGCGCTGGCAAGCTCGTCGCTGTCGCCGGAGCAAAGCGCGGAAGCTCGGGGCGAACGGGGAATCTGGGCCATCCTCGCTGTCACCGGCACATTGTCAATTCTCGTGTCATTGACAGTTTACGGACAATGGGCGGCGCTGCTTTACGCAACGCTGCCGGTGACGATTGGGCTGTTCACGCATTGGCATGGCTGGTCCGGCGAAGAGTTCCCCGAGCGAGCGGCGGAGTAGCAGTTCGAGCCTTCTCGATACGGCCGTAGTGGCGGCGAGCGCGGACATTAACGCATCTCCAATCTTGCGGGGTTAAGTGTTCATCGAGCCCTATTTGGGCGCTTCCAGCTCACCTACGAAAACGTCCGGATCACGGACTGGTCCCGTGGCGAAATCCGTGATGCGGAGCGATATAGTGCGCTCAAGGTCGGCCAAAGCCATACCGTCGAGGTCGCTGGCTGGCGGGACCCCGAGATCAACTGGTACCGAACATCGTCAGGATCGCACCCCTTCAGGGCGGTTAGGCGATGGGCGGATGCAGCCGTGGGATCCGCTGTATTCGCAAAGCCATATCGAACCTAGAATCTGCGCCTGAAGACCATTGCGGCGGCCCAGCCAAGTCCGAGCGAGAGGAGCACCGCGATCAGGCCGTAGAGGAAGGCGTAGCGCTCCGCCGCCATCGCCACGAACCGTTCGAATCCGGTTTTGCCGATCTCGATCTCGCGCGTTGCGGCGGCGAGGACGCGGCCCTTGTCGATCAGGAAGGTCTCGGCGGTGTAGGTGCCGACCGGCACCTGGCTGGGGATGGTCAGCCGGGCGCGGTAGAGGACGCCTTCGCTGATCTGCACGCCGCGCGGTGCTTCGTAGAACAAACCCTGCCGCTCGCGCAGCTCGAGCAGCCCGTCCTCGAAACGGCGGGCCTTTTCGGGCGCCGCTCCGCTGCCTGGGGAGAGCTGGAGGTTCTCGAGGCCGAGCTCGTAGATGGACGCGGTGCGCTCATCGACCAGCTCGGCGATCGGGCGCGATCCGGCGACGGCGTAAAAGGAGGGGGCAGAACGGAAGCGGCTCGACTCCGCGTTCATCCACACGCCGGCGATTTTTTGCTTTTCGCGGATGACGATCGGCTGGACCGGGCCCTTTAGCACGACCGCAATCTCCGGCGGATCGGCGGGGATTCGGCCGTCGGGATAGAGGATCGCGCCGAACAGCAGCAGCTGCGCGCCGGTGAAGCTGTACTGGATGTCGATGCGCCGCGCGGAGACGTCGGGGACCAGCACGGGCTTGGACGCGCCGATCAGCAGCGGCGCGAGCGCAGCGGCGGCGGCAAGGCGGACGCGCGGCTTCAAAGATATTCGATCGAGTAGATTTCGCTCGGCTGCCAGGCGAGGCCGAGCAGCATGCGAAGTCCGACGAACAAGATCACGATCGCCAGCGCCAGGCGCAGCAGGTCCGGCTTCAGCCGGGTGGTCAGCATCGCGCCATATTGCGCGCCGACGACTCCGCCGACGAGGAGCAAAGCGGCGAGCACGATGTCGACCGCGTGGGTGGTGACCGCGTGGATCAGGGTGGTGCCTGCGCTGATGGCAAGGATGATGATCAGCGAAGTGCCGATGACCACGCGCGCCGGCATTCCGAGCAAATAGATCATCGCCGGCACCAGGATGAAGCCGCCGCCGATGCCGATCAGCACGGTCAGGATGCCAGCTCCGAAGCCGAGCGCCAGCGGCGCCAGCGGCGAGATGTAAATGCCCGACGCGTAGAAGCGCCAGCGCAGGGGCAGCGACGCCGCCCAGCGGTTGTGGCGCGGCGGATCGACCTTCGTCGCCGGCGTGACATAGCCAAGCGCGATCAGCGAATCCTTCAGCATCAGCCCGCCGATGCCGCCGAGCAGAAGCACGTAGAGCGAGCCGATGACGACATCGATCTGGCCGCTCGACTGGAGCAGGCGGAACAGGCCGGCGCCCACGACGCTGCCGATCAGGCCGCCCGCGACCATCACCGCGCCCATCTTCAGGTCGATGCCGCCACGGCGCATGTGGACCATCGCTCCGGAGACGCTGGCGCCGGTTATCTGGGTCGTCGCCGATGCCACCGCCACCGTGGGCGGGATGCCGTAGAAAATGAGCAGCGGCGTGGTGAGGAAGCCGCCGCCGACCCCGAACATGCCCGACAACAGCCCGACCAGACCGCCGAGCGCGACGATCAGGAGCGCGTTGACCGACTGGCCGGCGATCGGGAGGTAGATGTCCATGGCTTGGCCCAGGTGACTAGCCGCAAAGCGCGCGGCTCGCCAACCGTTGCGCGGCCTAGAAGTCGGCGGCGAGAGTTAGCGCGGGCCCTGAGCGCGGATCGGCATTGCCCGCGAGCCGCTGCCGCCAGTCGACATGCACCGCCATATTGTTTCTGACCCGCATCGAGACGCGCGGGCCGGCATCGACGCGATAGAGGCCGGGCTGCGCGCCACCCCAGACGCCGAACCCGGCGGAAAAGCGGTTGTAGACGGGGCGCGTAAAGGTGAAGGCGCCGTCGGCGAACAGATCGCGCGAGCGGACCCCGATGACTCCCGCCTGGGCATAGGCATCGAGGTTGAAGCCCCAGGCGATCGGCCGCTGGTAGACGCCGCCTTCGAGGAAGGCCGCGAAGTCCGAGCGGCCGCCGGCGCGGCCGAACGCCTGGCGACGCTCGGCGGTCAGCGCGACCGGGATCAAACGGAAGGGTGTAATGCGGATGCCAGCCGCGACCTCGCCACCCCGCGCGGTGCCGCCGACGGGCGAGCTGGTACGCAGCGACGCGGCGATTTGACGGTTGAAATGATAGGTAAGGCGGGCGCCGGCCTGGCTGCCGCCGAGCATGCCGTTGCCGGACAGCGAAGCGGGTCCGGGCTCCTGCCGCACCAGCGCCCAGGCGGTCAGCTGCAACCGGTCGAATTTCGGCTTCGACATCGGTGCCGCCGTGGCGGCTTCCGGAGAGCCGGAGGGCGTGCTTCGGCCTGGCGGGATTGCGGCGGAGGCAAAGCCGTGGAGCGGCCATTGGTCGAGCTGCGCCAGCGGCGAAGTGAAGATCGGCGGCGGCATGTGGGCGATCGGCGTGACTGGCGCAGGCATGGCCGCCGGCAAATAATAATAAGGCTGCGTCCGCGGCGGCGGGTATGCGTAGGGGGGCGATCCGGCGGCATATTGCGACGGGTAGCCGGCCGGATCGGGCGCGAGCGCATAGCCGTACATCGGATCGATCGGCGGAAGGCTGGTCGCGACGATTGGCGGCACCGCGGCTTCGCTGCGCTGGGCGGTAAACAGGTCGGCGCCAGGGATGACACCGAGCGTGGTGGCGCGCACCGTTCCCCAGCCGATCACGGCCACGGCAAGGAAGCGGATCGCCGCGCTCACCGCAGCGCCTCGCCCGGGAAGATATGCCTTGTCTTGTCCCAGCGGGTCGGGCCGCCGCCCAGATGCACGGACACGGCGCGGAGGGCGGCGAGGATGGCGATCACATTCCCGACGACCAGACGCGGGATCGACAGCAGGCCCTGCCGCCAGCCGTAGGCGGAGGTGGTGAAGCCGGCGCGCATCAGGATTCGCCACGCCAGCAGCCAGGCGTTGACGATGAGCAGGTCGACCAGCAGCGGATCCATCCGCACCTGCACCGGCGCGCCGAGCGCTTCGGCCAGCCACAGCTGGCTCCACAAAGCGGCGGCGGCATAAGCGGCGATCAGCAGCACGGCGGCGAGCGGCCCTCTGCGGTCGCGCATGCGCATCCAGCGCTCGCCCCACCCGCCGCTCCAGCCGAGCCGGTCCCAGCCGCCGAGCGCGATCCCGCCCAGCCAGCGCGCTTTTTGGCGCACTGCAGCCTCCAGGCTGTCCGGGAAATGGCCGCGGCTGGCGACGACCGAACGATCGCCGGGGAACGCCGGGATGCGCACGAACATCGTCTTGAGGCCGAGCGCTCCGACACGCAGGCCGACTTCATAATCCTCGGTCAGGCTGCCGCCCGCGAACGGGTGACCGTCGCCTAGTGCCGCGAGGCTGGCGAGCGGTTCGCGGGCGATGGCGCAGCCGACTCCGGCGAGCGGGATGGCGGCGCCGACCGCCTCGCGCACGACCAGTTCCTTGATGTGCGCCTCGGCGAACTCGTCGCAATAATGGCCGGCGATCCAGTACGAGCTGGCGTCGATCAGCGGCAGCACCGGCAGCTGGACGATCCCGGCGCGGCCGATCAGCCGGTCGAACAATGCAAGCTCGAGCGGGTGAACCAGATCCTCGGCGTCGTGGAGCACCACCGCTTTGGCGGAGCGGCCGGTGGTCGTCTCATAGGCAAGCAGGGCGTCGTAGAGGTGGTTGAGGCAGTCGGCCTTGGTCGTCGGGCCGTCGCCCTCGACCAGCACCGGCTCAACCCGATCATCGGTGACGCTGGCGATGGCGGCGGCGGTTGCGGGGTCGTTGCGGTAATAGCCCACGAAGATGCGGTAGTCGGGGTAGTCGAGGCGTTCGAGTGTCGCGCGGAGCATCGGGGCGATGACGGTGGCTTCGTCCCATGCGGGAATGAAGATCACCAGCAGCCCCTGCTTGCCGATCCGCTTGGCGACCAGTTCGCTGGCGAAGGCACGCGGGAAGCGGCTGTAGACGGTAACGGCGCGCCAGCCCTTGCGCGCAAAATAGATCAGGTCGACGGCAAGATCGTTAAGCGCGAACAACAGGAAACCGGCGCCCGCGAACAGCGCCAGCTCGGCCGCCAGGCGGCTGAGGATGGTCGACACGTCCAAGCCCCCGACGCCCGTCTAGAGCGTGAGAATGGACGTGCGCAGGGTTGCGATAGCTCGGCGCATAGGCGGAATCCCGACCTGTAAACATGTCAACCGAGCGGCCGGACACTGCCACAGCATTGCGGTTCACTCAAGATCGGGTTGAATTTGCTTCATTAACCAGGCTGGCGGGGCGTCGATTACCTCGGCTACATCGGGCGTATGGCGCGGGGATGGGCAAGGGCGATGGTTGCGGCGCTGCTGCTGACGGGTGCGCCGGCGTCAGCGGCCGATATCCTGTTCGCCGGCGGGTCGTGGGCAGCGCTTCGCCATCCCGGCCAGTGCGAAGCCGCCGCGCGCGCGCTGCGCAATGCCGCCAGCGGCAAGCCGCAGGCTCGCGTCGGCTTCGCCTTCGACGCCCGGCGCAAAGGCGAGTTTTCGGTCCGGCTGAGCCGCCCGGCGCGGCCCGGTTCGACCGTGATGGCGACGATCGGCAACCAGCCGTTCCTGCTGGCCGGGCGCGGAGACTGGGCATGGAGCCGCGGCCCGACGCAGGATGCGGCGATCATTGCAGCGGTGCGCAGTGCGCGCTCGATGCGGGTGGTCGCCCGGGACGGCGCCGGCAGGCGAATCAGCGACCGCTACCTGCTTGCCGGAGCGCCCACCGCAATCGACGCGGCGGCGGCCGCCTGTGCGCCGCCGCTGACTGGCAAAATGCGCTAATCTGCACTACATGGGCCGCTTGCCATGAGTGCCGATACTGCCCTGATGCCGATTCCCGGCCCCGTCGACCCTGTGCCCGTGCCGCGGGCCGCGAAACCGCGCGTGGATGGCAAGCAGGAGCTGGTCGGCCTGTCGAAGGAGCAGATTCGCGCCGCTTTGGAGGGCGCTGGCATGGAGCCGCGCCAGGCGAAGCTTCGCTCCAAGCAGATCTGGCACTGGATCTATAATCGCGGAGTCACCGAGTTTTCGGCGATGAGCGACATCGCCAAGACGCAGCAGCCGTGGATTGCCGAGCGCTTCACCATCGCGCGCCCTGATGTCGTCGAGGCGCAGGTGTCGGAAGACGGCACGCGCAAGTGGCTGCTCAAGACCCACGACGGTCACGACTTCGAAATGGTGTTCATCCCGGACGCCGACCGTGGCACCTTGTGCGTGTCGAGCCAGGTCGGCTGCACGCTCAACTGCCGCTTCTGCCACACCGGCACCATGCAGCTGGTCCGCAACCTCGAGCCGGCGGAGATCGTCGGCCAAGTGATGCTCGCCCGCGACTCGCTCGGTGAATGGCCAAGCCAGCCGGAGGGGCGGATGCTCACCAACATCGTGATGATGGGAATGGGCGAGCCGCTCTACAATTTCGACAATGTCCGCGATGCCCTGAAGATCGTCATGGACGGCGACGGTCTCGGACTGTCCAAGCGCCGGATCACGCTGTCGACCTCGGGCGTGGTGCCGATGATGGCGCGCGCGGGAGAAGAGATCGGCGTCAACCTTGCGGTGTCGCTGCACGCGGTGACCAAGGAAGTGCGCGACGAAATCGTGCCGATCAACCGCAAATATGGGATCGAGCAATTGCTTGAGGCCTGCGCGGCCTATCCCGGCGCCAACAATGCCCGGCGCATCACCTTCGAATATGTGATGCTCAAGGACAAGAACGACAGCGACGCGGATGCACGCGAGCTGGTCCGGCTGATCCGCCACTACCGGCTGCCGGCGAAGGTCAATCTGATCCCGTTCAACCCGTGGGGCGGCGCGCCTTATGAATGTTCGACCGACGAGCGCATCCGCGCGTTTAGCAACATCATCTTCGAAGCCGGCATTTCGGCGCCGGTGCGCACTCCGCGCGGCCGCGACATCGACGCCGCCTGCGGGCAACTGAAGACCGGCGCCGAGAAAAAGCGGCGCTCGCAGGCTGTCCGGGGGACTGCCGAGAACGGCGCTGCGGCCGAGATCGACCGCGAAGCGGCGGAGACGGAGCGCGCGGCCTGAGCCAGGCGTTGGACGGGCGATGATCCGTTCCTCGCTTTTCCCTTCCGAACGGCTGCGCCGCCGGATCGCCGGCGAAGTCCGCGGCATCTTCAACGACGCATCGCGCGGCGAGCGGCCGGTCCAGATCTCGCAGAATGCGATGACTCCGCCCGGCTCGGTCGCGTGGCGGGTCCATGGCGACGTCACCACGATGATGATCGGCGGCATCGCCGGGCTGCTTTTGCAGATGCTGCATCCCGGCGCGCTCGGAGGTGTGTGGGACCACAGCGATTTTCGCCGCGACATGCTCGGCCGTCTGCGGCGCACCGCGCGATTCATCGCCGTCACTACCTATGGCGACCGCAGCGAGGCAAGGGCGGCGATTGCACGGGTGCGGGCGATCCACGCGAGGGTCAGTGGGTCAGACGCCGCCGGCAAAACCTATGCCGCCGACGATCCGCGCCTGCTCGCCTGGGTCCATGTCGCGGGCGCGAGCATGTTTCTCGACAGCTGGATTCGCTTTGCCGAACCGAACATGAGCGAGGCCGAACAGAACCTCTATTTCGCCGAGGCTGCGGAGCCGGCGCGCGCGCTGGGCGCGGAACCGGTGCCGGTCACCCGCGCCGAGGCCGACGCACTGATGCGGTCGTTCATTCCGGAGCTTCGCGCCGACGAGCGCAGCAGGACCGTCCGCGACCTTATCCTCGCGCCGAAGGGGCCGCTGTCGCGCCGCCCGATCGAGATGCTCGTCGCCCGCTGCGCCGTCGACCTGCTGCCCGGATGGGCACGAAGGATGCACGGCCTGAGGAGCTCCGGCCTTGCGACGCCGGCGATGACGGCGTCCGCAATGGGGCTCGCCGGCACGCTCCGCTGGGCGCTTCGCAGGGACTGACGGCAATTGCGCCCCCCGCGCCCGCGTCGCTATGGCGCCGTCGGAATGGAGTGCGGCGGATGAGCGTGATCGGCAGGTTAATCGACAGGTTGCTTAGGGAGGGCAGCATCACCTTGATCGAGCCCGACGGCTCGCGCGGAACCTATGGCCCGGGCGGAGGAGCGTCCGTCACCCTGCGGCTCACTGACCGGCGTTTGCTGACGAATCTGCTCCGCAACCCCCGGCTGGCCCTGGGCGAGGCCTATATGGACGGGCGCCTCGTCTTCGAGGAAGGCAGCGTCCTTGACCTGCTCGAGATGATCACCCGCTCCAACCGGTGGGAGGACGGCGGGTCGAAAGGCACATCCTTCGCCAAGGGCAAGCTCAAGAAATTCACCGCGCTGGTTCGGCGCAACGACCCCCGCAAGTCGCGCCGCAATGTCGCGCACCACTATGACATCGGCAACGACCTCTACCGGCTCTTTCTCGACGACGATTTGCAATACAGCTGCGCTTATTACACGGACCCGGCCACCAGCCTGGAGCAGGCGCAGGCGGACAAGAAGGCGCACATTGCGGCAAAGCTTCACCTCAAGCCCGGCCAGCATGTGCTCGACATCGGCTGCGGCTGGGGCGGGACGGCGCTTTACCTGCACAAGGTCGCCGGTGTGGACGTGCTCGGCATCACTTTGTCCGAAGAGCAGCTCAAAGTCGGGCGTCAGCGGGCGGCGGATGCGGGCGTCGCCGATCATGTCCGCTTTGAGCTGATCGATTACCGGCTGCTCGAAGGACAGTTCGACCGCATCGTCTCCGTAGGCATGTTCGAACATGTCGGCGCCGCCCACTTCGACGCTTTCTTCGCCAAGTGCCGCGACCTGCTCAAGCCCGACGGCGTAATGCTGGTCCACACCATCGGCCGGCTCGGCGCCACCAGCGGCGCGCCCGACCCGTTCACCGACAAATATATCTTCCCCGGCTATCACCTGCCGTCGGTCAGCCAGATGAGCGCGGCCAGCCAGAAGGCGCGGCTGATCGTCAGCGATTTCGAGAATCTGCGGCTGCACTACGCGTTCACTTTGCGCGAGTGGCTCAAGCGCTCGACCGCCGCGCGCGAGCAAATCGTCGCCATGTACGACGAGCGCTTCTTCCGCATGTGGGAAGTCTATCTGGCCGGGGGCATCGTGATGTTCGAGAATGGCGCCGGCTGCAATTTGCAGATGCAATATGTCCGCGACCGCCGCGCCCTGCCGATCACGCGTGATTATATGGCGGAGGCGGAAGCGAAGTATCGCAAGGTGGGGGTTTAGGCACCGCACCGTGCGAATGTCCGCTTTCGACCCATTGCGGAACATTGGGATGGAAGGGCACTCTGCTGCTATGACTGATATGTCGGAGCCCGACTTCACAACTCTCATTCCTGAGTTGTGCGATTGGAACGATGGCGCTGGAATCGACGCGGAAAACTGGATTGCAGGAGACTACGAACTCAGGAACCGCCTCATCGAGAGGGTAGCGCCTGTCGACTCAGCGACGGCGAAACACATCGCTCAGAACGTCGCCGCCTACGGCGACCAACTTGCTCCGTTGAACGACGCCACCTGGGATCGGGCAGTTTGCCGATGGATGGACGACTATTGGCAGGTGCTCGTTGACCTCACAACGGAGGTAGAGCCGGTCAGCGACCTTACACTTCATGCACGGCGCTACGAAGGCGAAGAAGGGTGCTTGATCGTTGAAAGCGTGCATGTTCGCTAAGCCCGCTGGGCAAGTCTGCTTTCCATCCAAGGCAGACATGCGGGCGCGCGATGAAAAAAGGCCCGGCGGTTGCCCGCCGAGCCCTGATTGTGGACCGCGCTAAAGCCTAGCTTTGCTGCTGGCGGCTCGTTCGCATCTGCTGGCGCATCTGCCGACGTTCCTCGCGAGTGACGGTGCCGTCGCGGTTGGTGTCGGCCATGTCGAAGTGGCTGAGCGCGGCGCCGGTCGCTTCCTGGAGCGAGACGCGGCCGTCCTTGTTGGCGTCACTCATGTCAAACATGCGGCCGGCAAGTGCGCCGTGGCCCCGCATACCCTTGCCCTTCCGCTCACCGCGGGCAGCGATGCGCTGCTGGCGCTGGGCGGTCTGGGCATCGAACTCGGCGCGGGTGACGGTGCCGTCGCGGTTGGCGTCCAGCCGGTCGAACATGCCGGCGCCACGGTCGGAGGGTTTGGCGCTTCGCTGGGCGCGCCTGGCCGCACGTGCGGCATTACGCGCATCGGCTTCGGCGCGGGTGATCTGGCCGTCACGATTGGCATCAAGGCGCTCGAACCGGTTGCCTTGGCCGCCGCCACGGCGTTCCGCGCGCTGTCCGCGCTTGGCGTGAAGCTGCGCCATTGCCGCTTCGGCTTCCGCCTTGGTCAGGAAGCCGTCGCGGTTGCTGTCCAGGCGCGTGAAATGGGCCGAAATCTTGGTCTGCACGTCCGTGCGGCTTTGCACCTTCTCGGTCTGAAGGACGCGTAGCGGCGACGTTGCGCTGCTGTTCTGCGCGATCGCGGCGGTGCCGGCGATTAGCGCAAGGCCAGCGGCGCTGGCAGCGAGGATCTTCTTCATTGCGGTCTACTCCTAAGCATTTGTCAGGTCACACTTAAGTGACCGATGCTGTATCTCGCTTGAATGCGCCCATGGCCGGTGGCAAGGCCACGCGCCAGCAGAGGGGAGGGCGGGATTCAATTCGGGGGGCCTAGCTTGCGCAATCCCACGCGGGTTATGCAGCCGTGATCGCTGCAGCACCCCCGCGCCCGGAAGGCCCGCGCCCGTGGTGGGAAAGCCGCCCGTTCGTTGCCGCGTTGATCCTGCTGTCGCTGGTGCCGCTGCTCACCCCGCAGGTGCCGCCACTGGTGGACCTGCTTGGCCATATCGGCCGCTATCGCGTGCAGCTCGACCTCCACAGCTCGCCTTGGCTCCAGCGTTATTATGATTTCGAATGGGCGCCGATCGGCAATCTTGGAATGGACCTGCTGATGGTCCCGCTGAGCCGGCTGTTCGGGCTTGAGCTCGCGGCCAAGCTGATCGTGCTGGCGATCCCGCCGATGACCGTCGCCGGCTTCCTGTGGGTCGCGCGCGAAGTGCACAACCGGGTGCCGCCGACGGCCTTTTTCGCGCTGCCGCTGGCGTACGGCCACCCCTTCCTGTTCGGCTTTACCAATTTTGCGCTGTCGATGGCGTTCGCCTTTCTTGCCTTTGGGCTGTGGCTGAGGCTTGGGCGCCTGGAGCGTACCGGGCTTCGCGCCGCCATATTCCTTCCCATCTCGATCATCGTCTTTTTCACCCACACCTTCGGTTGGGGCACGCTGGGCCTGCTGGCTTTTTCGGCCGAGGCGGTGCGGCAGCACGACAAGGGCGTCGGCTGGCTACGCGCTGGCTTCAATGCCGCGTTTCATGCCGCTTCGATGGCGCTGCCGATGCTGTTCATGCTCCTCTGGCGAAGCGAAACGCCGGGCGACATGGCGATCGACTGGTTCAATTTCGCAGCCAAGTACGAATGGCTGTTGATGGTCTTTCGCGACCGCTGGCGGTGGTTCGATATTGGCTCGGTGATCGTGTTGCTGCTGGTCATCGCGGAGGCGTTCCGCAACCGCCACCTCGGCTTCTCGCGGAACCTGGTCTTCACCGCGCTGGTGCTCGGGGCGATGTTCGTGCTGCTTCCGCGGATCGTGTTCGGCTCCGCTTATGCCGACATGCGACTTGCGCCCTATTTGCTCGCCATCGTCATCCTCGCAATTCGCTTCCGCGAGGAGACGCACCTCCAGACTGCCAGGGTGATCGCCGTACTCGGACTGGCCTTTTTCGTGACCCGCATCGGCGCGAACACATTGAGTCTGGGTATGGCGGCGCGAGACCAGCAGCCGCTGCTGGAAATGATCGACCGTCTTCCCGTGGGCGCACGGGTCGCCACCTTCGTCGGGGCGCCGTGCGTTGACGGGTGGGAAATGGCGCGCAACAGCCACATCAGCGGCATGATCATCGCGCGCAGGCAGGGCTTCTCCAACGACCAGTGGCAGATCGCGGGAAGCAATCTGCTGACCGTCCGCTATCGCGCGCCTGGCATCTATTATGCGGACCCGTCGCAGATCGTGCGGCCGAACCATTGCCGGCCGCGCGTGTGGAAGATCGACATGGCGCTCCAGTATCTCCCGCGGCATGCGTTCGACTATGTCTGGCTGATCGACGTTCCTGAGCATGATGCCAGGTTGCTCGACGGATTGCAGCCGGTGTGGCGTGGTGAGGGCGCAATGCTCTATCGGATCCAACCATGACCGCCCTTTCGATCGTCGTCCCCTGCTTCAACGAAGAGCCGTGCATCGACGTTCTCCACCAGCGTCTGACGGCCGCCGCTGCCGGAGCGATGGGCGACGATTATGAAATCGTCCTGGTCAACGACGGGTCGCGCGATGCGAGCTGGGCGCTGATGGAGCGGATCGCGGCGGCGGACCCGCACGTCGTCGCCATCAACCTGTCGCGCAACCACGGACACCAGCTGGCGCTCACCGCCGGGCTCGACCTGTGCCGCGGCGACGTGGTGCTGATCATCGATGCCGACTTGCAGGATCCGCCGGAGTTGCTTGGCGACATGATCGACGCGATGCGCCGCGAGCAGGCCGATGTGGTCTATGGCGTTCGCCGCAGCCGCGCGGGGGAGACGGCGTTCAAGCGCGCCACCGCCCACGGTTTCTACCGCATCCTGTCGCGCGCGACCGAGGTCGACATCCCGCTTGACGCCGGCGACTTCAGGCTGATCAGCCGCCGCGCGCTCGAAGCCTTTCTCGCCATGCCCGAGCAGGCGCGCTTTATCCGTGGGATGGTCGCCTGGATCGGCTTCCGCCAGGTGCCGTTCCCCTACAATCGCGACGAGCGTTTCGCGGGAACGACCAAATATCCGCTGGGCAAGATGCTGCGCTTCGCCTTTGACGCACTGACGGGATTCTCGTCGGCGCCGCTGAAGCTTGCCAGCCATGCCGGCCTCATCCTCTCGGTGGGCTCGCTGCTGCTGCTGGCCTACATCGCTTATGCCTGGCTCGCCGGACAGAGCATCCAGGGCTGGACCTCGCTAATGCTCGTCGTTGTCGTGCTCGGCGCAATGCAGATGTTCGTGCTTGCGTTGATGGGTGAATATATCGGCCGGCTCTATAATGAATCGAAGGGGCGGCCGCTGTACATCGTGCAGGAAATTGCCGGGGGCGAGCGGCGGCGGC
Source organism: Pseudomonadota bacterium (assembly GCA_030856365.1). Lineage (GTDB taxonomy): Bacteria > Pseudomonadota > Alphaproteobacteria > Sphingomonadales > Sphingomonadaceae > Sphingomicrobium. The sequence continues at coordinate 18,157 of JALYPM010000149.1, forward strand.
CGCGGCTCGGCTATGTCGCCGATGCCACCGCGAACAGCGACAGTCCGGGCGGAAGCGGCACTCGCCCGATCAAGGCGCGCTCGGCCGCGAAGATTCGCTCGAAGACGTAGTTGAGCGGCGCGGCCGGAAGCCGGACATCGGCATCGTCCTTGCCGCGCAGCTTGGACGCCATGCGCTCGGCGACCGCCAGCGGGAACAGCAGGCTGTTGAGATAGCCGATCGACTCCAGCCGCAGCGGCGAAGCTTCCACCAGCCGTCTGAGCGCGGCCTTCGAGTAGCGGCGCTGGTGGTGATTGACGACGTCGTGCGCCGACCGCATCCACTGATGGGCGGGCACGGCCATCAGCAGCTTGCCGCCCGGCTTCAGCCGCCGCGCGATTCCGGCCAGTGCAGCAGTGTCGTCGGTGATGTGTTCGATCACGTCGAGCGCCGCGACCAGATCGTACGCCTGCTCCGCGACCCCGTCCAGCTGCGGCAGCGGCGATGACATGATCGGCCGTTCGAGCCGTTGCTCGGCGATGGCCCGGGCCGCGGCATCGACCTCGATCGCTTCCACCCTGCCGAAGCGGCCGAGCATTTCCAGATTGTGGCCGGTGCCGCAGCCGATCTCGAGGATGCGCGCGTTAGCGGGCGGCTGGACCCGCCGTTCGATCAGGCTCGCCAGCACTTGCCGTCGCGCGCGGTACCACCAGTGCCTTTGGTCGAGCGCCGCCATCTGGTCGTAGACGATGCGCTCCATCAGCCAAACACCCAGCGGCGGTTGAGGGTGAAGGTGATGGCGGGGGTGACCAGGACCATCGGTAGGATCGGCCAGGCGGGATCGAGGCCGAGCGGACCGGTACCCAGCCACACCCACATCGCGTTGAGGGCGTAGCTGACCAGCGAAACCACCACGAACTTCATTGCGGTCCCGCTGGTCCGGTCACGGCCGTGACCGCGGAAGCTCCAGCGGCTATGCATCACATAGCCAAGCGCAGCCGCCACCAGATAGGCGAGCAGATTGCCGGCCTGCGGGTGCCAGCGCAGCCCCAGCGCTACGAAAGCATAGACGCCGACGCCGATCGCAGTGACGATTCCGCCGGCAATGAGGAAGCGCAGCACCTGCCCCAGCATTTGCCGCCGCTCATGAGGAATGCGTGAGATCATGGAACCTTGAAAGGAGGGGGACCGGCGCGGTTGCCGTTTGGGCTGCAGCGGCTACAGCGCGAAAAATGCGCGAGCGCAAGGAGGGGGAGGGCCTGGGCCCGCTGTGGGTGCAGACGGGCCGGCTGCTGGACGAGCGCTGGCGCTTGGCCGTGGTGCTGGCGTGGCTGCTGTTCTGCGCCTGGTTCCTCTATAGCCGCTGGGCCAATATTCAGGGCTTCGCGCTCGGCGACACCGACGACAATCTGCGCATGAGCCAGGTGCGGGCGCTGCTTGCCGGGCAGGACTGGTTCGACCTCAGGCAGTACCGGCTCAACCCGCCGGCAGGCGCCAACGTCCACTGGTCGCGGCTTGTCGACCTGCCGCTCGGCGGGCTGATCCTGCTGCTGCGCCCGCTGCTCGGCGGACCCGAGGCGGAGCGGTGGGCGGCGGCAATCGCGCCTCTGCTCCCCTTGCTGGTGATGCTGTTCGGAGTCGCGCTCACCGCCCGGCGGCTGATCGACAAACGCGCCTATCTGCTCGCCTTCATCGCATTGTTCTTCGCCGGATCGACCACCGGCATGTTCATGCCGCTGCGGATCGATCACCATGGGTGGCAGCTGGCCCTGCTCAGTATTGCCATCGCTGGAATTGCCGATCGGCGCCGGGCGCGCGGCGGCGCGACCGCGGGAATTGCCAGCGCCCTGTCGCTGACGATCGGGCTGGAGCTGCTCATCTATCTCGCGATTCTCGCCGCCGGGCAGGTGCTGTTCTGGGTCGCGGATCGCGACGAACGGCGGCGACTCGCGGCTTATGGCGTGAGCCTCGCCGCCGGCACCGCCGCCGGTTTCCTGCTGTTCGCATCCTATGACAACCGTCAGGCGGTGTGCGACGCTTTGTCGCCGGTCTGGCTGTCCGACGCGCTCCTCGGCGGCGCATTGCTGCTGGGCATTGCGCTCCTGTCGCCGGCGCATTGGGGCAAGCGCCTGCTTCTCGCCGCCCTTGCCGGAGCGACCGTCGCCGGGTTCCACGCGCTGGCATGGCCGCAGTGCCTGTCTCGGCTCGAAGGCGTATCGCCCGAAGTCCAGCAATTGTGGCTTAACCGCGTGCGCGAAGCTCGGCCGATCTATCGCCACGGCCTGCAAACGACGATCCTCAGCGTTGCGCTTCCGCTGACGGGGCTGATCGGCTGGGCCGTCCTCGCCTGGTTCGCGCGAGGGGACGGCAAGCGGTTCCGGCGCATCGTCGGGGCTGGCGCGCCCCTGATCGCGGCCATCGCCATGCTGCTGTGGCAGACTCGGACCGGGCCGGCGGCGCAGCTGATCGGGGCGGTCGGCGCGGCCGCGCTGGTGTGGCTTCTGGTCCCGCGCCTGATCGCCTCCAAGCACCCTGTGATCGGGATCGCGGCCAGCGTGGTGGTCGCGCTGGCCGGGTTCGGAGCGGCGGCACCACTCATCGTCGATGCGGTGCTGCCGCCGAAGGCGCAGACCCCCCGCGACGTGCAGATCGGGCTCGCCAATCGCCGGTGCAATACGATGTCGGCGCTGAAGCCGATCGCCCAGCAGCCGAAGGGGATCGTGTTCAGCTTCGTGGATTACGGCCCGCGGCTGATCACCGTCACCCACCACGATGCAGTGACCGGCCCCTATCATCGCAACGGCATGCAGATCGCGGATGTGATGAAGGCGTTCCGTGGAAGCGAGGCGCAGGCGCAGCGGATCCTGGCGAAATATCGCGCGGATTATTTGCTGACTTGCCCCAATGCGTCGACCACCACCATCTTCATGGCCGAGGCTCCGCAGGGTTTTTATGGCCAGATCAGCAAGGGCAAGGTGCCGGGCTGGCTGGAGCCGGTGCCGCTTCCCGAAGGTTCGCCGTTCCGGATGTGGCGGGTGGCGAAGGCGGGCGGATCAGCCGGCGAGGCCCGGTAGGCTCCGCTCCAGCCCGTCCAGCACGAATTGCGCGGCCAGCGCGGCGAGGATCACGCCAAGGATGCGGGTGATCATCGCCTCGAGCTTGGCACCGATCAGCTTCATCAGCGGTCCGGCCGCAAGCAACGCAAGGAAGGTGAGCGCAATCACGAGCGTCATCGCCCCAAGCACGACAAGGCTGTCGCCGATCCCCTCCGCCCGCGCGGTGAGCAGCATGATCGAGGCGATCGAGCCGGGGCCGGCAATCATCGGGATCGCCATCGGGAAGACCGACACATCCTCGGCTTCGGGCGTGCCCTCGATTTCCCGCGCCCGCTCTTCGCGCCGCTCGGTGCGCCGTTCGAACACCATGTCGAGTGCGATCATGAACAGCATGATCCCGCCCGCGAGACGGAATGCGCTGAGGCTGATTCCCAGCGTGTTGAGCAAGGGTTCGCCGAGGACGGCGAAGAATATGAGGATGCACCAGGCCACGGCCACCGAGCGGAACGCCATGCGGCGGCGATGGGCGGCGTCGGTACCGCTGGTGAGGGAAGCGAAAATCGGCGCACAGCCGGGCGGGTCGATGATCACCGCGAGGGTGATGAACGCCGTGGTGAACAGCTCGATCACGGGGCGCGACCGATCATAACGCGTCCGGAGCGGAAAGACCGGCTCGCCGGTGCGCCGCGACCAGCGTGTTGCGCATCAGCATGGCGATGGTCATCGGCCCGACCCCGCCCGGCACCGGGGTGATGGCGCCTGCTACCTCCCTCGCCTCTTCGAACGCAACGTCGCCGACCAGGCGGGTCCTGCCTTCACCTGCATCGACGCGGTTGATGCCGACATCGATCACCGTCGCGCCCGGCTTGATCCAGTCGCCTTGAACCATCTCCGAGCGGCCGACCGCTGCGACGACGATGTCGGCGTTGCGAACGATGTCGGGGAGGTCGGCGGTCTTCGAATGTGCAACGGTGACGGTCGCGCTTTCGCCGATCAGCAGCATGGCCATCGGCTTGCCGACGATGTTGGAGCGGCCGATCACCACGGCGCTCTTCCCCGCCAGACTGCCGACTTCCATCTTGAGCAGGTGGAGGCAGCCCAGCGGCGTGCAGGGCACCAGTGCATCGAGCCCGGTTGCAAGCCTGCCCGCATTGACCGGGTGAAAGCCGTCGACGTCCTTGGCCGGGTCGATCGCGGCGATCACCCGCGACGAATCCATCTGCCTGGGCAGCGGCAACTGGACGAGAATGCCGTCGACGCGATCGTCGGCGTTGAGCCGCTCCACATGCTCGATCAGTTCGTCTTCGCTGGTGGTGTCCTCCAGATAGTAAGCGAAGCTCGCCATTCCCGCTTCGGCCGTCGCCTTGCCCTTGGAACGGACATAGACGGCGCTTGCGGGGTCTTCACCGACCAGCACCGTGGCGAGGCCCGGCCGGCGGCCGCAGGTGCGGGTAAACTCTGCCGCACCGACCGCGACCCGGGCCCGAAGTGCGGCGGCGGCCGCTTTGCCGTCGATGATCCGCGCGCTCATGCCTGCGTATAGGCAAGGTCGGCCGCGACTCCACCGAGCAGCATGCGCAGGACCTGGATCAGCAGCAGCAGAACCAGCGGCGAAAAGTCGATCCCGCCGAAGTCGGGGAGCAGCTTGCGGATCGGCCGGTAGAGCGGCTCGAGGATGCGATCGATCGCGGCAACGAACGCGCGCAGCCCCTCCGAGCTGGTGTTGAGGACATTGAAAGCGATCAGCCAGCTGAGGATCACCTGGGCGATGATTACCCAGCCGAGGATTCGCAGCAGGAAGTCGAGGATCTGGAAAAGGGCGATAAGCATGGCCGCAGGCTTAGCCGCGCCGCCGCCCGCCCGCAATCAGCGGCTAGGGCGCGGAGCGGTTGGGTTGAGCTTCCGAAAGAATGATGGCAAAATCGCCGGCTTCATCGGTCCACTCCGCCAGCGGGGTCCAGCCGCCGGCCAGCAGCAGCATCCGCGCGCCGCGCCGCCCATATTTGTGGCTGTTCTCGGTGTGAATCGACTTGCCGTCGGTAAGGCTGAAGGATTGGCCGGAAATCGTAAATTTGACGTCGCGCGTCGCCACCAGATGCATTTCGATGCGCGAGAGGATGTCGTTCCAGCGCGCCTCGTGGCGAAAGGCGTCGACGGGGATGGTGCCGTCGAGCTCGCGGTTGATCCGTTCCAGCAGGTTAAGATTGAACCGCGCCGTCACACCCGCTTCGTCGTCATATGCGGCGACCAGCCGCTCCACCGGCTTGACCCGGTCCATCCCGATCAGCAGCAGCGCTCCCGTGCCAAGCAATTCGCGGAAGTGACGCAGCAGGTCGGTCGCCGATCGCGGCACGAAATTGCCGATCGTCGAGCCGGGGAAAAAGCCCAACCGCGGCTGTCCGGCAATGGCGTCGGGAAGGTCGAACGGGCGGACGAAGTCGGCGGCGACCGGATAGACAGGGACCCGGGCGAAGCGCTCGTCGATGGCCTCGGCGCTGTCACGCAGGAAATCGGCGGAGATGTCTACCGGCACATAAGCAGCCGGGGCGATGGCGCTCAGGAGCAGGGGTGTCTTGGCCGATGAGCCCGAGCCGAACTCGACGACGGCGCTGCCCTTCGGCACCCGGGCGGCGATCTCCGGCATGACCGCCTTGAGCAGGGCGGTCTCCGTCCGGGTCGGATAATAGGTCGGAAGCTGCGTAATCTCTTCGAACAGCTCCGATCCGCGGCGGTCGTAAAGCCAGCGGGCCGGGACCGCCGGGATCGCCGAGGCGAGGCCGGCAAGCACGTCATCGCGGAACGCCGGATCGACCGCCTCAGATGTCGCGAGCAAGGCGCACTCCCGTAAACTGCCAGCGCGAAGCGGGGGGAAAGAAATTGCGGTAGGATGCGCGACTGTGTCCGCGGGGCGTCGCGCAGCTGGCGCCTTTCAGGACGAACTGCCCGCACATGAACTTTCCGTTATACTCGCCAACGGTCCCTTCGGCGGGAGCGAATCCGGGATAAGGCGCGAAGGCGCTTCGGGTCCACTCCCAGGTGTCGCCGAACATGCCTCCGCCGGGGCGCGGAAGGACAGCTCCTGCGGTGTCCAACTGGTTGCCGAGATGCGGGTCGGCGGAGGCTGCGAAATCCTCCCACTCCGCCTCGGTCGGGAGGCGCGCGCCGGCCCAACGGGCGAAGGCATCGGCTTCATAATAGCTGACGTGGGCCACGGGCGCGGACCGGTCGATCTCGCGCCGTCCCGCCAGCGTAAAGGCGCTACCGTCGCCGTGCCAGTAAAGCGGGGCGGCGATCGCCTCGCGCTGCACCCAGTCCCATCCTTCCGATAGCCACAAAGCTGGCGTTCGATAGCCGCCGTCGGCGATGAATTCGGCCCATTCGCCATTGGTGACTCTGCGGTTGGCGAGCGCATGAGGATGGAGCAGCGCCTGGTGCCGGGGCCGCTCCGCATCAAAGGCGAAGGCTTCGCTGCTCGCGCCGATCTCGACCAAGCCGCTGCGGCCGGGGTGGAAGCTCAGCGCTTCGGTGGCGAAGCAGGCAGGCGCATCGATCGCTGCATAAGCGGGTTCCAGCGGGCTCTCGGCGAACGTGGCAAGAATGTCGGTAAGGAGCAGCTCCTGATGCTGCTGTTCGTGGTAGATGCCGAGCCCGACCAGCTCCAACGCCGGTGGGGGCAGTGCGGGCAGCGCCGCTTCGAGCGCGTCATCCACGTGCGCGCGCCAGTCGCGAATTTCGTCGAGCGACGGGCGGCTGAGCATTCCCCGCCGAGGCCGCGGGTGGCGGTCGCCTTCGCCTTCGTAATAGCTGTTGAAGAGATAGGCGAAGCGCTCGTCGAACGGGCGGTAACCCGGCGCTTGATCGCGCAGGACGAAGGTCTCGAAAAACCAGGTGGTGTGGGCGAGGTGCCACTTTGCCGGCGATGCGTCCGGGTTTGGCTGGATCGTAGCATCCGCGTCTGACAGCGGCGCTGCCAGGTCGACCGTCAGAAGGCGCGTCGCGTGCAGCTTCGCGGCAAGCTCCGACACCTCGGGCGCTCGGCGACTAAGGGGCGCGGAAGCGTTCACTGATCCTTGCCGCTTCCCGGCACGCCGGGAAAAGCGCTGCCTTTCAGCAGTTGCGCGAGGTGCGCGGTGCACGACGCCAGCATTGCGGCCGTCTCGCCGACCTTGTCCGGCACCCTGTCGAGCTCGTTGAAGTCGGTCGACTGCATGGCCTCGCCCACCCAGTAGCAGGCGGAGCCCGGCGCGATGGTCCAACCGACGTCGTTCAGCGCCTGGAACAGGTCGGCGGTGACGCAGTGGGCCCCGTCTTCGTTGCCGACGATCGCGGCAACCGCGAGCTTGCCGAAGCTTGGCATCCGGCCCGCATCGTCGGTTTCGCTCAGGAAGGCGTCCATCCGCTCGAGCACACGCTTGGCGATGCTCGACGGCTGTCCCATCCAGATTGGCGTTCCGAAGATGAGAATATCGGCGCCCAGAATCCGGCGGCGAAGCTCCGGCCATTCGTCTCCGTCGCCCTCGTCGGAAGTGACTCCTGGACGAACCTCATGGTCGGCGATGCGGATGGTCTCGCTAAGCCCGATGTCATGCTTGGCGAGTTCGGCGGCGATGACGCCGATCATCTTGTCGGTCGAGGAAGGCTCGCCGGTCGAGCGCTTCAGGCTGCAATTGATGGCGATGGCTTTGACCGTCACTGCGGACTCCCTCCCGCGCTTTTAGCGCAAGCTAGCTTTCCAGGTGAACGCGGCACGGCGGAGATGGTGCCGACAAGCGATACCGGCTTTGGGCTATGCGCCGCGGGTTGCGCCTGGCTGCCACAAGGTGTCGCCGCCTTCGGCCGCGGCTGCTTCACGTGCCGCGACGAACAAATGGTCCGACAACCGGTTGATATAGGCAAGTAGCTGCGGGTTGAGCGGCTCAGCTGCATGGAGAGCGACCGCAGCCCGTTCGGCGCGGCGGACCACGGTGCGCGCGAGGTGGAGCGAGGCCACCGCTGCCGACCCGGACGGCAGGATGAAGCTGGTCAGCGGACCGAGCTTCTCATTCATGGCGTCGATTTCGCGCTCCAGCCGCTCGACTTGCTCGCCGACGATCCGAAGCGCGCCGTCGATCTCGCCCGGCGTGGCAACGTCCGCCCCGGCGTCGAACATCTCGTTCTGGATGCGCAGCAGCCGGTCGGCGAGATCGCCCTTGCCGAGATGCGCGATCGCCACGCCGATCGCGGCATTGGCTTCGTCGACCTCTCCGATGGCGATCATTCGTGCGCTCGATTTGCTGACCCTCGAACCGTCGACCAGTCCCGCGCTGCCGGCATCGCCGGTACGCGTGTAGATGCGGTTCAGCTTGACCATCAGTTGGAAGCGCCGGCGACCATCAGGATCAGGGCGACGAGGACGATCGCGACCGCTTGAAACAGCACGCGTTTGCGCATCCAATCCTGCTGCCGCTCGCCCGAACCGGCCTTGCCGCTGGCCATGGCGATGACTCCGCGCACGAGAACGTAGCCGGTGGCGCCCATGGCGAGGACCAGCAGGATGATGAGGAAAGTGGACATATGGCCTATCTAGGCGTCCGCGAGCCGAAAACCAGACGGCACAAGGCCGGTACCAAGCGCCATGGCAAGCGCCGGCCCATCCACGCCCTGCTCACGCATTGCCGCCAGCGTCGGCGCCTGATCGCGCTTGGCGAGGCGGCGGCCGTCTTCATGCGTGACCAGCGGGTGGTGGAGGTAGGCGGGCTCGCGCAGGCCGAGCAGCATCTGCAGCAGCCGCTGGACCGGCGTCGACGGGCGAAGATCGGCGCCGCGCACGACCAGCGAAACACCGCTGGCCGCGTCATCGACGACACAGGCGAGGTGATAACTGGCCGGCGCATCCTTGCGGGCGAGGATCTCGTCGCCGATCTGCTCCTGCCGGGTGGCGAATGTCTGCCCGTTGGCTTCCCTCCATGTGGGCAGGCCGGTCAGGACGAGCGCCGTCGCGGCATCGAGCCGCCAGCTGTGAGGTTGCGCCGCGCGCCGCTCAGCATCGTCGCCAAGCCCGCGGCAGGTGCCCGGATACGTCGACGTCGCATCACCGTGGGGCGCGGCCAGCGCCGCGGCGATGTCTGCGCGCGTGCAGAAGCACGGATAGACGAGCCCCCGCTGCCTCAGCCCTTCCAAGGCCTCCGCATAGACGCGGCTGCGCTCCGACTGCACCAGCACCGGCGGGTCCCACCGCAGGCCGAGCCAGCGCAGATCCTCCTCGATCGCGCGCACAAACTCCAGCCGGCTGCGGGCCGGGTCGAGGTCCTCCACGCGCAACAGCCATTTGCCTTTAGTCTCGAGTGCCCGCCCGTGACCAATGACCGCACTCAACGCATGGCCAAGGTGCAGCCGTCCCGTCGGCGAAGGGGCGAAGCGGGTGATCAACATGGGCTTCCTCCCCGGCCTTTGCCGGGGAGGGGGACCTTCGAAGGCGGTGGAGGGGTCCTCGACATGCGCCGACAGAACCCCTCCGTCAGCGCTCCGCGCTGCCATTTCCCCGCAAAATTGCGGGGAGGATACGGCCCCCCTTGACGCTGACTCGTGATTATCCGATTCATCATCTTGTCACGCCGGCTTGGCATCCGGTGCGTCACAAGGGAAGACGGGCTGGCGCCCTCTCCTCCTTGCGTGCGACGAGGCCGGAGAGTTGGACGTTCGGACCGACCGAATGAAAGGCTTGCGCGCTCCGTGTATCATGCTGACCTCATCCGCCATCCCGAAAGCTGCCCGGCGCTGGTCCTCAACGCCGACTACACGCCGCTGTCCTATTATCCGCTAAGCCTGTGGCCGTGGCAGACGGCGGTGAAGGCGATGTTCCTCGAGCGGGTCGACGTAATCGCTCACTACGACCGCGAAGTGCACAGCCCGAGCTGCGCAATGAAATTGCCCTCCGTTATCGCACTCAGGCAGTTCGTTCGCCCAAGCGAATATCCTGCATTCACGCGATTCAACCTGTTCCTCCGCGACCGTTTCCGCTGCGTCTATTGCGGCTCGGCGAGGGAACTGACCTTCGACCATGTGTTACCGCGCGCACAGGGTGGCCGCACGACGTGGGAGAATGTCGCGACCGCCTGCGCACCCTGCAATCTGCGCAAGGGCGGGCGGACGCCGCGGCAGGCGGCGATGCACATCGAGCGCGAGCCGATCCGGCCGACCAGCTGGCAGCTGCAGGACCATGGGCGCAGCTTCCCACCCAATTATTTGCACCAGAGCTGGCGCGACTATCTTTACTGGGATGTCGAGCTGGAGCCGTAGGACCGGCTACAGCGAGGACAGATACTCGCGCACCTTCGGCGCCACGTCGTCGCGGCCGAGCGCCAGCGCCAGATTGGCGATAACGAAGCCCGCCGCACCGCCGCAATCGTGGCGCTCGCCGACGAAGGTGCAGGCATGGAATGGCTGCTTTCCGATCATTTTCGCCATTGCGTCGGTCAGCTGGATTTCGCCGCCGGCGCCGGTTTCCTGCGCGTCGAGTTCGCGCATGACCTCGGGCTGAAGGATGTAGCGGCCCGGCAGCATCAGGTTCGATGGCGCGGTGCCCTGCGCCGGTTTCTCGACCATGCCCCGGATTTCCGTCAGCCGGCCATCGGTTTGGCCGGGGTCGATCACACCGTATTTGTGGGTCTCGCTGTCCGGCACCTCGAGCGCCGCGACGACATTGCCGCCGACCTTCTCATAGGCTTCGACCAATTGCGCGAGGCAGTTGGGCTTGCCCAGCATCAGCTCATCGGGAAGCAGCACCGCGAACGGCTCGTCGCCAACGATGTCGCGCGCGCACCAGACGGCGTGACCGAGACCGAGCGGCTGCTGCTGACGAACGGAAACTACCTCGCCGAAGCGGCTCCGTGACGCTTCCAGCGGAGCGAGACTTTTCCCCGCCGCCTTCATCGTCGTCTCGAGCTCAAAGGCGTAATCGAAATAGTCGACCAGCGCCGACTTGCCGCGCCCGGTGACGAAGATCATCTGCTCGATCCCCGCTTCGCGCGCCTCGTCCACCGCATATTGGATCAGCGGCCGATCGCCGATCGTCAGCATCTCCTTGGCCATGGTCTTGGTCGCGGGGAGGAGTCGGGTCCCGAGGCCGGCGACCGGGAAGACCGCCTTGCGAACGCTTTTGCTAGTCATGGGGTGTGGCGGGTCCTGCTTGCTCGGATGAACTGGGCTCCTCCGCCCCGGGGGCCGGCTCCGGAAGGGCGCCGCCGTCCGGCGGAGGAAGGTCGAATGGATCGGAACGGCGAGGCTCGGATCGCCGCATCAGTTCGTCGACCCGGTCGGGATCGGCCATCACCGGCAGCTGCAGCAACTCCTCCGCCGTCGGGGTGGTGCGCGCCATCAGCGGCTTGACCGGCAGCGACTGGCCGGGAGCAGGCTCGAGCGGCTCGATGGTGCCGCAGCCCGCCAGCCCGATCGTGCACAGAAACATCAGCGCGAGCCTGGCCGGCCTAATCTTGATAGCTGCGTCGGTCGCCATATTGCACCGACTAGCTTCTCGGCCGCCATTTCGCCAGCCGGCCGCGGGATTGTTCGCGCCGCCCGCGCCATTTAACGTCCTGGTTTCACATTTCTCGCAAAGGAGTTGCCGTTGCGCCTGCCACTGATGCTCCTTGTCGCGCTGCTGGCCGGCGCCTGCGATCGCCAGCAGCCGGCGAGCGAAGGCGGCCCTGCCGGCGCGACCGCCTCCCCTGCAAAGGGGCTGGACCGCAGCCAGGCCGGCAAGGCCGCGCCCGATGTCGTTTTTCAGGATCCCGAGGGAGGCGAGATCCGCCTTGCGGAGTTCGAGGGCATGCCGGTGTTGGTCAATCTATGGGCAACCTGGTGCGCGCCCTGCGTCAAGGAGCTGCCGACACTCGAGAAGCTGGCGATCGCGCACAATGAGGATGGGCGGCTGGGAATCATCGCGGTAAGCCAGGATACGACCGACCAGCAAAGGGTCGCTTCCTTTCTCGACCGGCTTAACGTGCAGGCGCTCGGCCCCTATCATGATCCGAAAATGGCTTTGTCCGGAGCGGTCGGGGCGGGGGTCTTGCCGACCACCATCCTCTACGATGCCAAGGGGCGGGAAGTCTGGCGCTACGTCGGCGATCTTGACTGGACGGGCGCGGAGGCAGCTAAGCTGCTTCGGGAAGCTGGCGGCGAACAAGCCACTTGAGCGGCCGCCCGTCGATGGCGGCGAGCCCGAGCGCGATCAGGGCCATCCCCGCGAAGTCCCGCAGCGCCAGCTGCTCGTCCAGGAACAATGCGCCCAACACGATGGCGAAAGGCGGCACCAGCAGAGTTGACAGCAATGCGTTGGTCGCACCTGCCCGGTCGATCAGCCGGAAGTAGAGGATGTAGCCGTAGGCGGTGCACACCACCGCGAGCGCCACGATGGCACCGATGGCACCCCATGAGGGCGAGGGCAACAGCCAGGGCCGGTCGACCACGGCAGTCAGTGGCAGCATCACCAGCGCCCCGAGTAAAAGCTGCCAGGAGGCGACGTTGGCGGGGGCAACCCCCATCCGCTTGAACCGGCGCGCCCAGACGCCGGCAAGGGCGTAGCTGAGCGACGCGAGCACGCAGGCGAGCTGAGCCAGGGCGTCAGTGCCGATATTGCCGAGCAGCTCGGGCCCGATCATCACTGCGACGCCGCCGACACCGATCAATATGCCGGCCAGCTTGCCCGCGGTCATCGGCTCGTCGCGAGTATAGAAATGGGCGACGATCACACCCCACAAAGGCGTCGTCGCGTTGAGGATCGAAGCGAGTCCACTGGCGATGTGGGTCTGGCCCCAGCCGAACAGGATGAACGGCGCGACATTGTTGAGCAGCGCGAGCACGAACAGCGCGCCGACAGCCTCGCGCGGGATTGAAGGCCGACCGCTAGTCAGCCACAGCCAGCCCCACAGCGCCACCGCCGCGATCGAAAGGCGGAGCCAGACATAGGTCAGCGGCGGCACTTCGCGAACCGCGGTGGCGATGAAGAAAAAGGCCGCGCCCCAGATGATGGCGAGGGCGAACAGGGTCAGCCACTCGCGGCGGCCAAGCACGGTGTTGATCATCGGCGGCGCATAGCCGGCCGCGGTTGCGGATGCTTCCCGCTGCGTGCGCTCGAACGCAGTTTTGCCAAGGGTCGCCATGCAAGCAGAGCTACTCGACGGGCTCCTCGCCGGCTAACAAAAGCTCCGCCCGCGGCGATAAGGTCAGCTTATCAGTCGCGCAGCAACTCGTTGATGCTGGTCTTCGATCGGGTGCGCTCGTCGACGCGTTTGACGATCACCGCGCAGGCGAGGCCGGGGCCGCCATCCTTGCCGGGGAGAGTTCCCGGCACGACCACCGAATAGGCGGGAACGCGGCCGTAGTGGACCTCGCCGGAGGAGCGGTCGACGATCTTCGTCGACGCGCCGAGGAACACGCCCATCGATAGCACCGCGCCTTGCTCGACGATCACACCTTCGGCGACTTCGGAACGCGCACCGATGAAGCAATCGTCCTCGATGATCACCGGTCCCGCCTGCAACGGCTCGAGCACGCCGCCGATGCCGGTGCCGCCCGAGATGTGGACGTTGCGGCCGATCTGGGCGCAGCTTCCGACGGTGGCCCAGGTGTCAATCATCGTGCCTTCGCCGACCCGCGCGCCGATGTTGACGAAACTCGGCATCAGCACTGCTCCGGGCGCCACGAAGGCTCCGCGGCGGACGATTGCTCCGGGGACGGCGCGGAAGCCCGCGTCTTCGAACTCTTTCTCGCTCCAGGCGTCGAACTTGGACGGCACCTTGTCCCACCAGTGAGCGTCGCCAGGCCCGCCCGAGATCATCTCCATCGGGCTGAGGCGGAAGGAGAGGAGGACCGCCTTCTTCAGCCACTGATGGACTAGCCACTCGCCGTCGATCTTCTCGGCGATGCGAAGCTCGCCCGAATCGAGACCGGCGAGAGCAGCGTCCACCGCCTGCCGCGTAACATCGCGGGTGGCGGGCCCGATCGAATCCCGCAGCTCCCATGCGGCGTCGATCAGCGGCTGGAGGGTTTCGGGGGTCATTGATCGTCTCCAATGATTTGCTCGAGCCAGTCAGCGACGTTGGTGATGCGCTGGTCGATGAAACTGTCGTCGGCGCCGTGATTGCCGCGCTCCGAGCCGTTGTCGACCCACACCGTCATCATCCCCAGCGCCTTCGCCGGCTTCAAATTCTGCGCCATGTCCTCGACGAACAAAGCGCGGGCAGGGTCGATGCCGAAGCGCTCGCACATCAGCTTATAGCCATGCGGCTCGGGCTTGGGGCGGTAGCTGCTGGCGTGGATGTCGTGGAGGTCGTCGAACGAGGCGTGCAACCCGATCGCCTCCAGCACCCGGCGCGCATAGTCGACGTCGCCGTTCGTGAAGACGAAACGCCGTCCGGGCAGCCGCGCCAGCGCCGCGGCGAGCCGCTCGTTGCGGCCAACGCGGTCGAGCGGGATGGCGTGCACCTCATCCAGGAAATCGTGGGGGTCGACTCCATGCTCCTTCATCAGGCCGGCGAGGGTCGTTCCATGCTCGTGGAAATGCGCCTTCTGTACCCGCCGCGCTTCGACCGGATCGCAGTCGAGCAGGCGCTGGATATAGGCGCCCATCCGCTCGTCGATCAGCGGGAACAGCCCCGTCGATGCCGGGTAGAGGCAATTGTCGAGATCGAAGATCCAGTCGCGGATGTGGGCGAAGCGGGGGTCCATGGCTGCGCTGCCCCTAAGCCCATTCGGGGCGCGGCGACTAGACCGTGAAGCTCTCGCCGCAGCCACAGGCGCCCTTGGCGTTGGGATTTTCGAACACGAACCCGGCCGCGAAATCGTCCTCGCGCCAGTCCATCGTTGATCCGACCAGATACAACACCGAGCCGCCGTCGACGTAGAAGGTGCCGCCTGGCGTCACGATCTTCTCGTCGAACGTGGCCTCCTCGGTTATGTAGTCGACCGAGTAGGCAAGGCCGGAACAGCCGCGCCGCGGGGTCGAGAGCTTGACCCCGATTGCCCCTTCGGGAGCGCGGCTCATGAGATCGGCGATGCGGGCATCGGCGGCGGGGGTGAGGGTGATCGCAGCAGGGCGCGCCCGGACTTTGGTTTCCTGGTTCATAGCATTCCCAACTCCAGCCGCGCTTCGTCGCTCATCCTCGACGGATCCCATGGCGGGTCCCAAACCAGTTTCACTTCGGCGTCGCGGATGCCGGGCACCGACAGCACGCGCAGCTCGACTTCCTGCGGCATCGATTCCGCCACCGGGCAATGCGGCGTCGTCAGCGTCATGGTGACGACGGCGTCGCCGTCTTCGTCGACAGCGACGTCATAGATCAGCCCGAGCTCGTAGATGTCGACCGGGATTTCCGGGTCGTAGATCGACTTCAGCGCTTCGACTACGGACGCCTGCAGATCGCCCCCGGGGCCGTCGGCGCGCTCCTCCACTTGCTCGCCCGCGAGGAAGCCGGCGAGATAGTCGCGCTTGCGCTCGAAGCCTTCGGTGACGCGCGCGCGCGGCGGCAGGCTCACCGCTTCGACCTCTTCTATCTCGATCTTCCCTGCCTCGTTCATCCGAAAATCCGTTTCACTTGTTCCAGGCCCCTGACCAAAGCGGCGATGTCCGATCCGTCGCTATGCGCCGCGAAGCTCGCCCGCGCCGTGGCCGAAACGCCGAGGATGTCCATCAGCGGCTGCGCGCAATGATGCCCGGCGCGGACGGCAACGCCCGCATCGTCCAATATGGTGGCGGTGTCGTGCGGATGCACCCCGTCGACGTTGAAGCTGACGATTCCGGCGCTGTCCTCGGGGCCGTAGAGCGTCACTCCGCCAATGCGTCTCAATTCCGCGCGCGCTTGCGCGACCAGTGCCGACTCATGTGCGTGGATCGCGTCGATCCCGATCTCGCGCACCCAGTCGATCGCGGCATGAAGGCCGATCGCGCCGACGATGTGCGGCGTGCCGGCCTCGAAGCGCTGCGGCGGCGCGGCATAAGTTGAGCGCTCGAACGAAACTCTGTCGATCATCGCACCGCCGCCCTGCCATGGCGGCATTGCGGCGAGGAGTTCCGGGCGACCCCACAACGCGCCGATGCCCGTCGGGCCGTAGAGCTTGTGGCCCGAGAAAGCGTAGAAGTCGCAGCCGATCGCGGCCACATCCACCGGCAGCCGCGGCACCGCCTGGCAGCCGTCGAGCAGCAGCAGCGCGCCGTGCCGGTGTGCGATCTCCGTCGCCCTTCTGGCGTCGAGGATCGATCCGAGCACGTTCGAGACATGGGCAAAGGCGACCACCCGATGCTGGTCGCTGATCATCGCTTCGGCCGCATCGAGATCGATCCGCCCGTCAGCGGTCAGCGGCACCGCATCCACCTCGTACCCAGCAAGCTGCCACGGTACGATATTGCTGTGATGCTCCAGGCTCGACAGCAGGACCCGGTTGCGGCCGTTCTTCGGAAGCGAGCGGGCAACGAGGTTGATTGCTTCGGTCGCACCGCGGGTGAAGACCAGTTCGTCCGCCTTACCGCCGATCAGTCCCGCCGCCGCCTCGCGCGCCGCTTCATAGCGGCCGGTCATCTCCGACGAACGCTGGTAAACGCCGCGGTGCACCGTCGCATAATCGCGCGCATAGCCGCTGTTGATGGCGTCGATCACCGCCCGCGGCTTTTGCGCCGTCGCTGCACTGTCGAGATAATGCCAGTTCTCGATCGCCGAGAATTGGGCGCGCACGTCCAGTGCCGAATTGATGCGGGCAGGCGCGTTCATACGACCCTCCGCAGCGCGTCGCGGGCAGCGGTGGAAATGGACTCGCGCTGCGCGTCGTCGGCGACGTCGTCCCACAGGCCCATAATGAAGCCTTCGAGCAGCAGCGCCCGCGCGCTCGACGGGTCCAGCCCGCGCGACATCGCATAGAACAGCTGTTCCGGGTCGAGCTCGCCGACGCTGGCGCCGTGGGCGCATTTCACGTCGTCGGCGTAGATCTCCAGCTCCGGCTTGCAGTTGGCGGTGGCGCCGCG
>JALYPM010000150.1 GCA_030856365.1 Pseudomonadota bacterium
CCTTCTTCGATCAGGTGAAGCCCAGCCACAAAAGCTACCAGGAGGAAATTTTCGGGCCGGTCCTGCAGATGGTCCGGGCGCAGGATTTCGAGGAAGCGGTGCGGCTTCCGTCGGAGCATGAATATGGCAACGGCGTCGCCATCTTCACCCGCAACGGCCACGCCGCGCGCGAATTCACCAGCCGCGTGAATGTCGGGATGGTCGGCGTCAACGTGCCGATCCCCGTCCCCGTCTCCTATCACAGCTTCGGCGGCTGGAAGCGTTCCGGCTTCGGCGACATCGGACAATACGGCCAGGAGGGCCTGCGGTTCTGGACCAAGTCCAAGGTGGTGACCCAACGCTGGCCGGACGGCTCGCCAACCGGCGAGAACGCGTTCGTCATCCCGACAATGGGCTGACAACGGCGGTTCGCAACCAGCGGCATTCGGCTTCGTTACTCCAGGATGATGCACCGCAAAGCATGGCTGCTACTTCCGCTCGCTATACTTGCCTCGTGCGGCGGCGAAGGCCCTGTTTCCGGACAGGCGAGCAACATCATCGGCGAGGTCGGTGACACGACGTCCGCCAGTGGCGATGAGACAGTGCCCGCCCGAAGCGTTGTGGCCGCCAGCGACACCGATGGGGTGATCGAACCGAACGGACGCGAAGCGCAGATACCACTCGCGCTCCACGGGAGCTGGGGTATGACTCCAGCCGACTGCACCTCGACCCGGGGCGACGCCAAGGGACTGCTGAGGGTCTCGGGCGACCGCCTGCGTTTCTTTGAGTCGGTGGGGCGGCCCGAGAGCGGGATTGCGATCACCAACAATTCGATCAGCGGCACCTTCAGCTTCACCGGCGAGGGGCAGACCTGGACCCGCGAACAGGCGCTGCAGATCCAGGGCAGCAATCTGAGCCGCACGGAAAGCGACCCAAGGGCTAGTTTTACCTATGTCCGCTGTGATTAAGCACCTCATCCCTGTTGCCGCGGCGGCCGCGCTCGCCGCTTGCGGCGGAACATCGTCGAACGAGGCGGCGGCCAATGAGACCGCCAGTTCGGCGCCGACCGAGATCGAAACCCTGCCCCCGGATGAGAGCGTTGCAACGCCGACGGACGAGCTTGCCAACGGCGCTGTCGAACCACCGGTTACCAACACCGCAGCCGTGCCGCCGCCGGAAAGTGAGCGGCTAGTGGCCATCAAGGGATCGGAGCCGCACGATTGATGCTGGGGCTGGCCCATCGCAAGGTCGCGGGCTAGAGCCGCGCCCCATGCACCCGTTCGAGCTCACCGAAGACCAGCTCCAGATCCAGGAGATGGCGCGCAAATTCACTGCCGACGCGATCAGTCCGTTCGCGGCCGAGTGGGACGAGAAGCACATTTTCCCGCGCGACACGATCCGCGAGGCGGCCGAGCTCGGCTTCGGCGCCATCTATGTCAGCGAGGAAAGCGGCGGCATCGGGCTTGGCCGGCTCGAGGCGGCGCTGATCATGGAAGCGATGGCATATGGTTGTCCGTCGACCAGTGCGTTCATCTCGATCCACAATATGGCGAGCTGGATGATCGACCGCTTCGGCTCGGACGAACTCAAGCAACGCTACCTGCCCTTGCTGATCCCGATGGAGCGGATGGCCAGCTATTGCCTGACCGAGCCATCCTCGGGCTCCGACGCCGCCGCGCTCAAGACCAAGGCGGTGCTGGACGGCGACCATTATGTCGTCTCGGGCTCCAAGGCCTTCATCTCGGGCGGCGGCGAGAATGAGATCTACGTCACCATGGTCCGCACCGGGGACGAAGGGCCCAAGGGCATCACCGCGCTGGTCGTCGAAAAGGACATGGACGGCGTCAGCTTCGGCGCGCAGGAAAAGAAGCTGGGCTGGCATTCGCAGCCCACGTGTCAGGTCAATTTCGACGAAGTGCGGGTACCGGTCGCCAACCGCGTCGGCGCCGAGGGCGAGGGTTTCCGTATCGCCATGATGGGCCTCGACGGTGGCCGCCTCAACATCGGCGCCTGCTCGCTCGGCGGAGCGCAGCGCTGCCTGGACGAATCGATCGCCTACACCAAGGAACGCAAGCAGTTCGGCAAGGCGATCGCCGACTTCCAGGCGACCCAATTCACGCTGGCGGATATGGAAACCGAGCTCCAGGGCGCGCGCTACCTGCTCTACGTCGCCGCCGCCAAGGTCACCGCCAACGCGCCCGACAAGAGCAAGTTCGCGGCGATGGCCAAGCGGCTCGCCACCGACACCGGATCGTCGGTGGTCGACCGCGCGCTCCAGCTCCACGGCGGCTACGGCTATCTGCAGGATTATCCGATCGAGCGCTTCTGGCGCGATCTTCGCGTCCACTCGATTCTCGAAGGGACCAACCAGGTCATGCGCGTGATCGTTAGTCGCGACTTGCTTCGCCAGTGACCGTCGACGTCCTCATCTCCACCGAAGGCGGCGTCGGCCGGCTTCGCCTCAACCGCCCCAAGGCGATCCACGCGCTGACCCGTGAAATGTGCGACGCAATGAGCGAAGCCCTGCTTCGCTGGCGCGACGACCACGCCATCCAGTGCATCCTCATCGACCATGCCGAGGGCCGCGGCTTTTGCGCAGGCGGCGATGTCGTCATGCTGGCCAGGAGCGGCGCCGGCGATGCCGCGGACGCCCGCGCCTTCTTTCACGCCGAGTATCGCCTCAACCACCTGCTGTTCACCTACCCGAAGCCGACGATTGCCCTGATGGACGGCATCACCATGGGCGGCGGCGTCGGCATTTCGCTGCCGTGCAGCGTCCGCGTGGCAACGGAAAATACGCGCCTGGCCATGCCGGAGACGGGCATCGGCCTGTTCCCCGATGTCGGCGGCGGCTGGTACCTCTCGCGCCTGCCGGGCCGGGTCGGCCAGTTCATGGCCCTGACCGGAGCGCGGCTGGATGGCGCCGAATGCCATTATCTCGGCCTCGCGACCCATTATGTTCAGCAGTCGGCGCTGGCCGATCTGGTGGACCGGATCGTCAAGATGCCGGAACGGGCAAGCGGCGCGCTCGGCTCGGCCGCGGCCACGCCGCCGGACGCCAAGATTGCCGGCAACCTCGGCCCAATCGCCAAGCATTTCGCGTCCGACGAACTGGAGATCATCGAAGCCTCGCTCGAAGCCGACGGCGGCGAATGGGCGAAGGCGGAGCTGGCGACGATCCGGGTCAAGAGCGTGCTGTCCTGCAAGGTCTCGCTCCGGCTGCTCGCCGAGGGCGCCAACCGCGCCAACTTCGCGGACGAGATGACCGCCGAATATGCGTTGGCGGGTCGCGTGGTGCAGACGCACGACTTTAAGGAAGGGGTGCGCGCGCTGCTGATCGACAAGGACAATCAGCCGAGCTGGGACCCAGCGACCCCCGAAGAGGTCACTGGCGACATCCTTGACGCGCTCTTCACGCCGCTGCCGCCGCAAGAAGCGTGGACACCTTTCCCGGAGGCTTCCGAATGACCGAATTTGCGAACATCCTGGTCGAGCAGCAAGATGCGGTGACTCTCGTCACGCTCAACCGCCCTCAGGCCCTCAACGCCCTCAACACCGCGGTACTGACGGAACTGACAAAA
Source organism: Pseudomonadota bacterium (assembly GCA_030856365.1). Lineage (GTDB taxonomy): Bacteria > Pseudomonadota > Alphaproteobacteria > Sphingomonadales > Sphingomonadaceae > Sphingomicrobium. The sequence goes on from JALYPM010000150.1 coordinate 3,561, forward strand.
GCCTTCCAATCTTACGACGCCGACCCCTCGCAGCGATGCCTGGTCCTCACTGGCTCCGGCGAAAAGGCGTTCGCGGCAGGCGCCGACATCAAGGAGATGTCGAGCCAGGGCTTCGCTAGCATGTACGCGGGCAACTTCTTCGCCGGTTGGGAAAAGGTCACCGCGACGCGCAAGCCGTGGATCGCCGCCGTCAACGGCTTCGCGCTCGGCGGCGGGTGCGAAGTGGCGATGATGGCGGACTTCATCATCGCCTCCGAGACCGCCAAGTTCGGCCAGCCGGAGATCAAGCTCGGCGTCACCCCCGGCATGGGCGGGTCGCAGCGGCTGACGCTGGCGATCGGCAAGGCCAAGGCGATGGAAATGTGCCTGACCGGCCGGATGATGGACGCCGCCGAGGCGGAGCGTTCCGGGCTGGTCGCCAGGGTGGTGCCCACCGAGCAACTGCTGGACGAGGCGCTGAAGGTCGCGGCGCAGATTGCGGCGATGGCGCCGCTCGCCGCCATTGCGACCAAGGAAATGGTCAATGCCGCGTTCGAGATGACGCTGGCGCAGGGCATCCGCTTCGAGCGGCGCCTGTTTCACGGCCTGTTCGGCACCGAGGACCAGAAGGAAGGCATGGCCGCCTTCGTCGAGAAGCGCCCGGGCGAGTGGAAAGGGCGGTAAGAGATGACACGCGTAGCATTCATCGGCCTTGGTCACATGGGCGGCGGGATGGCGCCGAACCTGGCCAAGGCCGGCCACGAAGTCCGCGCCTTCGACCTCAGCCAGGAAGCGCTCGATCGCGCCGGCAAGCGCGGCTGCGGCATCGCCGAATCGGCGGCGGAGGCCTGCAAGGATGCGGAGGCGGTGATCACCATGTTGCCCGCCGGCAAGCATGTCGCGCAGGTCTATCGCGAGACCGTCTTCACCTCCGCCCCCACCGACGCCATCCTGATCGACTGCTCGACCATCGACGTCGCCACCGCCAAGACAGTCGAGGACGAAGCAGGCGCCGCCGGTTTCACCATGGTCGATGCGCCCGTCTCGGGCGGCATCGCGGCGGCCGAGGGCGGCACGCTGACCTTCATGGTCGGCGGATCGGACGCGGGCTTCGAGCGCGCCCGGCCCTTCCTCGAAGTGATGGGCAAGGCGGTGATCCACGCCGGCGGCCCCGGCTCCGGCCAGGCGGCCAAGATCTGCAACAACATGCTGTTGGGCGCGACCATGGCCGCGACCTGCGAAGCGTTCGTGCTGGCCGAGAAGCTCGGGCTCGACCTCCAGACCTTCTTCGACATCTCGTCGAAGGCCTCGGGCCAAAGCTGGTCGATGACGTCCTATTGCCCGGTGCCGGGCGTCGGCCCGGAAACCCCGGCCGACCGCGATTATGAGGGCGGGTTCGCCGCCGCGCTCATGCTCAAGGATCTGAAGCTGGCAATGGAAGCGGCGCAGGCTGCCGGCGCCTACACGCCGATGGGCGGCGAGGCGGAGGAACTCTACCAGCGCTTCGTCGAGCGCGGCGGCGCGAACAAGGACTTTTCCGCGCTGATCAAGATGATCGACGACAGCTGGGTGCCGCCCGCCGTCAACGGCAACGCCTGACCTGCGTTACCGAATGCGCTTTTCGAAAGGACAACCATGACGAGACTGCTGATTGCCGTTGCCGCCGCCGCCCTGCTTGCCGCTTGCAACCAAGGCGGAGACGGCAACCAGGCGCTCGCCGAAGCCAATACGAGCGGCAACGAAGCCAGCGCCGCGATCGAGAATGCCGTCGCCCACTCCAGCGCCACACCGCTTGAGGAGCAGCAGGCTCTGGCGCTGATGAAAGAGCGGCACGAGAATTATGAGAAGATCGGCGACGCGATGAAGGTCGTCAGCCGCGAGCTGAAGGCGAGCAGCCCCGACCTCGCTCAGGTGCGCAGCAATGCGGTGATCATCGCTGAGCTCGCTCCGCAGGTGAAGGGCTGGTTCCCGGTCGGAACCGGCCCGGACGTCGGCAAGACCGACGCCAGGGCAGAGATCTGGCAGAACCCGCAGGATTTCCAGGCCAAGGCCGGCGATTTCGAAAAAGCGGCCGCCGCTTTCCAGGCCGCCGCGCGCGGCAACGATGTCGGGGCAATGCAGTCGGCGCACGCCGACCTCGGCAAGAGCTGCAAGGCCTGCCACGATCTCTATCGTGAGAAGGAATGACGGCACCACCGGCGACGTCCGCGCCGCTGTCTGGGACCTTCCGACGCGGCTGTTTCACTGGCTGCTGGCGGCGCTGATCGGCTTCAGCTGGTGGTCGGGGAAGCAAGAGCGGCTCGATTGGCACATGTGGTCGGGCTACGCGATCCTGACTTTGCTGATGTTCCGACTTTTGTGGGGCATCTTCGGCAGCTCGACCGCGCGCTTCGGCAACTTCCTGCGCGGCCCGGCGGCGGTGCTTGGCTACGTCCGCAACAGCAAGGGCTGGCGCGCGGTGGGCCATACGCCGCTGGGTGCGCTCAGCGTGGTCGCACTGCTCGGGCTGACCTTCGCGCAGGTCGCGACTGGCCTGTTCAACGCCGACAATGACGGACTCGCTGAAGGGCCCCTTGCACGCCTGATCAGCTTCGACGCGGTCGACATCGCCCATGACGCGCACGCGCTGATCTTCAACATCCTGCTCGCCTTCATCGCCTTGCACGTCGCGGCGATCCTCTTTTACCGCCTGTTCCTCGGCCAGAATCTGGTCGGGCCGATGGTCAGCGGCAAAGCCGCGCTCGATCCGGACGTGGAGCCGATGAAGCCCGGCAAGGGCTGGGTGGCCGTCGTTTGCCTGCTCGCCGCGCTCGCCCTCACCCGCTGGATCATCGCCGGAGTGCCGCCGTTCGGGGGTTGATCACACCCCTGACGAGGGCCACATCGCAGCCATGCTGATTCACACCGAGCAGACGCCCAACCCCTCGACGCGCAAGTTCCTTCCAGGGCAGACCGTGATGGAAAGCGGAACGCGCGACTTTCCCGACTGGGATTCGGCGCAGGCCTCGCCGCTCGCGTCTGCTCTTTTCGCGACCGAGATGGTCGAAGGCGTGTTTTTCGGCCGCGACTTTGTCTCGGTGACCGCCGCGCCGACGATCGAATGGCATGTGCTGGAGCCCGAAGTGATCGGTGTGCTACTCGACCATTTCGTCAGCGGCGCGCCCTTGTTCACGCCGGGCAGCGCCGCCGGGATCCACATCGCCGATGCGCCGTCGATCGAGGAGGACCCCGCCGACGCCGAGATCATCGACCAGATCAAGGAGCTGATCGAAACCCGCGTCCGCCCCGCGGTTGCGCAGGATGGCGGCGACATCGTCTATCGCGGCTACAAGGACGGGCGGCTCTATCTCGCCATGCAGGGCGCCTGCGCCGGCTGCCCGTCGTCGGCGATCACGCTGAAGCGCGGCATTGAAAGTCTGGTCCGCCACTACGTCCCCGAGGTCGTATCCGTGGAAGCGGTTTAAGCCGCCTTCACTATTCGCTTGCCCGTTGCCTATCGCTGTGAACACATTCGTCCCCGCCTTTGAGATGATGGGATGATCCTCGCCCTCGACACCTCCACCGCCGCCTGCACCGCCGCCTTGTTCGATGGCGAAGAGTGCATTGGCCGGCGCGACGAGATGATCGGCCGCGGCCATGCCGAGCGGCTCGTGCCGATGATCGCCGAGCTTCTCGACGGCCGCCGCGCCGACACCATCCTGGTCGGCGTCGGGCCCGGTAGCTTCACCGGCATCCGCGTCGGCATTGCCGCGGCGCATGGCCTGGCGATCGGCTGGGACGCGGAGGTCGGGGGCATGTCATCGCTGGCGCTGCTGGCCGCAGGCGCCGGTGGGGAAGGCGCCGTGACCGCTGCCGTCGAGGGCGGCCATGGCGAGCTGTTCGTGCAGCAGTTCAATGCGGCGACCCTCGAGCCGCTGTCCCCGCTCCTCAACCTGCCTCCCGAAGCGGCCGCGGCTGCGCTCCCCGACGCTCCGGCCGTTGGCCCCGGTGCGCGGCGGCTGGTCGAGGCGCGTGGATCGGGACATGCGATTGACGCCTGGCCCACCGCAGCCAATGCTCTTCGCCTTCCGGAAAGGCTCCGCAGCCTTCCGCCCAAGCCACTTTACGCGAGAGCGCCCGACGCGCGCGTCCGGAGCGCGGCCTGATGGCGAGCCAGGTGACCCGTGCAGCGGTTCGGCTCCACGCCGGCGGATCGCGCGACCTCGACGAGGTCATCGCGATCATGGATTCCGCCTTCGACCGTCGTTTCGGCGAAGGCTGGACCCGCTCGCAATGCGCCGGAATTCTGCCGATGCCGGGTGTCGCAATGGTCCTGGCGCGCGACGGTGAGGAAACGCCGCTCGGCTTCGCGCTGCAGCGAACGGTTGCCGACGAGGCCGAACTGCTGCTGATCGCGGTCGATCCCGCGGCTCGCAGGAAAGGCATCGGCCAACTGCTGCTCGACCGCTTTCTGGCCGCTGCGCATCACGACGGGGCTAGCCGCGCTCATCTCGAAGTTCGCGACGGCAACCCCGCGCTGGCCATGTATCGCCGCGCAGGATTCAGCGCCGCGGGCAGGCGAAGGAAATATTACCGTGGCAGCGACGGCAGCGAATACGACGCCTTAACCTTGGCTCGGAAACTTTAGACTGCGATTTGTTTACTAGGCAGTTCGAACGCTATTGCCGGTTATCCCATAATCGCCTAGTCAGTATTGTTCAGCCACCGGATTGGCTGCGCCTGAATCCTTTTGCTCGGGGAACGCCAGATGATCGACAATGACGGCAGCGATGACACGCTGCTTACGCTGACTGCAGACATTGTTGCCGCCCATGTCAGCAACAACAGCGTTGCAGTGAATGACCTGCCCAACCTTATCAGCAATGTTCACTCGGCCCTTGCCGGCATTGTCGGCGGTCAAGCCGCGCCCGAAGAAAAGCTGGAACCGAAAGTCTCGATTCGCGCCTCGATCAAGCCGGACTACATCGTCTGCCTCGAAGACGGGAAGAAGCAGAAGATGTTGAAGCGTCACCTGATGACCAATCACGGGATGACGCCTGCCGAATATCGCCAGAAGTGGGGACTTGCCGCCGACTATCCGATGGTCGCGCCCAACTATGCCGAGCAGCGCCGGACGCTGGCCAAATCAATCGGCCTCGGCACCAAGCGCCGCAAGACCCGCGGACCCGCCAAAGCGAAGTAGACGTCATTGCGAGGAGCGAAAGCGACGAAGCAATCTAGTACGACCCTGGATTGCTTCGCTTCGCTCGCAACGACGGCAAGATGCCTTTGACCCCCGGCCCCACCCGCCTTACCTAGGCCCTTATGAGCCGCGACATCGACATCGAAGCGCTGTGTGCCGACAAAGGCCTGCGCATTACCGAGCAGCGGCGCGTGATCGCCAAGATCCTCTCACAGGCCGAAGACCATCCCGACGTTGAGACACTGCACGAGCGCGCGGCCGCGGTGGACCCCAAGATCTCGATCGCGACCGTTTACCGCACGGTGCGGCTGTTCGAGGAAGCCGGCATCCTCGAGCGGCACGAGTTCGGCGATGGCCGCTCGCGCTACGAGGCGGCATCCGACGCTCACCACGACCATCTGATCGACGTCGAGACCGGCAAGGTCATCGAGTTCGTCGATGAAGAGCTGGAGATGCTCCAGAAGCGCATTGCCGAGAAGCTCGGCTTCCGCCTCGTCGATCACCGCATGGAGCTTTACGGCGTCGCCCTCGACCGAAGCCGCTAAGCCCCGGCCCTCGCTCGGCCCGCGCGCGCTGCTCCGAATCGCGGCGCTGCTGCTGTGGCTCGTCCTCTGCCTGGTCCCCCACCTGCTGGCAAAGGCGTTGGCCGGCCGCTCGCCGGTGCCGCCTTTCTTCCTGAAGGGCGCGGGATGGCTGGTCGGCGCCCGCGCGCGCGCCGTCGGCCAGCCTGCTCGCCCGCACAGCCTGTTGCTCGCCAATCACCTCAGCTGGCTCGACATTCTGGTGCTCGCCGGCACCACGGGCTGCGCCTTCGTCTCCAAGGATGCGCTTGGCCATCCCGTGATCCACTGGCTCGCCGACCAGAACCAAACGCTCTACGTCAAACGCGAAAACCGGAGGGGCGCGGGCGACCAGGCGCTGGCGATCGCCGCCGCGCTCCAGCGGGAGCAGCCGGTCACCCTCTTTCCGGAGGGCACCGTCGGCCCCGGCGACCGGCTCCTCCCCTTCCGCTCGACCCTGTTGCAGGCGGCAGCAGCGGCGGGCGAGTCCGTGACGGTGCGGCCGGTCGTGCTCGACTATGGCGAGGCGGCGACCGAGATCAGCTGGTTCGGCCAGGACGGCCGGGACAATTTCATCCGCATCCTCAACCGGCGCGGGACGATACCGGTGACCGTTCGGCTGCTCGAACCGATCCCCCCGGGCGATCGCAAGGCGATGGCGCTGGCCGCGCACGGCGCGATTGCGGCCGCGCTCTTCGCTTCAAGTCCCCGCCCTTCTCGCTTATAGCCCTGCCGATGAACGCACCCCCGAAAAGCTTCCGGATCAAGTCCTTCGGCTGCCAGATGAACGTCTATGACGGCGAGCGCATGGCCGAGCTTCTCGGCGACCGCGGTTTGCGCGCTGCCAGGGAAGGCGAGGACGCCGACCTGGTCGTGCTCAACACCTGCCACATCCGCGAAAAGGCCGCAGAACGCGCCTATTCGGACGTCGGCCGCCTGCGCCGCGAGGACGGGTCGAAGCCGCTGATCGCGCTGGCCGGCTGCGTCGCCCAGGCGGAAGGCGCCGAAGCGCGGAGACGATCGCCGATGATCGACATCGTGGTCGGTCCGCAGGCCTATCACCGGCTGCCCGAACTGGTCGCCGAAGCCGCGCGTGGCGGTCGTGCGGTCGACACCGATATGCCGGCCATCTCCAAGTTCGAGGCGCTGCCCGCGCGCCGGCGCTCCGGCCCCAGCGCCTTCCTCTCGGTCCAGGAAGGCTGCGACAAATTCTGCACCTATTGCGTGGTGCCCTACACCCGCGGCGCCGAGATCAGCCGGCCTGGGGCCGACATTCTGATCGAAGCGCAGGCCCTGGTCGACGGCGGCGCTCGCGAAATCACCCTGCTGGGCCAGAACGTCAACGCGTGGAGCGACGGGGGCACGGGCCTCGCTGGCCTGATCGGGAGTCTCGCCCGCATCGAGGGGCTGGAGCGGATCCGTTACATGACCAGCCACCCGGTCAACATGGGCGACGACCTCATCGCCGCCCACGCCGAGGTCGGCAAGTTGATGCCCTTCCTCCACCTCCCCGTGCAGTCGGGCAGCGACCGCATCCTCCGCGCGATGAACCGCAGCCACACCAGCGACAGCTACCTGCACACCATCGAGCGCGTCCGCCAGGCGCGCCCCGACATCGCCATTTCCGGCGACTTCATCGTCGGCTTCCCCGGCGAGAGCGAAGATGATTTTCAGGCGACGCTGAACATCGTCGATGACGTGCGTTATGCATCCGCCTACAGTTTCAAATATTCGCCGCGCCCGGGCACCCCGGCCGCAACCATGGAGAACCAGATTCCCGCCGAGGTCATGGAAGAAAGGCTGCAACGCCTTCAGTCGAAGCTGGCCGATCACAGCACCGCCTTCAACCGCTCCAGCATCGGCAGGGACATGGTGATCCTGATCGACCGCAAGGGACGCAGGCCCGGGCAGATGATCGGCAAGTCGCCGTGGCTCCAGTCGGTGTTTGTCGAGACCGAAGCCAGGATCGGCGACATGGTCGACGTGTCGATCAACCAGGCGCTTCCCAACAGCCTCGGTGCTACCCTCGCCGTTCGCGCGGAATCCGCCTGATGGCCCGCCGTGACGCCGCCGTGCCGGCCAACGAGGGCGGCCGCGCCCGGCTCGAGCTGGAGTTCGAGCAGCCCTATCTGCTCGGGCCTCTGTTCGGCGATTACGACCGCCACCTGATCACCATCGAGCAGCGGCTGGGCGTGCACATCGCCGCGCGCGGCAACCGAGTGCAGATCGAAGGCGATCCGGACTCCGCCGCCCGCGCCCGCGAAGTGCTGCTTGGCCTCTACAATCGCCTCGACCAGGGCCACGACGTCGATGCCGGCGCGGTTGAAGCGGTACTTGGAATGGCCGCTCAGCCCAGCCTCGACGGCATCATCGACGACGAAGTCTCCTCGCCGCCGCGGGTGATGATCCGCACGCGCAAGAAGACCATCGTCCCGCGCTCCACGGTGCAGACGACCTACATGGAGGCGCTCAGCCGCGACGACATGATCTTTGCGCTGGGGCCGGCAGGCACCGGCAAGACCTACCTCGCCGTCGCCCAGGCTGTGGCGATGCTGATCACCGGCCAGGTCGACCGGCTGATCCTGTCGCGCCCGGCGGTCGAGGCCGGCGAGCGGCTCGGCTTCCTTCCCGGCGACATGAAGGAGAAGGTCGACCCCTATCTCCGCCCGCTCTACGACGCGCTCTACGACATGCTGCCCACCGAGCAGGTCGAGCGGCGGCTCGCTTCGGGCGAGATCGAGATCGCGCCGATCGCCTTCATGCGCGGCCGCACCTTGAGCGACGCCTTTATCATCCTCGACGAGGCGCAGAACACCACTCCGCAACAGATGAAGATGTTCCTCACCCGCTTCGGCATGCGCGCCCGAATGGTCATCTGCGGCGATCCCAACCAGACCGACCTTCCAACCGGCGCCACCTCCGGACTCGCCGACGCGGTGTCGAAGCTTGACGGCATCCCCAAGATCTCGATGGTCCGCTTCGGCTCGGCCGACGTCGTCCGCCACCCGCTGGTCGGCCGGATCGTCGAAGCCTATGAAGGGCCTAGCTCTTACCCGAGCCAGCCCCGATGATGCTCGAACTCGCTATCGAAGCCGACGCGGAATGGGACAGTAGCACCGACTGGAGGGAGCTGGCCGGCCGCGCTGCCAAGGCTGCCATTTCCCACAGCGCCTTTCCGCAGCTGATCGACAGCCCCCGTGCCGTCGAACTGTCGGTGCGCCTGACCAGCGACGATGAGGTGCGCACCCTCAACGCGCAGTGGCGCGGGCGTGACAAGCCAACCAACGTCCTCTCCTTCCCGCTCGCCCGGGCAGACGAGCTGTCGGATACCAGCGCGGACGGGCCGGAGCTGATGCTCGGCGATGTCGTGCTGGCGCGCGGCGTGTGCGAAGCCGAGGCGGCGGACAAGGGTGTGCCGCTAGACGCCCACGCCGCCCACCTGCTGGTCCACGGAACGCTTCACCTGCTCGGCCATGACCACCACGACGACGATGCGGCGACCGACATGGAAAGCCGCGAAGTCCGCGCGCTCGCGGCGCTGGGCATCGCCGATCCATACGAGGGCGAACGCTGATGGCGACGCGCAACGACGAAGGCGACGGCGGCTCCCGCATCTGGCGCGGCATGCGCTCGCTGATCTTCGGCGACGACGGCGAGACCTCGCTCCGCGACCAGATCGAAGAAGCGATCGACGATGCGGAAGACGCGCGCCCAGTCACCGGCGACCTCAGCCCGCATGAGAGGATCATGCTGCGCAACCTGCTCCACGTCGGCGACGAAACCGCCGGCGACATCTGCGTGACCCGCGGCGACATCATCTCGGTCCCTGCGACGATCAGCTTCGACGATCTCGTCCGCGCGCTTGCCGAGGCCGGCCACAGCCGCCTGCCGGTCTATGGCGAAAGCCTCGACGAAGTGGTCGGCATGATCCACATCAAGGACGTCTTCATGGCCAGCAACGATCCCGCGCGAGATCGTTCGATGACGGCGCTGATGCGCAGTCCGTTGTTCGTGCCCGAAAGCATGGGCGTAATCGACCTGCTCGCCCGAATGCGCGCCGAGCGCATCCACCTGGCCATCGTCGTCGACGAATTTGGCGGCACCGAGGGTCTGGTGACGATCGAGGACGTGGTCGAGGAGATCGTCGGCGAGATCGAGGACGAGCATGACGAGGCCGAGGCCGGCATGCTGACAATGCTCGAGGAAGGCGTTTGGGAAGCCGACGCCCGCGTCGAGCTGGAAGAACTGGCGCAAACCGTCGATGCGCGGCTGACCTGGGAAGAGGATGAGGTGGATACGCTCGGCGGCCTCGTCTTCCTGCTCGCCGGCCGTATCCCGGCCAAAGGCGAGTGCATTGTCCACCCGTCGGGCTGGCGTCTGGAAGCGATCGACTCCGACCCCCGCCGGATCATCCGAATCCGGCTCCACGCACCCGATCTAACCCCGGCCTGAGCAGGAACGGCATTTTGCCCGTCTTGCTGGCACGATTGCTACTGGTCGCGCTGGTCGGCTGGCTGGTGGCCGGCGAAGTCTGGCCGGGCGTCCGGCTCGCGAAAGTCTGGCTTGCCGCCGACCAGGTCACCCACATGATCATCGTCTATGCACTGACCCTGGTCGCGGCCCTGGCATTTCCGCGGATCGGCGTCGGCCTCGTCGCTCTGGGTGTTGCCTGTGTCGGGAGCGCGCTCGAACTCGGACAGGCTCTCGGGCTAATTCAAGGCACCGCACAGTTTCACGACTTCATTGCCAACTTGATCGGCGCCGCAAGCGCCGCACTGCCGCTGTGGATTGGCCGCTCGTCCGCTCCTGGCGCCAGCGAACCCGCTGTCGAGAACAGCGCTCCACCGATGGAAAGCTGAAGCGCATCGGCTGAGGCATCGGCTGCGCCCAAGCCACGAACGCTGTGTTGGTCCCAGGTGCCGGCGGGATCCCGCAGAACAGCAACCCGGAACGCCGTGGCAACCCAACCCACGGTTACCTCACAGCGTCGGCAAATTCCTCTTCGTTTTCCTTCGCAATTCTAACCCATTCGGCCTCGGT
>JALYPM010000153.1 GCA_030856365.1 Pseudomonadota bacterium
GCGCACAGCCTTGTGCCTGCTTCGATCGCCAGGTCAGGATCGGTCGGGATGTTGGAGAGGCCGTGAATGGCGGCAATGTCGGAAAACAGGAAGTCGCGCATGTAGAAGTGGGCCGACAGGCGCACCCGGCCGAACTCGTTGAGAGCCGCCACAGTTGTAGGTGCCTCCATCCGCCGTCCTCCGTTAATCCGCATTACGTAGCGTAACCGCTAGGCGCGCATTGATCACACGCCGCAAGCGCGGCGCAATTCCGCACGATGCAGCTTCGCTTGCTCGGCAAACGGTTGAACGCGATGCGAGATGTTCAGCCGCGGAGCTAGTCGCTGAACTATCCTTGCTTGCTTATCAAAGATTCCCTGCATTTCAGGGCAGGGAAGTTCCCCGTTTCCTGCTTAGATAGAGAGGCGTAGTGAGCGCGGAAAACCGGTGCTTCCGCCAATCTACCCACAATTCCCTGCTGAATTCCTTGCAGACAGCGAATGTGTGGGGAGAGCGGTTCGCAGCAGACTGCTTCCACCGCCACACAGTATAAGTATCGGGAAGCACAGAGAAAATTGCTTCGAAAGAGGCGCGGAACTGCGCCTTTGCTTTGTGCGATTGGCGCACGTTTCATCTTCGATGGCCTGGCTCGTCACTGCTCCGCGGCCGGAGCCTGAAGTTCCACTCCACCCTTCACGCGGCGCACGATGGCGCTCAGCGCGTCTAGATCGCGGGAGGGATCGGCTGACAGAACCAGGAAATCCGCCTCGCAACCAGCGTCGAAGCAACCGATCCGGCGATCAGGGAACATCAGCCGACCCGTCGCCAAGGCAGCTTGCAGGGCCGCCGGCGCGGGCAGCCCGCCAACCTCTACCCACTGCTTGACTTCGTCTGCGATGGGCGTGCTGACGTCAGTTCCTGTCAGCAGCGTTGCTCCGGCCCGGTGAAGTGCACTAAGGTTGGCAGCCTGCACGGAATAGACCTGCGCACGGCCTACCAATCCCGGATCTCCCTTTTCTTCAAGCGACTTGTATCGGAACCGGGCAACGGGATAGGTGGGGACCAGCTTCATTCCCGACCGGGCGATAAGCCGCGCCTGACCGTCAGAGATGCGCATCTTCGCGAGATCTGAAGGCTTGACGTTGTGATAGGCTGGAAGGTGGCCCGCCACGGCGGCTCCGGCTTTGGCAGCGGAAATGAGGTCCGCGGTCGTTTCGACATGCACCGGTCCATGACTGTGACTCTAGGCGAGTTGTCTGCACGCGGCCTCATGACCGCAATCTCCGCCGGGCGCGCCAGAAGTTAGACCAGTGACAGCTGGCTTCGTTGAACTGCAGATGGCAGGCAAAACGCTGCTGTCACTGTTAACTATGAAGTCGAGCAATCGAAGCCGGAGTAACTCCTGGCCCCGGGCTCCTTTTCCAGTCGCTAAATCCCAGCTTCGAAAATGTTGGGGGCGAAGCGGAGGTTCCTGCCGATCTAATCCAAGCAGCAACCTAGGGCCCTTGACTCTGTACCATGGTACAGAGTCTATATGAGCGCCGACCGGTTCTCAGGGAGCTACGAAATGTCGGAAATGGCGAAACATCCGGCAGCTTTGAAAAAGGCTGTCATCCACCGGATGGTGATGGAGCACCATATCTGTCCGTACGGGATGAAGGCCACGGACCTGCTCAAGCGCTCCGGATATGAGGTGGAGGATCATCACCTCACGACGCGCGCCCAGACCGACGTCTTCAAGACCGAGCACGGCGTTGCCACTACGCCGCAGATCTTCATCGGCGGGAACCGCGTGGGAGGCTATGACGACCTCCGTCGCTTCCTGGGCAAGCCGGTCGCCGATCCGAAGGCCACCAGCTACCGCCCGGTGATCGCCCTCTTCGCGATGACCGCATTGATGGCAATGGCCGCGAGCTACGCGGTTGCAGGAGACGTCTTCACGATAAGGGCGGCAGAGTGGTTCATCGGCTTCTCGATGATCGTACTGGCGTTGTTGAAGCTGCAGAACATCGAAGCCTTTTCGACGATGTTCCTCAACTACGACCTGCTTGCGAAGCGGTGGGTGCCCTACAGCTACATCTATCCCTTCGCGGAGGGCGCGGCGGGCGTGTTGATGGTGGCTGGAGCTTTCACCTGGCTGTCCGCGCCGATTGCATTGTTCATCGGCACCATCGGCGCGGTGTCGGTCCTGAAGGCTGTCTACATCGACAAAAGGGAGCTCAAATGCGCCTGTGTCGGCGGATCGAGCAATGTCCCGCTCGGCTTCATCTCGTTGACCGAGAATTTGATGATGATCGCAATGGCGATCTGGATGGCCGTGATGACGACCGGCCTAGCAGACATGTCCGTCGGCGGACATTCGGAACCCTCGCTCGAACAGCCTGTTGAACCGCGGAGCGGATGAGCCCATATTCGACCCTGATGAGCATTCATAAGCTCCTTGCGATACTGATCGCTGTTGCGGTGCTGATTGCGCCGGCGTTCACGAGCGCCGGCATGGCCTTCGCGGCGGCACCTGATCATCATGCGCAGATGACGGACAAGGGTCATTGCGATTCCGCCGGTGGCGAGGATCGGGATCAGCCTGCCGACAAGGCGTGTTGCGGCGCCATGTGCATGGCGCTGGCCGTCACCCCCGCCGCCGCTCCACTGGCCAAGCCGTTGGTTGGCAATGTTCCGGTAGCTGGCGTGCACTCGTTCCGGACAGGAACCCCTGCGGAGCTCGCTACGCCGCCTCCGCGAGTTGCGTGAAATCGACACTTTCAGTTCGATTTCACGGAGACTGACATGAAGAAAATTTTGAGCGCGATCGCGTTGGCGATTGCCATCCCGTCAATGGCACAAGCGCAGGCTGCGCAGGCGCCGAAAATGGGCTGCTGCGAGAAGATGAAAGAGAAGAGCGCCTGCTGCAATGACATGGCAGGCAAGGGTCACGAAGGGCATGACATGTCCGGCGGCAAAGATCCTCACGCGGGTCATGACATGACCCCGACTGCGCCCTCACCTCAGAACAACGACTAGCAAAGCTCTCCTGAGAGCCGGCCGCCGCATGGTGGCGCCGGTTCGACGGACCATGTTGGCAAGTTGACATACTTGAAGGATCCCCATGTCCGATAAGCTCGTACTTGAGCGGCGCGATTTCCTGCGTGTCGCCGCACTGACCGGCGCCGGCGCCGGCCTTCTCACCGCCTTGCCTGCCTGGGCGCGGCCCGTATCCGGCGGCCTCGTTCGTCCGCTGCCGACGGTCAGTGGAAGCGACATCGCCCTCACCATTGGCGAGGTCACCCTTCGCGTCGACGGCAAGTCCGTCCGTGGGGTCGGAGTGAACGGCACCGTTCCCGCGCCTCTCGTCCGCCTGAAGGAGGGTCAGCGGGTGCGCCTGCGGGTCACCAATACGCTCAAGCAGGAAAGCAGCATCCACTGGCACGGCCTGCTCGTGCCGTTCGAGATGGACGGTGTCCCGGGCGTCAGCTTCCCAGGAATCCGCCCGGGTGCGACGTTCAACTACGAATTCGACGTCGTCCAGTCGGGCACCTATTGGTATCACAGCCACTCGGCCTACCAGGAAGAGGATGGGCTCTACGGTCCAATCGTGATCGACCCTGCTGGGCCTGACGAGATCGCCTACGACCGCGAGCACGTGCTCGTGCTTTCCGATCATAGCCGGATGAGCGGTGCAACCATCTTCCGCAAGCTCAAGCAGATGGGCGGCGGCTACTTCAACATGCAGCGCCTGACGCTTTCAGGGCTGCTCGCTGGCCGCGATCTGCCTGCCGAGGAGCGGCGGGAATGGGCGCAGATGAACATGGACCCTGCCGATATCGCGGACGTGACAGGGTCTACCTACACTTTCACGGTCAACGGCTTTGGTCCGTTCGAGAATTGGACTGGCCTGTTCAAACAGGGTGAGCGTGTCCGGCTGCGGATCATCAATGCTGCTGCACAAACCAACTTCAATGTCCGTATTCCGGACCTGCCGATGACGGTCGTCCAGGCCGACGGCCAGAATGTACGTCCGATCACTGTCGAGGAACTGCAGATTGGAGTCGCCGAGACCTTCGACGTCATCGTGACGCCGGGCGACCGTGCCTACAGTTTCGTCAGCGAGTCGATCGATCGCTCCGGTCTCGGACGTGCCACCCTTGCGCCGCGTGAAGGCATGGCGGCCCCAGTGCCGCCACTTCGCCCAAGGCCACTGCTCACCATGAAAGACATGGGCATGGGCTCGCACTCCTCAAGTGCGGCAGCAGCCGACACCCCTAACAGGCCCAACATCGCTGCCATTCGCGGGGTGGACCCATCGGCCGAGCAAAATGCTTCGCGCAAGCTGGCGGATATAACGGGCTGGAATGCTCCCACGGATCACGGATCCGTGGCAGCTGTCGCTGCAGCTGGAGCCGCTGCGGCGATCGCGGGCCAGTCAGGAGCGTCTACGGTGGATCACGCCGCGATGGGCCATGGCGCCGCTCCAGCAGCCGCTGCACCTGGTAGCATGGCGGGAATGGATCATTCTGCCATGGGGCACGGCGCGCCTGGTGCCGGCGAGGGGGCCATGGCGGGTATGGACCATGGCTCCATGGACATGCGCGATTTCAGCAATGCTCCGCAAGTCAAGGAGGGTCCCGGCGTCCAGAGCATCTCGCCGATGCCGATGGACCGGACCGGCGAGCCGCCTCAGGGCCTCGAGGGCATGGACCACCGGGTTCTGACCTACCGCGACCTCATGTCGCTGAAGCGCAACCCGGACGAGCGCGCGCCCACGCGCCAGCTCGAGATCCACCTGACTGGCAATATGGAACGCTATATGTGGGGCTTCGACGGGCAGAAGCTCAGCGATCCCGCCGACCCGATCCCGTTCCGGCTCAATGAGCGCGTACGCGTGACGCTGGTCAACGACACGATGATGCCGCACCCCATTCACCTTCACGGGCATTTCTTCGAGCTTGTGACGGGGCATGGCGCGTGGGGCCCGCGCAAGCACACGGTCAATGTTCCACCCGGTGGCAAGATGACGTTCGACGTTACGGCTGACGCGGCGGGCGACTGGGCATTTCACTGCCACAACCTCTACCACATGACTGCAGGCATGATGCGGGTCGTCACTGTTCGCCCGCTTGCTGGAGATCGTCAAAATGAAGCCGCTTAAGTTTGCGCTGCTCGCAGCGGGAGCATCGCTGCTGCCCGCCTTTCCGGCGTTTGCGCAGCACGCCGGGCACACACCACCGGCAGCGACCCCTGCACCCGCAGCACCGAGCACTGCTTGCACGCCCGAGCATGCCGCAATGGGACATTGCTCAATAGCGGCTCCAGCCCCGGCCCGGCCGCCGAGTGGGACCTGCACGCCGGAACATGCCGCGTTGGGCCACTGCAAGATGCCAGAAGCCGCCGCGCCCCAGGCGCCTGCCACGACCTGCACCCCGGAGCATGCGGCCATGGGGCATTGCACGCTGACGCCTCCGTCGCAGCAGGGCAGCCCTTCAGCCGATCCGCATGCCGGACATTCGATGCCCGCAGGCAATGGCCCAGGGGCGGGCCTCGGCGCCGAGGCTGCCGGGACTAACCTGCCGGCCGGCAATTCGCCTCCGCCGCCAGTGCCCTTGGCCAATGCCGGCGATGCGATCTACGGCCGCGAAGCCATGAGCATGGGTCGGCATCACCTCAGCGAGCACCATGGTGGTCAAAAATTCTATCAGGTGATGGCGAACAAAGCGGAATATCAATTCGGCAAAGGCCGCGACTCTTACGAATGGGACGCGGCGGCCTGGTATGGTGGGGACATCAACCGCGTCTGGCTGAAGAGTGAAGGCGAGGGAGCATTCGGAGGTTCGCTGGAGAAGGCGGAGGTGCAGGCACTCTACAGCCGGGCGATCGGTCCATATTCGAACCTGCAGGGCGGCATCCGTTACGACTTCCGGCCCGACCCGTCCCGCGCTTACGCCACCATCGGCATTGAGGCACTGGCGCCGAGCTTCTTTGATGTCGAGGGCGCCCTTTTCCTGTCCAACAAGGGTGAGCTTCTCGCGCGGGCGGAGGGCTCCTACGATCAGCGCATCACGCAGCGGCTGATCCTGCAGCCCAGCGCTGAGCTGAATTTCGCGGCCCAGAGCAGCCGGGAGATGGGGATTGGCGCCGGGCTTTCCGATGCCGAGATCGGCCTTCGCCTGCGTTACGACATCCGCCGCGAGTTCGCGCCCTATGTCGGCGTTCAGTACCAGCGGGCGTTCGGCCGCACGGCTCGGTATTTGCGAGATGACGGCGAGGATGTTGGTGGCTTCCAGTTCCTCGCGGGCGTGCGAACGTGGTTCTAAGGAGATGAGACAATGCTCAGACTGATGCTTGCTGGTGCAGCTGTGTTCGCCGAAGTTCCGGCCGCAGCGCATCCGGATCACGTGCCGGCAGCGCCGATGCAGGCCACCCCATCGGCTGACCCTGCCGCCGCTGATGCTGCTGCCATCCGGGCCGTCCTGTCGCAGTATAAAAATGCCATTGAGCTCCTCGACGCGCGGGGAACGGAACAGCTGTTCACGGCCGATTCGGCAATCTTCGAGACGGGCGGCGTCGAAGGCACGTATGGCAATTACCTGGCGCACCACCTCGGCCCCGAGCTGCACGAGTTTAAGTCGTTCAAGTTCTCAGACCATAAGGTTGACGTACACCTGCTCGGCCCCGCGGCGGCGCACGCGATTGAGACCTACAGATACCGCATCGAGACCAAGGGCGTCGAAGTTTACGAGCGGCTCGGCGTCGCCACCAGCGTTCTCCAAAAAAAGAATGGCCAATGGAAGATCGTCATGATGCACAATTCCGGCCGCAAGCCGCGGGTACAGTGACAAGGGCATTGCATCGGCGCATCTTATGGCGCCAGCTCGCGGTCGTCTTCGCGCTCCTGTGGGCGTCGCTGGCGGTAATCTCGGCTCCTGCGGTCGCGCACGAGGAGCACCGCAGGCAGCGCGCTGCTGCGGCAGCAGCAGCCGCGGCTGAGCAGCAGAAGGAGCAGTCTGCCAACGTGCTTCAGGCCGCCCCAGCCGGTCAAGCGGGCGGCAACACCATGGTGCCCTCCCCAGGAACGGGGATGGAGAACATGCACGACATGATGATGGAGCCTGAAGATCGCTCGAAAATGAGCTTCCCGAGGCGCGCGATGCTGTGGCTCGGAGCATTCCATCCGATGATCATTCACTTCCCAATCGCCTTCTTCCCTGCGGCGTTGTTCACTGCTGTGGTTGGGAGACGGCGCCCTGCGTTCAGCGCGCCGGTACAGTTCCTGGTCGTAGCCGGGGGCATCGTCGCACCGCTCGCGGCGCTGCTCGGCTGGTTCAACGCCGGCTTTGCCCTGGTCGACAGCGACATGTTGTTGCTGGTTCACCGATGGCTCGGCACCGCCATGGGAGTAGGCGGCGCGTTGCTGGCGGCCTGGGCGTGGCGACGACCATGGGAAGATCGTGGCACCGGCATGATCTTCTCTCTGACGCTGATGACGATCGCGATCGCCATCCAGGGCTGGTTCGGCGGCGCTCTGGTCTACGGAATGGAGCATATGAACTTCTAGCGGCATCGGGGGCCTGCGCCGCAGCTCGCGCATCGGCAACGAGGAAAGGCATGCAGTGGAACAGCATATGGGTGAGGCCCAAGATCAACCGGAAAAGGACCATGGCAACATGGGATGGGCTGGGGAATGTTCGCGGCGATGATCTCGACTCGACGTTCATCATGTTCTTCCTGATGTATCAGCTCGTCTATTCGTTCGAACACGCCATGTTCAGCCCCAACCGAGCTGGTCGCCTCGTTGGTCATGGGATCGGTGATGGCGGTCATCATGCTCGGCTTCATGTGGTCGATGTACAAAGGCAAGACGGCCAAGATTGCGGTGCTCGCCGGCGCTACCATTCTGGGAATCGCGCTTCTGACGATCAACCGCAACCAGGTGCTGATCGCGACACCGCCTTCATGAAATCGATGATCCCGCACCACTCGATCGCGATCAACAATGCCCGCAAGGCCGACATCCGCGATCCGCGAACTCGCCGACAAGATCATCGAAGCGCAGGTGCGGGAAATTGCGGAGATGAAGAGGTTGCTGGCCGACATCGAACGGAACGGACGGCGCGGAGATGCGTCCTTGCCGCCACGGACCGCTGAACTGGCTCCGGAAATCCGAGCCAAAGCGCAAGCTGCGGTTCGCTAGAATTCGACCCGGGGGTGGCTCAGCCAATCGAAGGAAAAGAAGCATGAACAGCGTATCGAAAACGGCTTTGATCGTCGCACTTGCGGCGGGTCTCGCGGCCTGTGCAGGCGAATCCGGCACTCCAGCGAACGAAGCTGGAGCCGAAACCGCCAACATTGCTCAGGCTTCCGGCCCGTTCGCCGAGTCCGAGCAGCGCATGAGCGACGCGATGATGGCGGCGATAGGAACCGATGCCGGGGACAGCTGGGCGAAGAAGATGGCCGTCCACCACCAGGGCGCGATCGAAATGTCGGAAATCGTCCTCCAGCAGAACCCCAGGCCGGACGTCGCGGACATGGCGCGCATGACCATCGAGAAGCAGCGCAAGGAAATCGAGGATCTCCGCAAGCTCTTCAAGGAAGGCGCCCCCGATCCGCAGTCCGCGGAGCTCTATCGCCCTGCGATGATGGCGATGCACCAGAAGATGCAGGCGGCATCGGGCGCGGACATCTCGGAAACCTTCCTACGCAAGATGCACGAGCATCACCTCGGCGGCGTGGCGATGTCGGACATCGCGCTCCAAATCGGCGTCAGTGGCGCGCTTCGCGAGCAGGTCCAAAAGACTCGCGACGATCAGCTAAAGGAAGCCCGGATGATCGAAGCGATGCTGCGCGGCGAGACGATGCAGCATGCTATGCAGGAAACGGGCGTGAAGTCTGTCGAAGAAGCTAAGGCGGAGCACGCCCCTGCCGACAAAGCCAAGGCCGCGCTGAAACCGGCGGCCAAGACCAGTCCCAAGGCACAGGAGCCCAAGGCTAAACCCAAACCGGCGCCTGCAGCGCAGCCTACGGCCGAGCCAAAGCCTGCTACTTCCACATGTCTGCCCGAGCACCGCGCAGCGGGTCACTGCTGATCAGCCGCGAGCGCGGTACTGGCCTCGCGTCGGAGAGGGCGAAACGAAACGTTCGCGAGCCGCCCTCTGGCCGTGACCCGAGGCGGCCTGTCCGGCCGCTCTCGCAGGGGCACGGCGCTAGGCGCGCGAAGGTCAAAAGGTGAGATCGAGCGAGGCGCTCAGCTGTTCCGGCGGGCGGCGTCAGGCAAGCGGCGGCATGGTACGCAATAAGTGTCGATTCGGCGCTCGCTTGCCACCACAGGCGTCGTGCCCGACCGAAAGTCTAGGTTCAGGCTGAAGGCGGTATCGGCACTGCTCCTTCTGGCCGCCGTCTGGCTGGCGCGCCAATCGACGTGTAAGGATCATCGCCGGTGAAGCAGATTGCAAGATCGATGGCCTTGTTTGCGGCCTTGTCATTTGGAGGGAGCGCCTGCGCGATGACCACTTCGCCCGGCCCGGACGTCCGCTGCAGCGTTGTCGGAGCAGAAAAGCTTCCTGCGGAGGTCGGCGGCGCCGACGCTGTTTGCGCGGCTGTCCGCGGCGCGCTGCAAGGCAGCACTCTGGCCAAGGGCGCGACAGTGACGGTCAAGATCCGCAGCTCCTATAGCGCAGCGGCATCGATGACGACCGCTGCTGGGCGCGAGCTGCCGGAGGTGAATGTTGCAATCTCAGACCGCGCGCTCAACCAGCGCTCGATCGCGATGCTAGCGGAGGGAATTGCGCGGCAGGTGAACAGTTCCGCTCGTTAGTTCGTCTTAACTAAATAGTTTTCGTGGACATTTTCCAGCTGCGCGTCATCGTGCGCGAAACGCATGCCGCCGGGGGGCGGTCCACGAAACGGCGCCAGTCAAGCGCGATTGGGGGCGGGCAATATGGTGGATATTCCGGGTGATCCCTCGACGACGGCAACGATTACGGTCGGCGGTCCGATGGTCACTGGCGCGCTTGAGGCGATCGGAGACCACGACTGGTTCCGGATCGAGCTGACGGCAGGGCAATCAATCACCATCACGCTTGGCGGTACCGGCGCGGATCCGGTTTATGACACCTTTCTGTCCATCCTTAATTCCTCTGGTGTCGAACTCGACTGGAACGACGACGCCAGCAGCAACAACCTTAATTCGACCCTCAGTTTCACCGCGACGTCGGCCGGAACATACTACATCGATGTCAGCTCCTACCCGTGGCAGGACGAGGGCGACATCGGCACCTACAGCCTCACTGTCACCGACTATGTCGCTCCTCCCGAGCTGCCGCTTTTCACCTACGACGAAATTGCGGCGCAGCTGACCGACGGCTTCTGGGAAAGTCAGGGCAGCGGCCGGATGCACTTCGACGCTGCACCCGGCGATACGATCACCGTCAACCTGACGGCATTGACCGCCGAGGGGCAAACGCTCGCGCGGCAGGCGCTCGGCCTGTGGACCGACGTCATGGGCATCGCCTTCTCCGAAGTGAGTACCGGCGGCCAGATCACCTTCGACGACAGCGACAGCGGCGCGTACGCGACTTCGACCTATTCGGGTCAAACCATCTATTCCTCCTTCGTGAACGTCAGTACTGCCTGGCTCACCGACTACGGCACCGGGCTGAACACCTATTCGCTGCAGACCTACATTCACGAAATCGGTCATGCGCTCGGCCTCGGCCATGCCGGCAATTACAACGGGTCCGCGGACTATCCCGTCGACGCGCTCTATCGCAACGACGCGTGGAACACGTCGGTGATGTCCTACTTCTCGCCGGATCAGAACAGCTACTTCGCGGACCAGGGTTTCACCTACAATTACGTGCTGACGCCGATGGTCGGCGACATCCTGGCGATGGCCGATCTCTATGGGCTGTCGACCGTGACCCGGACGGGGAATACCATTTACGGCTTCAACTCGACGGCGGGCCGCGACATTTTCAACGCCGCAGTTGTTGCCAATGCCGCGTACACGGTCCTCGACAGCGGCGGCACCGACACGCTGGATTATTCCGGCTATTCGACGAACCAGCGCATCGACCTTCGGCCGACGCAATTCTCCAACGTCGGGTCCGGCATTGGCAACGTCACGATCGCCCGCGGCACAGTGATTGAGAATGCGATCGGCGGCACTGGCAACGACACGCTGATAGGCAATGACGCTAACAATCGCCTTACCGGCGGTGCTGGTGACGACAATCTCCACGGCGGCAACGGCTCCGATACCGCGATCTATAGTGCCGCTTCGGCGGGCGTTACCGTAAATCTGACACTGACTGCCGCGCAAAATACCATCGGCGCGGGATTCGATCTCCTTGAGTCCATCGAGAATGTCATCGGATCGAACTTTGCGGACACGATTACCGGCACCACCGCGGCCAATGACCTGTTGGGGGGCGCCGGCAATGACGTGATCCTTGGCGGCAGCGGTAACGATCAATTGAATGGAGGAGCCGGCGACGACCAGTTGAACGGCGGCAGCGGCACGGATGTTGCCATTTACGCGGGCGCAGCGGCAGGGGTCGCTGTCAATCTGTCGCTTACAGGCGCTCAGAACTCCCGGGGTGCCGGCATCGATACTCTGACCTCCATCGAACAGCTTGTCGGCTCCAGCTTCAACGATCGACTGACCGGCAACGCCGCGTCCAATCGATTGACCGGCGGCCTGGGCAACGACATCCTCACAGGCGATGCTGGGAACGACCTGCTCGAGGGGGGCGACGGCACGGACACGCTGGACGGGGGCGCCGGCGACGACCGCCTCAATGGCGGCAATGGCAGCGATTATGTCATCTATTCGGCTGCAACCGGCGCCGTCATCGTCAACCTGGGACTGACCACCGTGCAGAGCACGGGCGGTGCCGGGAACGACCAGCTTTCCAATATCGAGCGGCTTTACGGCTCCAACTACGGCGATACGCTGACCGGTAGCAGCGTTGCCAACCTCCTCTCAGGCCGCGGGGGTAACGATATGATCAATGGCGGCGCCGGCAACGACACGATCCGCGGCGACGCGGGCAACGACATCGTCAATGGCGAGGGCGGCAACGATTTTCTGACGGGCGGCGACGGCGACGACGTGATTACCGGAGGCGATGGCAACGACCGTTTGTATGGCAACGCCGGCAACGACAATGTCAGCGGTGGGGCGGGAATCGATGTTCTCTATTTCAACGATGCCCGGAGCGCGGTGACGGTCAATCTCAACCTCACCACCGCGCAGAATACCGGTGGCGGTGGGATCGAGACCATCAGCGGGATCGAGCAGGTCGTCGGGTCGGGCTTTAACGACATTCTGACCGGGACCGCAGAAGCCAACAAATTGCTCGGCGGCGGCGGCAACGATACGCTGAGGGGCGGAGCCGGGGACGATATTGTGCAGGGCGACGCGGGCAACGACACCGTCGTAGGCGGCGCCGGCAATGATTCGATTTATGGCGGAGCGGGACAGGACGTCTTTCGATTCGATGCCGTCCTGAACGGATCGACCAACGTCGATATCTTGCGCGACTTCTCCGCGTTGGACGATAGCTTCCAACTGGCGCTGTCGGCGTTCAGCGGGATTGGCGCGGCAGGAACGCTCGCTTCATCTGCATTCCACGTCGGCACCGCCGCAACGGACGCGCTCGATCGCATCATTTACGACCAGGCGTCTGGCCGCATTTATTACGATGCGGACGGCAGCGGAGCCGGTGCGCAGGTGCTGTTCGCACGCGTCTCGGCTGGACTGGTGCTGACCAACGCAGACTTCATCCTGGCGTAGAGCTGACCGCAACTCATCCTGCGTTTAACGGCTGATCGTTACTGTTCGCGAAGCGAACGCCAGAAGTGGTTAGTCAGCGGCTCCAATATGTATTGCAGCGCAGTGCGGCTGCGCACGGACAGCACCACTTCGACCGGCAGGCCGGGGCGCACCTGCCCCTGGCCGAGTACTCCCTGGACTTTCTGCAATTCCGACTCCGCGACTTCGACTTCGGCGCGGAAGAAGGACAGCCCGCTATTTTCGTCCTTGAAGGCGTCGGCTGAGATGGTGCGGACGGTCCCTGAAAGCAATGGAACGCGTGAGTCGTTGACGCTGGCGAAGCGGAGCTGCGCCTTCTGGCCCGGATAGACATCGTCGGCGTCTTCGGGTCGCACCTGCACCTGGATGATCAGTTTCTTGTCGTCGGGAACCACCTCCATCAGCGTCTGCCCGGGAGCGACGACACCGCCGACGGTGAACACCGTCAGGCCGACCACTAGGCCCGTCGCCGGAGCACGAACGCGGGAGCGCTGCAGCTGCTCGCGCGCCGCGATCAGCTTGGGAAGAGTCTCGGAAAGCCGCGCTTGTGTCTCGCGGAGCTCGTTCGCCACTTCCTCGAGCCGGGTCTGACGAAGCGACAGCGACTGCATGCGGGTCTCGCCCATTCCCTCGCCAGCTCGCGCCACCTCGGCCACCATTGCCGACTCACGACCGCGAAGTTCTTCCTGCGCACGCTCCAGCGCGCGGATGCGATTGGTCGAAGCGAAGCCTTTTTTCTCGAGCTCCCTCAAGCCCCGCAGCTCATCCTCCATAATCCGCTGCTGCTCGCGCAGGCTAGCGCGCTGATTGACATAGCCGGACTGCTGCTCGCCGAGCTGGCGTGAGCGTTGGCCGAGCACATTGTTCTGCGCGGAGGTCGATGAGGCCCGCGCGAGGAGTTGCGAGCGCTGGAGCCTGAGTGCCTGGGCGGCGAACTCCCGATCCTGAGGCGCCAGCGTCGCGAATTCGGGAGGCGTTGCAAAGTTCGTCTGCCCTGCTCTCTCCGCATTCAGGGCGGCGCGCTGCGCAAGCAGAGTAACATAGTCGCTGCTCAGCGCCCGCTCCGTCGCCAGCAGATCGGGCGTGGTCAGCTCGACCAGGATCTGGCCAGCGCGGACCTGCTCGCCTTCGCGAACATGGATGGCGGTGACCACGCCGCCTTCGCGGTGCTGAACCGCCTGGCGATTGCCGGAAACGGCGATCTGGCCCGAACCGTAGACGCCGGCATCGAGCGGCGCGAAGGCGGCCCAGCCGAGTAGCACGACGAAGAACAGGAAGCCGATGATCGCGCCGGTGCGGATGTCGTTGCGGGGATTGCCGAGCTCCTCCGGCTGATCGACGACAACGGGAAGTTGCGCGTTCATGCCGCGGTCTCCTTGCCTGCCGCAGGCGCTGCAAGGCGTGCGACGACCTCGCGGGCCGGACCGAACAGCTTGGGCCGCCCCGCGTCGAGAACCAGAAGCTTGTCGGCGGCGGCAAGGATCGTCTTGCGATGGGCGATGATGATTACGGTTGCGCGGCGCGCCCGCGCCTTGCTCACCGCGTCGAGGAGCGCGGCCTCGCCGTCGGCGTCGAGAAACGCGTTGGGCTCATCGAAGATCAGCACCGTGGGGTCGCCGTATAGGCCGCGGGCAATGGCGATCCGCTGCGCCTGGCCGGCAGACAGTCCGGCGCCCAGGGGCCCGAGCCGCGTGTCATAGCCGTTCGGCATGCGCAGGATCATCTCGTGCACACCGGCCAGCTGCGCCGCCTTGACCACCGCCGCGTCGACGCTCTCCGCCCCCTCCGGCGTCTCGCCGCGGAAGCGGGAGATATTCTCCTTGATCGTGCCTTCGAACAAGCTCGGCTCCTGCGGCATATAACCGATATGGCGGCCTAGCTGGTCCTGGTCCCAGTCGGAGAGTTGCGCGCCGTCGAGGCGGACGGTGCCGGCTTCGGCTGTCAGCGCGCCCGCTACGACCTTGGCGAGCGTGGTCTTGCCCGAGCCGCTCGGGCCGATGATTCCGAGCAGCTCGCCCGGTTGCGCCGTGAAGCTGACCCCGAACAGGATCGGCCGGCCATCCGGCCCGCGCACGCCGACCTGCTCGATCTGGAGCCGCCCATCGGGTTTGGGCAGCGTGGTATAGATGCGCTCGACGTCCGCCTGGCTGCCGAGTGCGTCGGCAAGGCGGCGCAAGGCGGCGCGGGCCGAGTCCAGCGAGGACCAGCCGCCGATCAGCGTTTCGACCGGCTGCAGCGAACGGCTGAGCAGGATCGACGCGGCGATGATGCCGCCCGCGGAAATCTCACCGGCAATGGCCAGCAGCGCGCCCAGTCCCAGCGCCGCCGACTGGAGGAACAGGCGCAGGAAACGGCTGGCGGCGGCAAAGCGACCGCCAGAGAATTGCGAGGCGGCAAGATTGGCAAGGCCCACGCGCCGCTGCGCCAGCTGCCGGTCGACCATAGGCTGCACCATGCCGAGCGCGCGCACCGCGGGGCTGTTGACGCTGACCGCCTGCGCCGCGGAATGCGACGCCGCCATCGCCTGAGTCCCGATCTCGACCGAGCGGCGGGTGGCCAGCTGGCTTCGCCAGGCGACGACGAACAGGACGGCCACGGCGAAAATTGAAAGCACGCCGATCCAGAAATGGAGCATGAAGCCGACGAGGATGTAAATCGGCGCCCACGGCAGATCGAACAGTGCGCCGATGACCGGGCTTCCGAGCGTTTGCCGAACTGTGTCGAAGTCGCGCATCGCCTGCACGTTCGGCTGCGTCCCGCTAGACATCAGCCGGCGGATGATCTTGGGCGCAAGCAGGTCGTCGAGCCGGGCGCTGGCCCGGATCAGCAGGCGGTTGCGGACGGCATCGAGCGCCGCCAGCGTCAGCAGCGCGATGACAAGAGCAAGAGTAATGAAGAACAGGGTCGTCTTGCCGCCGGTCGCAACCACGCGGTCATAGACCTGCAGCATGTAAATCGCGGGGGCGAGGAACAGCAGGTTGATGAGCGCGCTGAACACCGCGGCCGCGACGAAGTGGGGCCGGCACGCGCGGAGCGCGTCGGCGATCATCGGCGGCAGTTCGATACCCGCAAGCTTCATGCCGGCGCGAATTGGGCGACATTGGCATCGGAGTCAAACCGGGCTGCCGCTGATCTCATTGAATTTACCATAGAAGGAAGCAAACGGGCGGAGGCCCCGCGCTTGCGGTCCTACGGAGTACCGATCGCCACGCCCTGAGCGGCTTCGGCGTCCATCATCGCGAGCATTGCGGAAGCGCCGGCTTCCGGAGCGTCGGCCATCGCCCTCATCATCGCGAACAGCTCGCGCCCGGTGCCGATCGGTGCCGGTGGGGCCGGCACCGGATCGCGCGCGGCGAGATCGACGCCGGGCGCCTCGAGCTGGCCGGTGCGGGCGCAAAGCCGAACCATGTCCCCGTCGCGAAGCCGCGCCAGCGGTCCGTCGGGAAGCGCTTCGGGAGTGACGTGGATCGCGCCCGGCACCTTACCGCTCGCGCCCGACATTCGCCCATCGGTGACCAGTGCGACGCGGTGGCCGCGGTCCTGCACCACACCTAATGCGGGGGTCAGCTTGTGAAGCTCGGGCATGCCGTTCGAGCGCGCGCCCTGGAAGCGGACTACGACCACCACGTCGCGGTCGAGCTCGCCGTTCTTGAACGCCTCGAGAACGTCGCCTTGTGTCGAGAAGACGCGCGCGGGTGCCTCGATCGTCCACCGCTCCGGATCGACGGCGCTGGTCTTCATGATCCCGCGGCCGATATTGCCCTGCACCAGCCGCATTCCACCGTCCGGCTGGAACGGGTCACTGGCAGGGCGGAGCATGTCGAGGTCCGCGCTTTCGTCGGCCGGCTTCCAGATCAGCTCGTTCCCGCTCAGTTCCGGATTCGCCGTCCAGGCGGCGAAGTCGTCGGCTCCGGCGGTGACGGTGTCGGCGTGGATCAGCCCTTCGCGCAACAGGGTCGAGGTCACGAACCCCATTCCGCCGGCATGATGGAAGTCGTTCACGTCCTTGGCGCCGTTAGGATAGACGCGGGCGATCATCGGGACTGCGGACGAAAGCTCGTCGAAATCCTCCCAGTTGATGAGGATGCCCGCCGCGCGGGCGATCGCCGGCAGATGGATCGCATGGTTGGTCGATCCGCCCGTGGCCAGAAGCCCGGCGATGGCGTTGACGATCGCCTTCTCGTCCACGACCTGCCCCAGCGGACGCTCGCCGGTCGTGCCGAGCTCGACCAGCCGATGCACCGCAAGCCGCGTCAGTGCCTGCCGCAGGGGCGTGCCAGGATTGATGAAGGCCGAATTGGGCACATGCAGCCCCATCAGCTCCATCATCATCTGGTTAGAGTTGGCGGTACCGTAAAAAGTGCAGGTGCCGGCGGAGTGATAGGAGCGAGATTCAGCCTCGAGCAGCTCCTTCTTGCCGACTTTCCCTTCCGCGAAGAGCTGCCGGATGCGCTGCTTTTCCTTGTTGGGCAAACCCGAAGGCATTGGTCCGCCGGGAACCAGCAGGGTCGGCAGATGACCGAAGCGAAGCGCTCCGATCATCAGGCCCGGAACGATCTTGTCGCAGATGCCGAGCAGCGCGACCGCTTCGAACATTCCGTGGCTGAGCGCGACCGCGGTGGAGAGGGCGATCACGTCGCGGCTGAACAACGACAGGTCCATCCCGTCCTGACCCTGGGTGACGCCGTCGCACATCGCCGGGACGCCGCCCGCAACCTGCGCCGTCGCGCCGACTTCGCGGGCGAAGATCTTCATCTGGTCGGGGTATCGGCCGTAGGGCGCGTGCGCCGAAAGCATGTCGTTGTAGGCGGTGACGATCCCGATGTTGGGCCCGGCCATGGCGCGGATGCGCTCCTGGTCGTCGCCCGAGCCGGCAAAACCATGCGCGAAATTGCCGCAGGACAGGCGCGGCCGGTTGATCCCGCGCTCGCGCTGCTCCGCCATCAGTTCCAGATAGCGGCGACGGGTTGGCTTCGACCGCTCGATGATGCGGTCGGTGATCCGTCCAACGGTGGAATTCAGCGCCATGGTGCTCTGCCTGTCACTCGTGCCAGCTAATCCCGTCACGTTCGGTGAGCGCGATCGCAGTCGAAGGACCCCAGCTGCCGGCGGTGTAGGGTCGCGGCGTCACGCCTGCTTGCGCCCATCCGGCGCGGATCTGGTCGATCCACGCCCACTGCGCCTCGACCTCGTCGCGACGCACGAACAAAGTGGGGTCGCCCTCGATGAGATCAAGCAGAAGGCGCTCGTAAGCGATGCGGCGGCGATACTCACTGAAGGCATTGGCAAGGCCGATGTCGAGCGGTATTTCGCGCAGCTTGATCCCACCGCGGTCGAGCCCCGGGCTCTTGGCCATCAGCGAAAGGCTGATCGTCTCCTCCGGCTGCAAACCAATGATCAGTTTGTTCGGCCGCGTTGTCGCTCCGCGCGATGCGAAGATGGAGTAAGGGACGTCCTTGAACTGGATCAGGATCTGGGTGTCGCGCTGGGGCATCCTTTTGCCGGTGCGGAGATAGAAGGGCACGCCCTTCCAGCGCCAATTGTCGACATGTGCCTTGATCGCGACGAAGGTCTCGGTGTTGCTGTCGCGCCCGAGCTCTTCGGCATAGCCGGGCACCGGCGCGCCATCGATCGCTCCGCGGCCGTACTGACCAGTGACGGTATGAGTGGCGACGGTCGCTGCATCGATAGCCCGGAGCGCCCGAAGCACCTTGACCTTCTCGTCGCGGACCGCGGTGGCGTCGAAGTCGGCGGGCGGCTCCATCGCCACCAAAGCGAGCAATTGCAGCATGTGGTTCTGGACCATGTCGCGAATGGCGCCGGCGCTGTCGTAATAATCGCCGCGCCCTTCGAGGCCGACGGTCTCGGCAACGTTGATTTGCACATGATCGATATGCGCGGAGTTCCACAGCGGCTCGAACAAGGAGTTGGCGAAGCGCAGCGCGAGCAAATTCTGGACCGTCTCCTTGCCGAGATAATGGTCGATGCGAAATGTCCGCTCCTCCGGGAAAGCAGAGGCGACGGCGTCGTTAATTTCGCGGCTGGAATCGAGGTCCGATCCGAGCGGCTTTTCCAGCGCCATCCGAACCGTGTCGCAGGCAAGGCCGGCCGACTGCAGCCCCTGGATCGTCTGCTTGAACAGCGATGGCGCCGTCGACAAGAAGATGGCGACGCCGCGCAATGGATCGCCGACCGCCTCCGCCAGCCGCGGGAAGCCCGACGCATCGGTCGCATCCAGTGCGACATAGTGAAGCCGCTTGAGAAAGCTGTCGGCAGTGCCGCTGTCGAAATAGCCGTCCGCAAGATGCTCCTGGAGCGCCTCGCGCGCCTTGTCGCGGAACGCAGCGTCGTCGAGCGCCGTGCGCGCGGTCCCGATGATCCTGAGATCGTCGGGAAGCAGCTTGTCCGCATAAAGCGCGTAGAGCGACGGAAGCAGCATCCGCCGGGCAAGGTCGCCGGTCGCCCCGAACAGGATCAGCGTGGAGACCTTCTGTGTCATCGGACAACGGTCTTAACGGGCAGCCCCGTTCGCGCAAGTTGAAGGTCTCGCCCGCACCAGGGCTCTTGCTGGCGGAGGCGCGGCCTCGCTAATGCGGGCTGGTGCCAACCCCCACGACAAAGCGCCTGCGCGCCCGCACTTCGGGTCCGCTCGGCGGCACCGCGCCGCTTCCGGGCGACAAGTCGATCTCGCACCGGGCGCTGATCCTCGGCGCGCTCGCCGAAGGGGAAACGGTGATCGCCGGACTGCTCGAGTCTGAAGATGTACTGCGCACGGCCAATGCCTTGCGGCAGTTCGGCGTGCGGGTGGAGCAGTTCGGCCCCAACCGCTGGCGCCTGTTCGGAAGCAGGTGGCGCACCCCGGATGCGCCGATCGATTGCGGCAACAGCGGTACCTCGGCCCGGCTGCTGGTGGGAGCGACGGCGGGTTTCGACCTCTCCGCCACCTTCACCGGCGACGCTTCGCTGCGGCGGCGGCCGATGGGGCGGATCACGGAGCCGCTGGCGACCATGGGCGCCCGGTTCGAGGGTGAAGATTTCCTCCCGCTGACGCTCCACGGCAGCGCCCTTCGCGGCATCCACCACGTCAATCTCCCGGCTTCCGCGCAGGTCAAATCCGCGATCCTGCTGGCCGGGCTTCGTGCGGAGGGCGAAGTCGAGGTCGCCGAGCCCGCGCCGAGCCGCGACCATAGCGAAATCCTGCTGCGCGCGTTCGGCGCCGATGTGGAACAGAGCGGGCGAGTAGTCCGGCTCGGGCCCAACCGCGCGCTGAAAGGCCGGCTGGTGAGCGTGCCGGGGGATCCGTCCTCTGCCGCCTTTGCCTGGGCGGCGGCGGCGATTGTTCCAGGGTCGGAGGTGACGACGCGCAATGTCCTGCTAAACCCGCTGCGCTCCGGCTTCGTGATGGCGCTGCAGCGGATGGGCGGCGACGTGCAGCTGGCGAACATCCGCCGCCGCGACGGGGAGATGATCGGCGATGTCCAGGTGCGGCACTCGCCATTGTTCGGAGCGGAGTTCACGCCCGAAGAAGTGCCGTCAATGATCGACGAGGTGCCCGTGCTCGCCGTTATCGCCGCCTTTGCCCGCGGCGAGACGCGGATCGACGGACTGGCCGAGCTCCGCCACAAGGAGAGCGACCGTTTGCACGCCATCGTCGCGGGGCTGCGGGCCTCCGGGGTCGAGGCGCAAGAGCAGGGGGACGAATTGATCGTGACAGGCGGCGCAGTGACCGGTGGAGCGACGATCGGCAGCCAGGGCGATCATCGCATCGCGATGGCGTTCGCCGTGCTCGGGCTGGGCGCGCGCGAACCGGTCACGGTCGAGGGCGCCGAGATGATCGCCACCAGCTTCCCCGGCTTCCTCGCCACCATGCGTTCGCTCGGAGCCGACCTTGAGCTGGAATAGCTTCGGCCGCCTGCTGCGCTTTACGACCTGGGGCGAAAGCCACGGCCCGGCGATCGGTGCGGTGGTCGACGGCTGCCCGCCGGGGCTCGAGCTCGACGCGGCGTGGGTGCAGCAGTGGCTCGACCACAGGCGGCCGGGCCTGCTGCCGAACACCAGCCCGCGGCGGGAGCCGGACCGGGTGCGCATCCTGTCCGGCACTTATGAAGGCCGCACGACCGGAACGCCGATCAGCCTGATGATCGACAATGTGGATGCGCGGCCGGGCGATTATCCGGC
>JALYPM010000181.1 GCA_030856365.1 Pseudomonadota bacterium
GTCTTGCCGGCGGACCATTCGTGCGAAACCTTGGTCCCGATGTTGTAGCTGACCTGCTCGATTTTCGAAAAATTGGCGTTGTCCGTCAGCAGGTTGCCGTCCTCATCGCCACCAACGGGACCGCTGATCGCACGGAGGTCGTCATACTCGAACGAGCGCTCATCTTCGGTCCGGTCGGTCTTGACCCCGAAGCCGTCGAGCTGAATCTTCGTCGCGCCCATGTCGATGCCGTACGAGAGGTTGGCATTGTAGTCGGTGCCGTCGCGCGTGTCCGTCTGATCCTCGCGGTTGTCGAACTCCTCGGTTGCAAAGTCCGGATTATTCTCGGGCGAGTCGCCGTAGCGAAAGCTTTGCTTCTTCTTGGGATTATAGCGGCCCTGAACTGTCCCGCCGATCAGCAGACGGCCCGGACCGACCTCGCCGCCGTAGACCAAGCCCACGCTCGGCTTCACTTCACCATCGTCGAACAGCAGCCCGCCGGTACGCACATAGCCGCCGTCGAGTTTGTACGCGTCGCGAAGCACGATGTTGAGCGTCCCCGCGACGGCATCGGCGCTGCGGCGCGCTGAGTTGGAGCGGACGATCTCAACGCGGTCGACCAGCTCTGCCGGGATGCGGTCCAGGAAGAAGGAGCGGTCGGCGTTGGAGCCCGGAACCTTCTCGCCATTGATCAGGATCTGCGTATAGCCCGGGTCAAGGCCGCGCAGCCGCGCTCCGTCGCTTTCGATCACGTCGCTGAGGAAGGTGACCGACGGCACGCGCTTCAGCGCGTCGCCGATCGTCAGCGGCTCGAAGCGCTGGAAATATTCGGTGTCGTAAAGGAGCACCGGCTCCGCCGTATCGGAGCGGTTGCGATAGCCAATCCGGCCGAGCACTACGATTTCCTCGGCGCTCTGCACGTCCGTTAGCGCTGCATCGCCTAGAGCAGACGTGCCTGTAGATTGGGCTGCAGACGCGTTCCCAGTCTGCGCTGCGGCGGGTGAGCCATTGATCAGGGCGATAACGGAGGCGCTCGCGAGAGCAGTTAGACCGGTTTTCACTGAACTACTTCCCCCATCTGAAAGCGGGGCAGCGGTAGGTTGCCGATGTGACTGGCCGCGTGTGATTTTGTGACAGTTCGTTATGCAGGCCCTGCTTCGCTTTCGACCTCATCCCTGCTCTGCGGTCACAGCGGTTCCTCGTCGACTTCGACCGGCTTACCGCCGCCGTCTTCGTCGGCGAGCCCGCGAGCTCCAGGCCGAACTCGTTTGGCGACGCCTACCGCACAACGCTTCCCAACAGCGACATCAGCATCCGCACGTCCATTCAGTGGAACCAGCTCAAGGGCCAAAGCCGCGACCCAGTGGACTTGGGTCGACGTGGCGGCGCCCTACGACTTCGTCGATTATGCGGCGGGCCGCGATCCAGTGTTGAAAACTGCGCTCGGCTTCCAGTCACAACCCACTTTGGCGGATCGGCTCAAATTGGGCGCGCCTTTCTCGACATGGTCCTGCCCGCAGCTCCGAACATCACGGTGCAGATCGCGCACCTGGCCGGCGGCGGTCGCGCGACTCTTCCGGCGCTAGAGGTCTTCGCCGACGCGATCGCCGCCAGCGACCCGCGAACGCGCAACCTCCTTTTCGACGTCACCACCCTCACCGGCGGGGAGAAGCCGGAAAATCTCGGGCCCGTCGCCGAGCAGATGCGCAGGATCGGCATGGCTCGATGTCTGTTCGGAAGCGACAGTTCGCAGCCGAGCCGCCCGGTCTGGCGCGAATGGCCGGCGCTCCACGCGCTGCCGCTCACGGAGGCCGAATTCCGCCAGATAGCCGGAAACGTCGCACCGTATCTGGCACGAGGTAGTCTCAGCCACTAATATGCTAGCTGACCACCGTTTGTGCGAAGCATCGCCTACCCCATCCAGAAAATTTTGCACTCGGTCATGCGGTTCCGGCGGCGCGGCGTCGTCTGGGAGAAGGAGCGGAGTCGATGGGGGGATTTCGGGTGGTGCAAATGTTCGATCGCGGCTCATCGCTAATCGCGAGCGTCAGCTTTGCCGCGCTCGTGGCCGGACTGAGCGCAACGCCGGGATACGCGCAGGAGGCCAACCGGGCGTGCGGCTCACCCGAACGGGGCATGGTCGTTTGCAACAGCGCCGACGCGCCATTTGCGGAAGGGATCGATTACAAAACTGCGGAGGATCTGACCGTCGTCGTGGAGGCGGGGCTGTCGGTAAACCCGGAAACCGGTTTCGCGGGCTTCATCCTGTCTTCTGAAGGCGCGGTCGTCCTCGACGGGGCAGGCGTGGATGTGATTGCCGAAAACGCCAGCGCCGTTTTCGGGTTCGCGATGGACGACATCACTATTGCCTTGGACGATGTCGCCGCCACAGGTGACCTCGGCCGAGGCGTCGATACATTCACTTTCTTCGGCGACACCCGCATCGATACGGATAGCGTCTCGACCTCGGGCGATTATGCGCTCGGCATCGCCGCAAGCAGCATTGGCGGAGATATCAGCATCCACGCAGGCAGCGTCTCCAGCGCGGGCTACAGTTCCGACGCGATCACAGCTCGCACGGGCGGCAACATCGACATTCAGGCCGGGAGCATCGCTGGCGAAGGTGATTATGTTTTCGGGATCAATAGCTTCAGCGGCAACTACGTCGACGGCGTAGTGCTCGCCGGGGACACGCGCATCGAAGTCGGCAGCATCGCCATTAGCGGCGACCATGCTGCAGGCGTGGTGGCGACTAGCTATGGTAGCCTTGACATCAAAGCCGACGAGCTGGCGATCAGCGGCGATTATGGATCGGGCGTGCTCGCGGCCGCCGAAGGAAATGTGAACGTCGAAGTTGGCGATGCGAGCTTCACCGGCGATTACACCGGCGGCGTCCTTGCCTTCAGCTATTCGGAAGCGAGCGTGAAGGTTGGGACATTGTCGGCCGAGAATGGAGGCGGCGTGGTCGCCTTTGGGATGGAGGGCGCCTACGCGAGCGCTGACTCGATCTTCATCAGCGGCGACTACGCAAACGGCATCCAGAGCGTTTCGATGGCCGGCGATGCGACCTTGAGAGTCGGCGAGGTCACTACGAACGGAATATTCGCGGTGGCGGTGAACGCCGATACGCCGCGCGGCCATGTCGATATCGAAGCCGGAACCATCTCTACGCAGGGCGAACTGGCGATGGGCATCCGCGCGATGGGCCGATCGAGTTCGATAGAGGTGAGCGGTTCCATTTCAACCAGCGGCGATGTCGCGTTCGGCATCCTCAATTCGACCATCCGTGGGGATGCTGTGGTTCACGCCGCCGGCACGATCGAGACCGCCGGCCTTTATGCCGATGCCGTGTGGGTGACGAGCCGCTACGGCACGGCCGAGGTCCGCACGGATGCGGCTGTTTCCACGAGCGGCAACCAGTCACATGCAATTCGGGTGACTGGCGAGGATGGGCAGGTGGAGATTGTCGCCGACGACGCGATGACCAGCGGCGCTGCCTCCGACGGCATTCATGCCCGCACGCGCTATGTCGAATTTTTTCTCGGCATGCCCGAGGACTCGGAGCCAATTGAATTCACCGGCGACATCGACATCACCGCAGAAACGGTCCGGGTGACCGGCGCCGGATCGTTGGGGGTCACCGCGCGCGGCCTCGGAGACGCGCGAATTGACCTTGGTATCGTCAGTGCGCGCAGCAATCTCGCCATCGACGTGAACATGATCGGCGACGTTACGCTGCGCATTCGCGAGGACGCGACGTCGTCTCTCAGCTCGGCAGTCCGTGCAGAGGGCGAGGACCTCCTCATTACGCTCGACGAGGGCGCGCTGGTTACCGGAGCCGAGCACGGTATCGTCATCAATGCACAGGGCGAGCGTTGCGTGCTGCCTAACCCAGTCGATGGCAGCGATAGTCCTTGCGACAATCCGGGCGACGATGATTTTAACGACCCCGTTCCGGTCGAGGGTCCCGGCGGAACCGCCACCATTGCCAACCGCGGAATTCTCAGCGGCGGGTCAGGCTATGCGGTGATGGTCGAGAAGGGCGCCCTCACGCTCGACAACGACGGAACGATTGTCGGCGCGGTCCAGCTCGCCGGGGGTGACGATACGATCAACAATGCAGGCATATTTGAGGTCCGCAGCGACAGCGACTTCGGCGCCGGCGACGACCTGTTCGTCAATTCTGATACGGTTCGCCTGCGCACCGCGTCGACCGTCGGCACATATCGCTTCGTGGGGCTCGAGAGCTTCCGCAACGAAGGCCTCGTCGATCTGCGAAACGGCGCTGTCGGGGACACTTTATCGCTCTCGGGCGACTATGTGGCGGCCGGCGGCGCTCAGATTGCCCTCGATGTGGACCTTGCCAACAGCCGTGCCGACAGGTTGGTGGTCGGCGGCGCAGCGACGGGCAACACCGACCTGCTGCTCGGCCTCACGGACGCCACCGCACGGTTGACCAGCGGCCTCGTGCTCGTTGAAGTTGGCTCCGGGTCGGATGCCAATGCTTTCGACTTGGCGGACGAGTCACGCGACATCGGATTCATTCGCTATGGCCTCACATATGACGCGGCGGCGGGCCGCTATCTGCTGCAGGGCATTGCCGGCGGCGGCGCTTACCGCCAGCTCAACGTGATCGAGGGTGCGGAGAACCTCTGGCATTCGTCCGCCGATGCATGGCGTGCAAGCCAGGCGGCCGCCCGTAGCGGTCACTTAAGCGGCGGCTCGGCTGACGTGCCGGGAGGCCTACTCTGGGCGCAGGTCATTGGCGGTAAGCTGTCGCGTGACTCCAAGAAAAATGCCGCTGGTGTTGGCGGTGAGCAGGAGATCGACTTCGGCTATCGGCAGGACGACGGCGGCAGTCAGTTCGGTTATGACTTCGCCGGTGTTGGAGGGGGGCTGCGCTTCGGCGTCACTGCCGGCCTGGCGGAGTCGTCGTTAGAATCGCACGCTGCCAATGAGAAGATCTCCTTCGACACCGTGAACGCGGGAATATACGCAAGCTTTGTCAACGGCCCGCTGTTCGGCATCCTGCTCGCCAAACACGACTGGCACGACGTTCGGGTCCAGAGCGAAGCCGCGAACTTCACCGCCAAGCTGGGTGGCTCGACGTGGGGCCTCGAAGGCGAGGTGGGCGCACGCTTCGGCAGCAGCGCCTTCTTTGTCGAGCCGGTCGCCAGCTTCGCCTGGACCCGCACCAGGTTGGAGAATCTCGCTGCGCTTGGTCAAACGCTCGACTTCCGCGGCGCAAACGGCCTTCGCGGCAAGGCCGGCGCGCGCTTCGGCAGCCAGACCGGGTTCGTTAACGGCGATTCCACCGGCGTCTATGCCAGTGCCAAGGCCGTGCATGACTTCGGCGAGAATTACCGTCTCAAACTCATCAGCGGTGGCAGCGGCCAAGACCTGGCATCGGATCGCGCGTCCACATTCGGCGAAGGCGTCATCGGTGCGTCGTACATGTGGCGCGGCGCCTTGGAGACCTTCGTCGAAGGGCAGGGCGAGCTCGGCAGTGACCATCGCGCTGTGGAGGGCCGCCTTGGCATCCGGATGAAGCTTTGAACCGCTCCCGGGTCCGGCATCCACTCCATGGATCGCCGCCCCCGCGTGAATCGGACAGCCAGTCGGCGGACTGGTCGTTCGGTGCCCTGAAGCCGTAAGGTACGCGTGTGACCGACCCCAGCTCACGATCCGACCTTTCCGTCTCTCGCGGCTTGGCGCGATGGCTAATGAGCAACCGCACGAGCTTTGCCTTCTCATCCTATCAGTCGGGTCAGCTGTTCCTGGTCGGCACACGGGCGGACGGCTCCGTCTCCGTGAACCAGCAAAATTTCCAGCGCGCGATGGGCCTCGCCTGGCGGCCGGGACGGCTGTACCTCGCCACTCAGTTTCAGCTGTGGCGGCTGGAAAATGTGCTTCGCGCTGGCGAGCTGGCGAATTCGGCATTCGACACGCTGCTGGTGCCGCGCAACTCGCAGACAACAGGCGACCTCGATATCCACGAGGTCGCGGTCGACGCTGCCGGGCGGGTGCTTTTCGTCAACACCAGCTATTCTTGCTTGGCAGCGCTCGATCTGAAACACAGTTTTCGGCCGATCTGGAAACCGCCGTTCATTTCGCAGCTGGCACCAGAGGATCGCTGTCACCTCAACGGCCTGGCAGTGGACGCAAGCGGGGATCCGCGTTTCGTCACGGCAGTCAGCCAGTCGGACATCGTCAACGGCTGGCGTGAACGACGTGCAGCGGGCGGGGTGCTGATCGACGTCGCCAGCGGAAAGATTGTCAGCGATCAGCTGTCGATGCCGCATTCCCCGCGGCTTGCAGGCGACCGGCTGTACCTGCTCGACAGCGGCCGCGGCTTCCTGGTGAGTGTCGACCCGGCGACCGGCATCCGAGAGGATATCGCATTCTGCCCCGGCTTCCTGCGCGGCCTGGCAATCTTCAACGGCCATGCATTGGTGACGGTCTCGAGGCCACGCGAGGGCACGTTCAAGGGCCTTGCACTGGAGGAGCAGCTGCGCGCGCGCGATGGCGAGCCCTGGTGCGCGGTGCTGGTGATCGACCTTTCCAGTGGAGCCATCGTCGAGTGGCTCCGTTTCAGCAGCGGCATCGAAGAACTGTTCGACGTAGTGGCGATGCCGAATGTTCGATGCCCGATGGCGCTCGGCCCCGCCAGCGCGGAGATCCAGCAGACCGTCACCTTCGACCCTCAGATCGCGCCAGTGCCGGCGTCAGGCCCGGCGGCATGACTGGCGCCGGATCGCAGCAACGAGCCCCGGGAGGACTGGAGGCGGTCTATATTGCCAATCGCGATGCGCTCATGCGCTTCCTGCGCGCGCGCGGCGCCGGCGATTCGGCCGAGGACCTGGTCCAACTGCTGTGGCTGAAAGTGTCGGCGGCGCCGTCCACACCGATTGCCGAGCCTTTGTCCTACCTTTACCGCGCCGCGAATAATCTCATGATCAGCTCCTACCGCTCTGCGGTAAGAAGGGACAGTCGCGACCGGGATTGGGACAGCAGTGCTACCGGCGAGCTGGCCGTGTCCGCCGAGGAGACGGTGTCTGCGCGCCAGCAGATTGATGCCGCGGAACGGCGGCTTCGGGAGCTTGGTCCGCGGATCTTGCGCACCTTCGTGCTGTTCCGTGTCGACGGGATGCCGCAGCGCCAGATCGCAGCGCAGCTCAACGTCAGCCTGAGCGCTGTCGAGAAGGATCTGCAGCGTGCGTATCGCGCCATCGCTGACCTGCGGAGCGAATTCGATGCGGGATGACGGCGGCGAGGGCGTCTTCAGGATATGGTAGCGGTGGCTGACATGCACGCGAACGAGCAGGCGATCGACTGGCTGATCCGCCAGCGAGACCCTGCGTTCGCTGATTGGAACGCCTTCACCGGTTGGCTGGAAGCCGACCGGCGCAACGCGGACGCTTATGCAAGTATGGCCGTCCTGGAGGAGGACGTCGCCGCCCGCCTTGCTCCCACTCCTCGATACGAAGTCGCGCCGCCTTCGCGTCAGCCGCCCCGTACTTTCGGCCGACGTGGCGCGCTGGGCGCCATCGCAATGGCTGCCTCGATAGCGATCGCCATCGGCACCTTCCAGCTCCGCCCGCAGCAATCGCTCCATCGCATCGCAACTAAACCGGGCGTTCAGCAGATGGTGACGCTGGCCGGCGGCACGACCATCGCGCTTAACGGAGCGACCGAGGTCAGGCTCGACCGCAGTGACTCGCGCTTTGCCGAGCTGGTCAGCGGTGAGGCGCACTTCGCCGTGGCGCACGACGCTTCGCGCCCGTTTCGCGTTACCGTCGCGGGCGCCGAGCTGGTCGATCTCGGCACCGCGTTCAACGTGCTTCGCGAGCAGGGCATGACGGAGGTCGGCGTTTCGGAAGGCGTTGTCATGGTCAACCCCGACGGCGAAGCTATTCGCCTGGTCCCGGGGCGGGTGATGCGCGCGTCGGACGCTGACGACACGATTGTCGTCAGCAGTGCGCGTCCGGCGACGATCGGTTCGTGGCAGCAGGGCCGGCTGATCTACGACAATGTGCCGCTGGCGGCGGTGGCGCGCGATCTATCTCGCCATCTAGGCATCAGAGTGGTCGCTGCACCTGACATCGCGGGACGTCCGGTGACCGCCGTCGTGCAATTGCCAAAGCAGCGGGAGCAGCTTGCGCCGCGCCTTGAAAGGCTGCTCGACATCACTGTAAAGCAAACAGAAGAGGGCTGGGTTCTAACGACGAAAGTGTGATGCGAGGCATCTTGTGCGTAGCGGCAGCCGCGATCGTCTTCGCCGCCCCGGCGAAGGCAGAGCAGCGTCACCAATTCAATCTTCCGGCCGGTAGTCTCGGGCAAGCCATTGTTGCGATGGGACAGCAAGCCAACGTCAGCATAGGTGTTGGCGACCCCAGCCTTGCGCGAGTGCGCGTGAGGCCCTTGCGCGGCAGCTTCACCGCCGAGCAGGCCCTGCGCAGGCTGCTGGTGGGAACACCGGCACGAGTCGTTTCCGTCGGCGAATCGTCCTTCAGGATTTTGCGCGCGCCGGCGCGGCGGCGGCGCGAGCGACCGCTGCGGGCGCCGTCGCTCGAGTCACTCCCGACTGTCGAGCCGGACGAAATCATCGTCACTGCAAGCAAACGCTCGACGCCGCTCCGCGACTATGCGGGGCCGGCCGTAGTGATCGGCTCCGGCGATTTCGGGGCGGCCAGCGCGGCCGAGGGCACGGCTGCAATCCTGGCCCGCGCGGCAAGCCTCGGCTCGACCCACCTCGGCACTGGGCGCAACAAGCTTTTCGTGCGGGCCATCGCCGATTCCAGCTTCAATGGAGCGACCCAGTCGACCGTTGGCCAGTATTTTGGCGAGGCTCGCCTTAACTACAATGGGCCGGACCCCGATCTCAGGCTCTACGACATCGCTTCGGTCGAGCTTCTGCCCGGGCCGCAGGGGACGCTCTACGGAGCGGGATCGATGGCAGGCATATTGCGGATCGTTCCGAACGCACCCGACCCCTCCGCCAGCTCGGGGGCCTCGATTGGATCGGGATCGGTGACCCAACACGGAAAGATGGGCGTCGAATTCGCAAATATTGCCAACGCTCCTCTTGGCGGAGCGTCCGCTGTGAGGCTCGTCGGCTACGGCATCCGCGAAGGAGGCTATATCGATAATCCGCGGCTTCGCGTCGAAGATGTCAACCGTGTCGACATCGCCGGCGGACGAGCTGCCCTGCTGACGTCGCTGTCGCCGGAATGGACAGTAGAGGGCGGGGTCGCGCTGCAATCGATCCGGGGTCAGGACAGCCAGTATGCGGTGCGCGGCAGGGAGCCGCTGACCCGGCGAAGCCCGGTGTGGCAGCCCTTCTCCAGCAAATATACATTGGCGCACGCGACCGTCCGGGGCGGATGGGGTGCGTACCGGCTAACGACGGCCGTCAGTTCCGTCGGTCAGATGCTTAGCGAAGACTTCGACGCTGCCGTTGAGAGGCCTGAGCCAAAGCTGTTCCGTCAGCGAAACCGGCTCCGGATGATCGCAGCCGAAGGGCGCCTAAGCCACGAGCAGGCGAACGGCGATGGATGGACCGCCGGCGTCAGCCTGATCCACAATCGCACGCGGCTACACCGGTCGGAAGGACCGCCGGCGCTGCTCGCGCCACTGCCCGGCGTGACCAATCGTCACATTGAAGGAACCGCCTTTTTCGAATTGATCAGGTCCTTCTCCGAGGCGATCAGCGTCACCGGTGGCGCACGCCTGAGCCACGTAAGGTTCGAGGGTATTTCAAACGGTCCCTCGCTGGTCGGGCCTGGCGGCGGCGGAAAAGTCGAGGGCAGTGACTGGGAGCTGCTGCCGTCATTGGCCCTTGGCTTCAAGCCGCGCGCCGATGCGACATTCTACCTGCGGTATCAGGAGAGCTTCAGGCCCGGCGGCGCCATCGTTCAGACCAACGCGACCCAGAAGATCGACAGCGATAGCATCGCCGCGTGGGAAGCGGGAATTCGCGTTGGCCAGCAGAATGCCCCGCTGAGCGGTGCTGTGGCGATGAGCTATTCCCGATGGAGAGACATCCAGTCCGATCTGATCGACCTGACGGGCTTCCCCTCGACGATCAACCTCGGCGACGGGCATATAGTCTCTGCCGAAGGGCGGCTGTCGTGGCGGTTCGCACCAACCGTTCGCCTCGGCCTCGAAGGCGTCCTCAACCGGAGCCGTGTGAGCAATCCCAGCCCCGGCATCCTCTTCATCGACGACGTGCCGCTGCCCAGCGTTCCCGACGTTTCCGCCACGGCCTCGATCGATTTCGCGCTGCCACTCGGGCGCGTCGGCGACCTCCAGGTATCGGGGCGCACCCGCTATGTCGGCGAATCGACCCTTGGCATCGGACCGACGCTCGGCCGCAAGCAGGGGGGGTATTTCGACACGGCTCTGGACGCGCGCGTCGTTCGCGGTCGATGGGACTATTTCGTTTCTGCAACCAACCTGCTGGATGCGGTCGGGAACCGATTCGCGTTCGGTTCAGCGTTGACGCTCGACCGCGACCACCAGATCACGCCCCTGCGCCCGCGGACTCTTCGAATCGGAGCCGTCCGCCGCTTCTGACCCGGTCGAGTGGCGCTCCAGTATTTGCAGGATTGGATTTATTTTTGCGCCCGATGCGGCTTCGGCCGCTCAGCGGCGTCACACCAGCAGAGTCATCGGGAAAAGGCTTTCACGCCGCGTGAAACGTTCGAGCAATTCTTTTTACCACCGGTTATCGGCCCTGCAGTCAACACCTACGTAAAAACCCGTTGTGCGTTGATAAAGAAAGGTTTTTTAGATGCGACAGCTACTAATCGTGGGCGCCCTATCTGTGATTCTAGGAGCCTGTGCAGCGCAGCAGCCTCGACCTGCTCCGGCAACGGCGACGAAGCAGGTCTGCACGACTGTCAAAGACGAAGATACAGGCACATTGATGAGCACTCGTCAGGTCTGCGAGAAC
The DNA here is from genome assembly GCA_030856365.1 of Pseudomonadota bacterium. Lineage (GTDB taxonomy): Bacteria > Pseudomonadota > Alphaproteobacteria > Sphingomonadales > Sphingomonadaceae > Sphingomicrobium. Next base: position 10,934 of record JALYPM010000181.1, read on the forward strand.
GTCCCCGTCGATCCGACAACACCATGACACCATCGTAAATCGCTCGCATGGCGCAGAAGACAACGAAGGCGAGATTGCAACAGTCTTCCGTTGCATCGTAGAGATGTCTGGACTTCTGAGGCCGTTGCAGCGCTTGCGTTAGCTTCGGCCAATGGCGCTTGGGTGTTGCCCACTCCAACCGAGTTGGCGAAGGCAATCGAAGTGTTTACCAGCAGGCCACTCGCTAAGGCCGACGTTCTACGCGTTTCCTGCGTCGCGATTGAAGAGGAACCAACGGAAGCCGTGTGCAAGTGGCAGCAAAGGCGCGGCAAGCGTTGGCATCGCTACTCAACCTACGTCGCTCTCGATGGAAAAGGCTGGCATCTTATCGACGAACCGGCCTCAATCCGCTGACGATCTAACGTCCGCAATGGGTCGAAAGCGGACACTCGGCTAATGTTTGCTTTGGGTGGAAAGCGGACATTCAACCCATTGATTAGCCCCGCTCGCCCTGTTCAGGAGCAACATAGAGCGTCCCGCCAACCGGCTTCCCGTCGATGTTGCCCTTGGGCGAGTAGCGGCAGACGAGATAGTCAACGCGCCTCGTGGAGGCCAGTGCGCAGCCGACCCGCTGCGTCGCTGGCCAGATCATCTGCGTATAG
>JALYPM010000193.1 GCA_030856365.1 Pseudomonadota bacterium
AAATGCAGTCCGATCTTGACACCAAAGGTACTTACCCCGGCCAAGATGCCGAGGGCGGAATCAAATTTGCGCGCGGAGGCGAAGGCCTCCTGCTCCGTGCGGCGACCGGCGACGAGACCGGGCTCAAGTACCTGGCTGGCAAGAAAAACTGCCTTATGGTCAAATCTGGCGAAGGCTACTGCAAGGACAGCTGATCGGAACTGTCCGCAAGGGGTGGAAAGCGGACGTTGTGAAACACCGCTGATGGTCACTTCGGCGGTCGAAGTTGGCTCACCGCCTCCTGAAATTGATCACCGTTCCAACCATAGCGTCGGAGGCAACGGAGGCGATCGAAATCTCCGGCTCCGCATTAAGCACTTCGCGCGCTCCGACCCACCCAGTCTCAGGAATTAGCTAAGCTTGTGATTGGCCGAGATGAACTCACCTTCCGGCGTCATCAGCACATAGAGACGCCGCTTAGCCCGAACTCGGATGGCCTTGTTCTCAAAGGTGATCACCCATTGCTCTGCGCCGTTCTTGGTGCGCATCTGGCTCCCGATTGACGGGGCCTTGGACCAGCTTGCTGGAAGCTTCGCCTGCGTCACCAGCTTTACGACAGAGTCTTGGGCCAACTCTGCGATGGGCCGGCGCTCCACACGGAACTGATTATCGTGACCGTCCGGGTGAGCGACCACCGGCGTACCTACAATAGTCAGCGCGGCAAGTGCGAGAAATGCAAGGCGCATAATCAGATCCTCTTCGTTACTTGTCAAACACATACCGCTTGAGGATGAACCCGAAGTGAGTAGTTACTTCTTGAGTTGCTCAAACTTCTGGAAGGCACCCCTTGCCTCGACCCTAATCGTCAACGAGTCTCCTGTTCGATTGCGCCAGAACCAGCCGTGCGTCCCCTCGAACGGTGCACGGAATATGCCACTTTCTCCGGCGGAGGTGCCTTTCTCGTAGCTGGTGAAATCGCTGGACGCGGCACCAATTTCTTCTCCGTGGAGTTCGAAGTTCACCTTCGGGCCGCCCGTGCTCCACTGATATTGAAGCTCGTCGCCGGCCCTCATCGTGGCCTTTACCTCCGTCCCCTCGTTCGGCGCGAGAGTGAGGCTAACTTCCCCCTTTTGAGCCCCCGAGGCAGCGACTGGGGCTGCGCCCGCTGCTGGTTCAGGATCAAGCGTGAGGTCGCCCCCGTCGGCGGTGGTCGATGCCTCAGGCGCGGCGGCTTCCAGGGCTGCCTGCTCCCTTTTCATCTCGCCCATTGCTGTCAGCCCCAGCGCGCTTCCGACGCCAGTTGGGTCAACGCCGTACTCGGCTGGAAGAATTGTGGTGACCAGCACGACTGCGGCCACGCCAGCAGCGATCAGGGTTGCGCGGTTAAGCTGCTTCTTCGAGGGCAGCTCCGCTGCGGTCGGCGCGTGGATCTGCTCTTCCATGGTCAAGCTCCTTCAACAAGAAAGTATCCGGCCAACTGATAGCCAAACAGAACGAATCCCGCCGTCATCAAAATGGCGTTTGCGGTGAATGCGTGGCGGCCGAAACTCTTGGTCCTGCGCCAATAGCCCATGGCGATGAGGATGGCCGCCAGCGCAAGCATCTGGCCAATCTCAACGCCGACGTTGAAGGAAATCAGGTTGGTCAGCAGTCCATCGGGTGACAGCGAGAACTGCTGCAGCTTGGTTGCCAGTCCAAAGCCGTGGAAAAAGCCGAAGATGAGCACAGCGGCCTTGGTATTCGGCTGAATCCCGAACCAGCGCTGATATGCGCCCATATTATCTAGCGCTTTGTACACCACCGAAAGGCCGATGATCGCGTCTACCAAATAAGAGCTGACGTTCGTTCCGAGCAGGACCCCGGCTAACAATGTCGTGCTGTGCCCGATCGCGAAGAGGGTGACGTAGGTCGCCACCTGTTTCATTCGATACAGGAAGAATATCACCCCGAAGAGAAACAGCAGGTGATCGTAACCGGTCACCATGTGCTTGGCACCAAGGTACAGGAAGGCCCCTATCTGGGGGCCGCTCGTCTGCTCGATATAGCCCTGATCGCCTTCGGCAACGCCATGCGCGAGCGCTGCCGTGCTGACGAGCAAAAGCACCGCGGTTAACGCAACACGGAATGGCGTGCTGCGGCTTGCCAAATGAGGCATGGTTCGGAGCGCTCCCAGGATAAAGCGAGACAGGTAGACGGCGACAATCTCTCATAAGCCCTTATCAGCTCGCGGGTTCCCACTTAGCGGCAGGCAATCGCCTCTCCAGCGCCCAGAATCTGCGTGTAATTTCCGCGATGGGTCGAAATCTGACGTTTACTACCGGGCTCCACGCCCGAGCTGACTCTTAGCCGACGGGAGACGCGAGGTAAGAATGTAATCAATGAGTGAAACGCTGTGTGTTCGCAGTTCGATCGCATTGCCGAGCACTATTGTTCCCCGGTTGGGAGACTCGCACGCCGGTTGAGCAGCTGTATGATTTTCGACGCGTATGCTCCGGCCGCACCTCTGCCCGCCGGTTAAATCTTAAGACCTGCGAATGCGCGCCCATGGCCCGGTGATCGCCAAGGTCTTTCCGGGACGATACACGTTTACGAACATCGTCTGCCCCGCAGGATCGAAGCAGACGCCCGCCAGTTCCGTGTCCGCGTGAAGCTTGGCAAAGGTGTAGATTTTGCCCTGCGGGGTAACTCCGCGCAGATGGTTGATCTCGCCGTCAGTCCGATCCTCGCAGATGATCAGGTCGCCCCACGGCGCCACTGTCAGATTGTCGCCATAGTCGAGGAGCGTTGAGTCCGTGCTTTCGACGAACAGCTCCAGCGTTCCCGGCTCCCGCCCTTCTCCCGCGCCACGCTCTTCTGCTCCGGGCCTGTACCGCATGATCTGTCCGAGCTTCGCGGCGCCGCCCGAGGTGCAAGTGAAGAACATCTCGCCGGAACCGAAGTGGATGCCTTCGCCGCGCGCGAATACCGCCGCTCCGGCCTGATGCCCGCGCAGGCGGAGGTCGTCCTTCGGACTGGCGGTGTCGTTCAGGTCGAGCCAGCGAACGGCGATCGGCGTGGCGGCGGGGAAGCGCCGCTGCGACCAGTTACGGGTGTCGGCGCCGCCGCGTGAATCGCGCAGTGCGAGCGCTTGCAGCCTGCCGCCTTCCGCCAGATTGTCGCGGACGTTCGGAATGAATCGGTAGAACAGCCCATCGTCGCGATCCTCGGTCAGATAGATGATCCCGGTGCGCGGATCGACCGCGGCGGCCTCGTGACGGAAGCGGCCCATGGCGGTGAGCGGGACTGGCTTCACCAGACCACGGTGCTGCGACGGCACTTCGAACACCCAGCCGTGCGCCTGACGGACGTCCGCCGGAGCAAGCACGCTTTCCTCGCAACTCAGCCAGCTCCCCCACGGCGTCGCTCCGCCGGCGCAGTTCACCGCGGTGCCGACAAGGCTGAGATATTGCTGCTCGCGCCTGCCGGTGCGCAGATTGTATACCATGGTCGAGGTGCCGCCGGGAATGACCGAGCCGCCGTTGTCCACGCCGAAATGAGCCTCTGCCCGAAGCCTTGCCTCGAGCCGCTGAAACCCGCCGGTCGGGCCAAGCTCCCGATCTTCCGGCTTGAGTTCGTGGTTGCGGACCAGCGCGACCCGTTCCGCGTCGATGCCGAAGCAGCCCATCCCGTCGAACTTGTCCGGGGTGACATAGCCGTCGTCCATCGGCTCGCAGGCCGTGGAAATGACAGTGTAGAGGAAACCTTCGGGCAGGTCGAAGAGGCCCGCGGGATCGGGAACGAGCGGACCGTAGCCAGGCACCTCGCTGCGATAGGTCTGCGCGCCTTGCGCGTGCGCCACCCGCGCCGCGCCGCCAAACGCCAGAGACGCTGCGCTTCCGATGGTGAAATGACGGCGGGACAGTTGCATGGCTTCTCCGGAGGAGCGTCGATTAGCGCGGCGCGGCCATCCCGTCGCTGACCGACAAAGCGTTAAGCACGTCACCCCAGGACACGAGCTTGAAGTTCTGCGCAAGCGGCTCGTTCATGCCGTCTTGAGCGACCAGCAGCC
>JALYPM010000198.1 GCA_030856365.1 Pseudomonadota bacterium
GTGTCGAACTTGGAAAGTGAATGCAGCATATTCATAATTTCGCCCGGTTTCTGCAATAGATTTGATATCTGAACGGACCTGGCCCTGCCAAACCTTCTTAGCACTGATCGCAAATGCCCAACGAGCCTGGCGCGCGAGCTATGGCTGAAACTGGGTGATGGGGCCTGAGAAGGCGGCGTATCGTGGCGGGTGCTCAAACCTGCCAGAACCTCCCGAAGGAGCGATACGCCATGAAGGACGATACCACGATCAGCCCACTTCACCAGCCCGGATCGATCCTCGACCCGCTGACCGAGATCGCGCGCGACGGCGCCCGCCAGATGCTGGCCGCCGCGCTCAAGGCGGAGGCGGCGAGCTTCGTCGCACAGTATGCCGAGGAGCGCCTGCCCGACGGGCGTCAGCGGGTTGTCCGGCATGGAACGGGGCCCGAGCGCATGATGCAGACCGGGATCGGGCCGATCCCGGTGCAGCGTCAGAAGGTGCGCGACCGGGCGACCGACGTGCCGGTCGGGAAGAGGTTTCGCTTCACCTCGAACATCCTGCCGAAATGGGCGCGGCGGTCGCGGAGCCTCGATGCCCTGCTGCCGGTGCTTTACCTGCGGGGCATCTCCACCGGGGACTTCGAGGAAGCGCTGACGGCCCTGCTTGGGAAAGACGCGCCGAACCTGTCGCCCGGTGTGATCTCACGCCTGACGGCCAGCTGGCAGGAGGACTACGACCGCTGGCAGCGCCGGGACCTTTCCGCCCGCCGCTACGTCTACATCTGGGCCGACGGCGTCTACCTGCAGGCCCGGATGGAGCCGCAGGCCGAGTGCATGCTGGTGATCATCGGGGCGACGCCCGAAGGGCGGAAGGAACTGCTGGGCTTCCAGGTCGGGGTCCGCGAAAGCGCCCAGAGCTGGCGCGAGCTGCTCGTCGATCTCAAGGCGCGCGGGCTCGCCGTGCCGCCCGAGCTGGCCGTCGGCGACGGCGCGCTCGGGTTCTGGAAGGCGCTGGACGAGGTCTTTCCCGGCACGCGTCACCAGCGCTGCTGGGTGCACAAGATCGCGAACGTGCTCAACCATTTCCCGAAATCCATGCAGCCGGCCGTCACCGCAGACCTGCGCGAGATCTCCCACGCCGAGACCCGCGCCGCGGCGCTGGCGGCCATCGAGACCTTCAGGGAAAAATACGCCGCCAAGTACGAGCGCGGGGTGGCCTGCCTGACCAAGGACACCGAGGCCCTGATGGCCTTCTACGACTTCCCGGCCGAGCATTGGGACCATCTGCGCACCTCGAATCCGATCGAGAGCGTCTTCGCCACCGTCCGACACCGCACCGTGCGCACCAAGGGCGCGCTGTCGCAGAAGACCGCCAAGCTGATGGTCTTCACCCTGGTCAAGGCGGCGTCGACGAAATGGCGCAAGCTCAACGGCACAAACCAGTTGCCCCGCCTCATAGAGGGCGTCAAATTCACCGACGGCGTCGCTCAACCCGACGCCACCCAGAGCCGCGCCGCTTGATCACGCCGCGTCACCCAAAATCAGCCATAGCTCGCCCCACGGCGGGCGTGATCGATAGCCAGAGCGTGAAAACGAGCGAGAGTGGAGGGGTTTGCGGTTTTGACGCCGGCAAGAAGGTCAAGGGCCGCAAGCGTCACATTGTCACCGACACCCTCGGCCTGATGGTCGGCCTCGTCGTCCACGCCGCCAGCGTCCAGGACCGCGACGGCGCGCCGGCGGTGCTGAAAACCATCCGCGCCCGCTGGCCCTGGCTGCGCCACGTCTTCGCCGACGGCGGCTATGCCGGGCCGAAGCTGAAGGCGGCCATGCGCCGCTTCGGCGACTGGACCATCGAGATCATCAAGCGGTCTGACACAGCCAGGGGCTTCGAGGTCCTGCCCCGCAGATGGGTCGTCGAGCGCACCTTCGCATGGCTCGGCAGGTGCCGTCGGCTCGACAAGGACTGGGAGAAATCCATCGCCTCGGCCGAGGCCTGGGGCTTCATTGCCCACATCCGCCTCCTGACGCGACGCCTCGCAAGGTACTGCTATGTCGCGTAGAGTTTCGAGTCCGGCTCTGAGGGTCTGATCGACCGCAAGGCGCCCGGCAAGGCGCCGACGCTGAACGCCGAGCAGCGGGCGGCGCTGGCGCGGGCGGTGGAGGACGGGCCTGAGCCCTGGCGGGACGGGGTGGTGCGCTGGCG
>JALYPM010000151.1 GCA_030856365.1 Pseudomonadota bacterium
GCATCTCCATGTCGCCGCCGGCGGGATTCTTGTCGTCGCAGTCCTGGTTAGCGTCGTCGGCGCCGCTTTCCTCGCCTTGCTCCTCGTCGCCGCCTTCCTCCGGCTCCGGCTCCAGCTGCTCATCGCCTGCGACGAGATCGAGATCCTCGAGCAGCCGGCGCGAGAGACGCGCGAAGGCGGCCTGGTCGTCGATGGTCAGCGCCAGCGCGTCGAGCTCGGATCGAGCCTTTTCCTCGATCCAGTCGGAGACCAGTCCGAGACCAGCCAGCGCTGCCTTGGGCGGAGCATCACCGGTCAGCCGCTGCCGAGCGATCAGGCCGACTGCCGTCGACAGCGGGACTTCCTCGGCGGTTCGGGCGCGGACGATCGCATCGCCCCGCACCCGCGCATCGGTGAGCTGCGCAAGATTGCCGCGAACGCCGGCCATCGCCTTCGCGCCCAATGCCTCGACCCGCGCCATCTCGAGCGCGTCGAACACCGCGCGCGCTTCCGCATCGACGGGCGCACCGGCGGCATGGATGCGGGCATTGTGGTGCCGCAGCCGAAGCGCCAGCGCGTCGGCGGCTCCCCGCGCCTCCGCCACCAGCCGCGGCTCGAACGCGGTTCCTGGCGACGGCACTCGCGCCGTCTTTCCGGAAGCGGCGGCGTTCTCACCCGAGATCGTCACTTCGATGTCGGCGTCCCGCGCGATCGCCCGCGCCGCGCCGGCAAGCGCACGCCGGAACTGGTCGAGGGGGTCGGCCACCGCCGCCTAACTCGCCTTGCCGACCACGCTTTCGGGAAGGTCGCTGCCGAACACCCGCTGATAATATTCGGCGATGATCGGCCGCTCCGCCTCGTCGCACTTGTTGAGGAAGGAGACCCGGAAGGCGAAGCCGACGTCGCCGAAGATCATCGCATTCTGCGCCCAGCTGATGACCGTGCGCGGGCTCATCACCGTCGAGATGTCGCCGTTGATGAAGCCCTGCCGCGACAGCTCCGCGACCTTGATCATCTTCTCGACTGTCGCCTTGCCGTCGGCATTGTCATACTCGCCCGACTTGGCGAGCACGATCTGCGCCTCGACCGCGGCGGGCAGATAGTTGAGCGTGGTGACGATGTTCCAGCGGTCCATCTGTCCCTGATTGATCGCCTGGGTGCCGTGATAGAGGCCGGTGGTGTCGCCAAGCCCGATCGTGTTCGTGGTCGCGAACAGCCGGAACCAGGGGTTGGGGCGGATCACCCGATTCTGGTCGAGCAGGGTCAGCTTGCCTTCCGCCTCCAGCACGCGCTGGATCACGAACATCACGTCGGGCCGGCCGGCGTCATATTCGTCGAACACCAGCGCCACCGGATGTTGCAGCGCCCACGGCAGCAGGCCTTCGCGAAACTCGGTCACCTGCTGGCCGTCGCGAAGGACGATGGCGTCGCGGCCGATCAAATCGATGCGGCTGATATGGGCGTCGAGGTTGATGCGGATCATCGGCCAGTTCAGCCGCGCCGCGACCTGCTCGATATGCGTCGACTTGCCGGTGCCGTGATAGCCCTGGACCATCACCCGGCGGTTGCGGCCGAAGCCGGCGCAGATGCTGAGCGTGGTGTCGGGATCGAACACATAGGCCGGGTCGAGATCCGGAACCCGCTCGTCAGCCTCGCTGAAGGCCGGCACTTCCATGTCGCTGTCGACCCCGAACGCGTCGCGCAGCTTCACCATGCGATCAGGCGCGGCGAGCACGGTATCGGCGCGGCTTTCGGGCTTCACATTCGGTAGGTCGGTCATGCTCTGCCCTTAGGGGAAGGAAAGTGCTGCCTCAATAACTGCTATGCGGCCTTCTTTGGCAGGGGGAAGAGCGTCATGAAACGCTTCGCCAGCGCCATGTCTCCGTCGGTCTCGACCGAACTTAGCGGAGCGCCGCCGTAGACGATCCCCGCGATTGCGGCCGGCGGGCCGGTGAGGGTGAAGTCAGGATGGTCGATTTGGCCACGCCCGATGCGTATCTGCCGGCCGGTCCGCTCCCATAGGAAGTCCTCCCCGCCGAAGACGAGCTGGATGCGCGCTTCAAAATCGCCCGCAGCCTCGTCGCTGAACATCGTGCGCAGCGACAGCATTAGCGACACCGGGGTAAACGGCTTGGACGGATCGTGGCGGGGCGACCGCACCGCCCAGCGTCCCAGCGCCTGGAAGATCGGCGCCGCCTCATAGCCCCATCGCGTCAGCTCATAGACCTGGACCGATGCCGGCGGAGGCAGCTTCCTTCTGATCAGCACGCCCGCCTCCTCCAGCTGATCGAGCCGCTGCGACAGTACATTGGCGCTGACCCCGCGCAGGCTGCCCTTGATGTCGCCGAACCGCCGCGGGCCCAGCAGCAACTCCCGAACCACCGGCATTGCCCACCGATCGCCGATCAGGTCCATGCCGTGCGCTGCCGCGCAGGCGTCGTCGTACCGCCTTTTTTCTTCGTCCTGTCCCAACCTAGTTAGTTTTTCTAACTCCATGGTTGTAATTTAGGACTTGCACGTCCAAAAAGCAAGCGAATCAGGTCGCAAAAAGAGGGAGCGCAGCGATGTCACGGATGATTTTCGTCAATCTGCCGGTCACGGATCTGGAGCGCTCCAAGCGTTTCTATGCGGCGCTTGGCGCTCGCAACGAACCCAAGTTCACCAACGATCAGGCGGCAGCGATGCTGTTCAGCGACACCATCCACGTCATGCTGCTGAAGCACGACTTCTACAAGACCTTCACCGGCAAGGAGATCGCCGACGCCCACCGCACCAGCCAGGTCCTGCTGTGCATCAGCTGCGACAGTCGCGAAGACGTCGATCGTCTCGTGGAAACGGCCGCTGCCAACGGCGGCAAGGCCGACCCGGGGCCGAAGCAGGAGATGGGCGGGATGATGTACGGCCGCAGCTTCGAGGATCCCGACGGCCACCATTGGGAGCCGATGTGGATGGACGCCGCCGCCGAAGAGCAGGGAGCCAGCGCCCTTGAAACCACCGACGCCGCCGCCGACCGTCACTAGGAGCGAACCCATGCCGATCAATGCCAATGCCGCAGTGCGGATCACCGCCTTCAACTGGGTTCCCGACTTCGCCAAAGGCTATGTCCGCGATTTGCGCGTCCGCTGGGCGCTGGAGGAAGCGGGTGTTCCCTATTCGGTGCGTAAGCTCGAAGCCATGTCGGAACGCCCGGCGGACTATTTCGCGGAACAGCCTTGGGGCCAGGTGCCGAGCTACCGCGACGATCAGGTGCAGCTGTTCGAATCCGGCGCGATCGTCCTGCACATCGGCCGCAAGTTCGGCCATCTGCTGGCCGCCAACGAGCCGGATCGCGCACGCGCAACCGCCTGGGTCATCGCCGCGCTGAACAGCGTCGAGCCGTTTGTGTCGCAGCTGCCGATCATCGACATCTTCCACAAGGGCGAAGCGTGGACGGTGGAGCGCCGGCCGCAGGTCATCGAGATGATCGAAAAAAGGATCGACCGGCTCGCCGACTGGCTCGGCGACAAGGAATGGCTCGAGGATTCGTTCAGCGCCGGTGACCTGCTGATGGTCGATGTGCTGCGCAGTCTGGAGAACACCGATCTGCTTGAGCAGCGGCCGAACCTGCTTGCGTATATGCAGCGTGGCACCAGCCGCCCCGCATTCCAGCGCGCGATGGATGCGCAGCTAGCCGACTTCGAGCAACGGCCAACCGGCGCCGCGCAAATATCGACTGAAGAGGGAGAAGCAGCATGACCTATTTTGAAGGGTTCGTCGTCCCGGTCCCCGAGGCCAACAAGGACGCCTACAGAAAGCACGCCAGCGACGCATTTCCGCTGTTCCAAGAATTCGGAGTTAAGCGACTTGTCGAGGCTTGGGGCGATGACGTCCCGGAAGGCAAGGTCACCGACTTCCGCGGCGCGGTGAAGGCCGAGGACGGCGAGAATGTCGTCTTCTCCTGGTTCGAATATCCTTCGAAGGAGGCCCGCAACGCTGCAAATGAGAAGATGATGAGCGACCCGCGAATGAAGGAGATGGGCGCCGACATGCCGTTCGACGGCAAGAGGATGATCATGGGCGGCTTCGACGCCATCGTCGACGAAGGTGAACGCAGCAGCGGCTCCTACACCGACGGTTTCGTGGTACCGGTTCCAAACGAAAATCGCGAAGCCTATCGCACCTTGGCTGCCAAGATGGCCGGTACTTTCCGCGAATCGGGAGCTCTGCGGGTCGTCGAGGCCTGGGGCGACGACGTGCCCGACGGGAAAACCACCGACTTCCGCCGGAGCGTGAAGGCCGAGCAAGGCGAGAATGTCGTCTTTTCGTTCATTGAATGGCCGGACAAGGCCACTCGCGACGCAGCTTGGAAGAAGATGATGGAAGGTCCGGATATGCAGTCCGGCACCGAAATGCCTTTCGACGGCAAGCGCATGTTCTGGGGCGGCTTCCAGCCGATCGTCGACAGCATGGCGACGGAGGCAGCCCGTGCCTAATCCCCACGGAAGCTTCATCTGGTACGAGCTGCTGACCTCGGACCATGGCGCCGCCAAATCCTTTTACGACGCGGCCGTCGGCTGGGACATCGAGACTGCCGCGAGCAATCCGATGGACTACCGCATGATCCGCACGGGTAGCGGCTTCGCCGGTGGCGTGATGCAGCTGACTGCCGACATGCGGGAGCATGGCGCCAAGCCAACCTGGCTCGGATACGTCGGCGTCGATGACGTCGACGCCACGGTGGCAAAGGCAGAAGGCCTCGGTGCCAAGGTAATGATGCCGGCGTTCGACCTGCCCGGCGTCGGCCGCATGGCATTGATCGCCGACCCGCAGGGCATTCCGATCTACGTGATGCGCGGCGAAAGCGACGAGGCGAGCGAAGCCTTCTCTCCCGACGAGCTCGGCCACGGCGCCTGGAACGAGCTCAACACCACCGACCTCGAGGCGGCCAAGAGCTTCTATCCCGAGCTGTTCGGCTGGAGCCTCGGCGACGTGATGCCGATGGGCGAGATGGGCGACTATCAGTTCATCGAGCATGGCGGCCGGATGATCGGGGCGATGATGAAGGTGCAGCCCGGCAGCCAGCCCACGTGGAACTACTGCTTCCGCACCGACAGCGTCGACCGCGGCCTGGATGCGATCAACGCCGGCGGCGGCACCGTAACCTACGGGCCGGCCGAAGTGCCCGGCGGCGACCGCGTGGTCCAGGCCATCGACCCTGAAGGCGCCGTCTTCATGATCGTCAGCAAGTAGGAGCGGAACGATGTCGAAGATGGCGACCTGCCTGTGGTTCGACCACGGCGAAGCGCGCAAGGCGGCGGAATTCTATGCGTCCGTTTTCCCGGACAGTCACGTCGGCTCAGCTCACGCGGCGGCGTCGGATTACCCCGGCGGACAGCAGGGCGATGAACTGACCGTCGATTTCACCCTCCTCGGCCAGGCGTTCCTCGGCCTCAACGGCGGCCCCAAGTTCAAGCCCAATGAAGCGG
>JALYPM010000154.1 GCA_030856365.1 Pseudomonadota bacterium
GGCGTCATCTATCCGACGCTGACGCTGCTCGAGGAGATGGATCTGATCGAGGAAGCCAAGGCGGAAGGTTCACGCAAGGCCTTTTCGATAACGGCCCACGGCCGCGCTCATCTTGAAGAGCGCAAAGAGGAAGTCGAGGCGCTGTTTGAGCGGCTCGCCAGCCTTGCTCCCGGCGAGCGGCAAAACCCCGGTCCCGTTCTCGGCCGCGCCGTCAAGAACGTCATGACCGCGCTTCGGCACCGCGTCGGCCGCGAAGGGCTCGACGACGAACTGCTGCACGAGATTGCCGCGATCCTCGACGAAGCGGCGCAGCGGATCGAAAGGGTCAAGTAAAGCGTCTGAGGCGGCATGCTGAAAAGCAGCATGCCGCCCATCGCGCGTCCGGACGCAACCTTGTTCATCCTCGGCAGCCTGCCGGGTGATGCCTCGCTGGCTGCGCAGCGATACTATGCGCATCCGACCAACCAATTCTGGCGCTTGCTGGGTAGCGCCATCGGCCAGCAATTGGACGCGCTGCCCTATGAGCAACGCCTTGAGCGTCTGGCTGAGCGGCGGATCGGCCTGTGGGACGTGGTCGCCACGGCAACGCGGCCGGGCAGTCTTGATCAGGCCATCCGCAACGCCGGACATAATCCGATCGACCGCCTGCGCGAGGGTTTTCCGCAGCTACGGGCCGTCGCCTTTAACGGCACGGCGGCGGCTTCGGCAGGCAGGCGCTTGTTCGGCGTTGCCGGCAACGTAGCGCTCCTCGACCTGCCGTCATCGAGCGCCGCCAACACTCGCCAGTTCACCGAGAAAGCGGAGGCCTGGGCTGTGCTGGCGCAATATTGTGCGCCGAAGGGCTTGCCGAATGCTCCCACTGCGCCAGATTGAAGCGGATGAATGAAGAAACCGACGAAGCCGAGATCGATCCACGCCTGTCGATGGTGGACGAGGCGCTGGTCGCCGGCACCATCGCCAATACCAATGGCCTGCTGGTGATCCTCGCCAAGCTGGTCGCCAAGGGCGTGTTCGACGAGGATGATCTCAAGTCCTTCTCGGACAGCTATTCCAAGCCGTTGGACCATGGCGGAATGCGCGAGAACGAGCTGGTCAGCCAGATGCAGGACCAGATGGAATCGACGCTTGCCGAACTGATGCGATTCATCCGCGAGCGCTGAGCGCCGTCACACTCCGAACGAGGTCAGGATCGGGCAGGGACCGGAGCTTCCTCCAGCGCATTCCTTGGCCAGCTTCCGCAGCGAGTCGCGGGCGCGTTGCAGCTCCGCGATCTTCTCGTCGAGCGACGCGATCCGCGTCCGCGCGAGCTCGCGCGCCCGGGGACGGTCTTCGCCGGCGTCGAGCTCGAGCAGCTCGCCGATCTCTTCGAGCGTGAAACCCGCCGTCTGCGCCTGCCGGATGAACCGCAGCCGCCGGACATCCTCGCTGCCGTAGCGCCGGATTCCACTCTCGCGTGCTGGCGTCTCGAGCAGTCCCCGTCGCTGATAGAAACGGATGGTTTCCACGCCGACCCCGCCCGCTTCTGCAAGCCGTCCGATGGTCAGCGATTGGACCGCTTGACTCTGTACCATGGTACGCCAGCTAGATCGTCGGCGATCGAAGTTCAAGAAGACGTGAACACGCCCCGGTTCAAGCGAACTTGCGCGTGTTTCCTGCCGCGTCGAAGGCGATCACGTCGAACGGCTGGGCCGCCCGCCCCGGCACTTCCATGCCGGGCGAGCCGAGCGGCATTCCAGCAACTGCGATGCCGCGGATTTTCGGCTTCTGGCTCAGCAGCTTCTTGACCGCATCGAGCGGCACATGGCCTTCGACGACATAGCCGCCGGCGACGCTGGTGTGGCAGGACATCAGCTCGTCGGGCACGCCGAGTTTCGCCTTCACGGCCATGATGTCCGACGTCTCGCTGACGGTGACATCGAAACCGGCGGCACGCGCGGCGTCGGCCCATTTGCTGCAGCAGCCGCAACTGGGGTCGCGGTACATGGTGATCTTGGGCGCGGCCTTCTTGCCGTTCTGCAGCGCGGCAACACCCGCGCCGGAAAGGCCGAGCAGCGTCAGGCCGCCGAAGGCCGCCGTGCTGGAGATCATTCCACGGCGCGTGAGGGAGTGGGAGCTGGTCATGAAGCCCTTCATAGCGGTTCTTTTCTGTCGCTACACTGACTTTGATTTTCCGGGTTCCTGGGGCTGATTGACTAGCGCAGCCCGAGCCCACATATGGCCCGCTCAAGCGCACGGCCCCTTCGTCTAGTGGTCTAGGACGTCGCCCTCTCACGGCGAAAACACGGGTTCGAGTCCCGTAGGGGTCACCAACGCACAGCAGTGCCGGGGGCACTACGAGCATTGGTGACAGCACCTCGCCGCCGCCCCGCGCTTGCAAGGAGTTAGGCGTGGCCGAGTTTGTGCTTCCGAAGAACAGCAAGATCACGAAGGGCCGCGAGCATGCTGCCGAGACCGGCGGTCGCCTGAGGACGTTCAAAGTCTATCGTTACGATCCCGAGAGCGGCGCCAACCCGCGCTTCGATCGCTATACGATCGACCTCGACAAGACCGGGCCGATGATCCTCGACGCGCTGATCAAGATCAAGACCGACATTGACCCGACGCTGACCTTTCGCCGCTCCTGCCGCGAAGGCATTTGCGGATCCTGCTCGATGAACATGAACGGCCGCAATGGCCTCGCCTGCACCACCGCCATCGCCGACCTCAAGGGTGAAGTGCAGATCACGCCGCTGCCGCACATGGAGGTGGTCAAGGACCTCGTCCCCGACCTCACCCACGCCTACGCCCAATATGCGTCGATCCAGCCGTGGCTGAAGAGCGCGGCTGCCGAGCCTTCGGGCAAGGAGCGCGCGCAATCGCCGAACGACCGCGCCAAGCTCGACGGTCTCTACGAGTGCATCCTGTGTTTTTGCTGTTCGACCGGCTGCCCCAGCTACTGGTGGAACAGCGACAAGTTCCTGGGTCCCGCAGTGCTTCTGCAGGCCTATCGCTGGCTCGCCGACAGCCGCGACGAAGCGACCGGCGAGCGGCTCGACCAGCTCGACGATCCGTTCCGCCTTTATCGCTGCCACACGATCATGAACTGCGCGAATGTCTGCCCGAAGGGGCTGAATCCGGCCAAGGCCATCGCCGAAACCAAGAAGATGATCGCGGAACGGGCGGCGTAGAAACTCCTCCCCCTTGGGGGAGGTGGCGCGAAGCGCCGGAGGGGAGCGATGTGGACGGCCAGGCCCCCTCGGTCAGCCGCTGCGGCGGCTGCCACCTCCTCCTCCCCAGGTGGGGGAGGACCGGTTGCGTCGGCTGCAACGGCTGACTAGGCGCGGCTTCATGGACGCTCCAACCGATATCAGGCTCCCCACCGGCGCCGCGGAGGATCCCGTCCACCCCGGCTGGTACAGCTGGGGCGAGTTCCCGCGCAGGTCCTTCGCCGGCACGACCGGCAAATTGCTGTTCAAGCCTGATGGCGAGGGGCGGGCGATCTGCCGCATCTTTCCTTCCGAGCGGCACATGAACATGGGCGGCTCGATCCATGGCGGCGCCGTGATGAGCTTCATCGACATGGCGTTGTTCGCCGGAGGGCGCTGTGCCGGCATGGCTGAGGGGCATTACGTGACGCTTGATCTCACCACCCATTTCATTGGCCGCGGGCAACCGGGACTTCCGCTCGACGCCCATGTCGAGCTGGTGCGGCAGACCCGTTCGCTGGTGTTCCTGCAGGGTGTCGTCCGGCAGGACGGCGAAGTCTGCTACAGCTTCACCGGCACGCTGAAACGCATCCGGGATCGAAACTCGCCTGCATGACCGGCGCCGTCTGCCGTGCCTACAATGCGCTGATCAGGGCGGGCGAGCTGAAGCCGGATGCGGCGCAGCAGCGGGCTGCTGCGTCGCTCGACAATTTGGCTGCCACGCTTGCCGATAACAAGGGCGGACTGCTGAAGCGGCTGTTTGGCACACAGCGGAAGGGTCCTGCCGGCGCCTATCTGTGGGGCGGAGTCGGACGCGGCAAGTCGATGCTGATGGACCTTGCTTTCGAACGTATCGCCGTTGAGCCCAAGCGCCGGGTCCACTTTCACGCCTTCATGCTCCAGACGCACCAGCGGCTGAGAGACGCGCGCATGAGCGAGGAGGGCGATCCGCTCGAGGTGGTCGCCGACACGATCGCGGCTGAAGCAAAGCTGCTCGCATTCGATGAGATGCAGGTCACCAACCCCGCGGACGCGATGATCCTGTCACGGCTGTTCGACAAGTTGCTGGAGCGCGATGTGCGGGTGATCGCGACGTCCAACCGGCCGCCGGTCGATCTCTACAAAGACGGGCTCAACCGCGAGCTGTTCCTGCCCTTCATTGCCTTGCTGGAGCAAAGGTTCGAAGTCGTCGAAGTCAATGGTCCGACAGATTACCGGCTCGATCGGCTGGAGGGCGTGCAGGTGTGGCACGTACCCAGTGGCCCCGAAGCGACAGCGGCGCTGAGCGAAGCCTTTTTCAAATTGACCGACTACAGCGTCGAGGATCGCGCCAAGGTGCCGAGCGAGGAGCTGGACGTCGGCGGAGGGCGTACGCTGCACGTGCCCAAGAGCCTCAAAGGCGTCGGCGTATTCTCGTTCAAGCGGCTGTGCGGCGAGGCGCGCGGGGCGGCAGACTATCTCGCCGTCGCCCAGCGATTTCATACCGCGATCATCGTCGGCATTCCGGTGCTCACTCGCGAGATGCGCAACGAAGCGGCGCGGTTCGTGACCCTGATTGACGCGCTCTACGAACATCGCGTGAAGCTGCTCGCTTCGGCAGACGCGGAGCCGGCGGGCCTCTACCCGCAAGGCGACGGCAGCTTCGAATTCCAGCGCACCGTCAGCCGCCTTCAGGAAATGCGCAGCGCCGAATATCTTGCGGAGGGCCACGGAATCCATCAACCTTGACCTTATGGCGAAGCCGCGCCGGCACCGGGGGGAATGCGATGATCTTGAGAAACCTAGCCGTCTGCGCCGCGCTGATGGCGTCCGCCGCCACCGCGCAGGCGCCCGC
>JALYPM010000026.1 GCA_030856365.1 Pseudomonadota bacterium
GGTGATACGGTGCTGCTGTCGCCGGCGTGCGCGTCGTTCGACCAGTTCCGCGATTTCGAGGATCGCGGGGACACGTTCAAGAATCTGGTGGGGGCGCTGAAATGAACAGCCTGACGGGGACCATCAAGGCAAAGGCGGCACTGGTCGATCCCAGCCGCTACGGCCGCTCCGACACTTCGGCGATCGGCCGCTGGTTCTGGGAGATCGACAAGGTCCTGCTGCTGCTGGTCGCGGCGCTGATCGGCATTGGGCTGATCGCCGTCGCCGCCGCCTCGCCGGCCGCCGCCGAACGCTACTCGGGCGGCTCGGTGCAGTTCACCGAACTCTATTATTTCTACCGCCAGATCGCCTGGATCGCCGTCGGCATTCCCGTGATGATCGGCATCTCGATGCTGCCGCGGGAGCGGGCGCGGCGATTGTCGCTGTTCGGCGCCGCCTTCTTCTTCGTGCTACTGGCCTTCGTGCCGGTTCTCGGGGCCGAAGTGAACGGCGCGAAGCGCTGGCTCGACATCGGCGTCGGGCAATTGCAGCCGTCCGAGTTCCTGAAACCGTTCTTCGTCATCGCCATGGCCTGGTTGCTCAGCCTTCGCGAGGGCGACAAGTCGCTGCCGGTTTTCCCGCTGTCCGCGGCGCTGACGTTCATGGTCGCCGTCTTCCTGATGCAGCAGCCGGATTTCGGATCGACGATCATCTTCGCCTGCGTGTGGCTGGCGATGCTGGCGCTGGCGGGTGTGTCGATGCGCCTGCTCAGCGTGCTCGGAGTGGCTGGCCTCATCGGCGTGGTGCTCGCCTATTTCTTCTACGACGTGGCGACGGCGCGGATCGACGGCTTCCTGTTCGGCGAGGGCGACACCTTTCAGACCGACAATGCGATGAACACGCTGACCGCCGGCGGCATGTTCGGGATGGGGCCCGGCGGAGGCACCCGCAAGTTCGGCCTCCCCGAGCCGCACACCGACTATATCTTCTCGGTCATCGGCGAGGAGTTCGGCCTTATTGCCTGCCTCGCGATTGCGCTGCTCTACCTCACCATTGTCGCGCGCGTGCTGGTCAAGCTGCTCGACGAGGAGAACAGCTTCGCGATCCTTGCGGCGGCCGGGCTGGTGATCCAGTTCGGGCTCCAGGCGCTGATTAACATGGCGGTCAACGTCCAGATCGCGCCGTCCAAGGGCATGACGCTGCCGTTCATCAGCTATGGCGGAAGTTCGATGCTGGCGCTGTCGATCGGCATGGGATTGCTGCTCGCATTCACGCGGCGGAATCCGTATCTGACCCGCTCTCCTTATGTCGTGAAGTGGGGCGGGGACAACGCCAGGTGAGTGCGTGGCTGACATGAATTTCATCCTCGCCGCTGGCGGGACCGGCGGCCACATGGTGCCGGCCCATGCGCTTGCCGCCGAGCTCAAGTCGCGCGGCCACGGCGTGCTGCTGATCACCGACGCCCGCGGAGCGCGCTTCCCCGGCCTTTTCGACGGCGTGCCGATACACATTCTGCCCGCAGGACGGCTCGGCGGAGGACCGATCGGCTGGCTGAAAGCCGTCGGCGCGGTGATTGGCGGCCGTAAGGAAGCGCGTGCGCTATATCGCGACCACCGGCCCGATGCGGTGGTCGGTTTCGGCGGCTACCCTGCCTTTCCGGCGCTGATCGCCGCTACGTCGAAGCGCATTCCGACCGTGCTTCACGACCAGAATGCGGTGTTGGGCCGGGTCAACCGGCTGCTTGCGGGCGAGGCGACGGCCATCGCCACCGCCTATGAGGAAGTGGACCGCCTGAAGCCTGCCTATGCCGACAAGGTCGAAGTCGTCGGCAATCCCGTACGCGAAGCGATCGTGCGGCTAGGCGAGCAGCCGTTTCCGCCTTTCGACGGCACCTCGCCGCTGAAGATCCTAGTCACCGGCGGGAGCCAGGGCGCTTCCGTCCTTGGCGAGGTGGTGCCCGAAGGGCTGGGGCTGCTCGACCCGTCGCTTCGCCACCGGCTGCAGGTGATGCAGCAGTGCCGGCCAGACGATATCGAGACCGTCCGCGCCCGCTATGCTGAGCTGGGCATTCCGGCCGAGCTGATGAGCTATATCGAGGACATGCCGGCCAAGCTCGGCGAGGCGCATCTGGTGATCGGCCGCGCCGGAGCCTCCACCATCGCCGAGCTGACCGCGGCCGGGCGCCCGGCGATCCTGATCCCTTACCCGTCCGCCACCGACGACCATCAGACTGGCAATGCCCGCGAGATGACGCGGGCCGGCGGCGCTAGGACCGTTCCGCAAAGCGAGTTCACGCCGGAGTCGCTGGCGCGCCAGATCGAAGCGCTGGCCGCCGATCCGGACGCGCTTGCCAACGCTGCAGCGCGCTCGCTGTCGGTCGGCCGGCCGCATGCCGCGCGCGATCTCGCCGACCTCGTCGAGCGCGTCGCCGGCCGGACGGCTCCCATTGAAGTCGGCCCAGCAGTGGTGCGTCGGCGCGGCTCCGGCTTTGCGGGGCAGGGCGTGCCGGCATGAAGGCATTCGGCCAGGATATCGGCACCATCCACTTTGTCGGCATCGGCGGCATCGGCATGTCCGGGATCGCCGAAGTGATGCACCAGCTCGGCTACAAGGTGCAGGGTTCGGACCAGGCCGAGGGATATGTCGTCGAAGGGCTGCGCAAGGCAGGCATTGCGGTTTCGATCGGCCACAGCCCCGACAATTTGGGCGAGGCCGCGGTGGTGGTCTGCTCGTCGGCAATTTCGCGGGGCAACCCTGAAGTCGAGGCGGCGATCGAACGCCGTCTGCCGATCGTCAAGCGCGCGGAGATGCTGGCCGAACTGATGCGGATGCAGTCGACGATCGCCGTCGCCGGTACCCACGGCAAGACGACAACGACATCGATGGTGGCGACGCTGCTCGATTCCGGGGGCATCGAGCCCACCGTGATCAACGGCGGCATCATCAATCGCTACGGGTCCAATGCCCGGCTCGGCAACAGCGAATGGATGGTGGTTGAGGCCGACGAAAGCGACGGCAGCTTCCTCCGCCTCGACGGGACCATCGCGGTCGTCACCAATATCGATCCCGAGCATCTCGAGCATTACGGCAGCTTCGACGAGGTCAAGAAGGCCTATTGCGAGTTCATCGAGAACGTTCCTTTCTACGGCCTTGCAGTGATGTGCGTCGATCATCCCGAAGTGCAGGGCGTGCTCAGCCGAATCCGCGACCGGCGGATCGTCACTTATGGCTTCTCGGCGCTCGCGGATCTGCGCGCCGACAACGTGACTCCGGAGGCGGGCGGCACCCGCTTCGACGCGGTGGTGCTGGAGCGTGACGGCAGCCGCCGCACGATCGAGGGGGTGCATGTGCCAATCCCCGGGCGCCACAATGTCCAAAATGCACTGGCCGCGATCGCGGTCGCGCTCGAGCTTGGCATCGACGACGACAGGATTCGCGACGGCTTTCGGCGCTTCGAGGGGGTGAAGCGGCGCTTTAGCCGCGTCGGCGAGATCGATGGAGCGATGGTTATCGACGATTATGCCCATCATCCGGTGGAGATTCGCGCTGTGCTGTCGGCGGCGCGGGAATCCGCGAGCGGGCGAGTGATCGCCGTCATGCAGCCGCACCGCTTCACCCGCCTGCAGTCGCTGATGGAAGACTTCCAGAACGCCTTCAACGACGCCGACGTGGTGTTCGTGACGCCTGTCTATGCGGCGGGCGAGGAGCCGATCGAGGGTGTCGATGCCGCCGCCCTCGCCGACGGACTGCGCGCGCGAGGGCACCGCATGGTGCGCACCGTGGACGACTTGGCTGAACTGTGCGCCAATTTGCGTGACCTCACCGCCGAGGGCGACATCATCGTCTGCATGGGGGCCGGCGACATCACCAAATGGGCGGCCGCGCTTGCCGATGGCGTGTGCGAGGCGAGAGCGAGCAAGACTCCCCTTCCGCTAGCGGGAGGGGTTGGGGGAGGGCCTGTGTCTTGACCCGGCAGGCAATGCCCACGACCCCCTCCCGCGAGCGGAAGGTTCGTGGCAAGCTCACGTCCAACGCACCGCTCGCGCCGCTGCTTTGGTTTAAGAGCGGCGGCAAGGCCGACTGGTTGTTCGAGCCAGCGGATGCCAACGATCTCGTCGATTACCTGCGCAATCTCGATGCCGACGTGCCGGTGATGGCGCTGGGCCTCGGATCGAACATGATCGTGCGCGACGGCGGCGTTCCTGGAGTGGTCGTTCGGCTCGGCAAGCCGTTCGCCAAGGTCGAGAAGCTCGACGACGTCACCGTCCGCTGTGGCGGCGGATCGAGTGGTATCCTGGTCTCATCGAACGCCAGGGACGCGGGCATTGCCGGGCTCGAATTCCTGCGCGGGATTCCAGGCACCGTCGGCGGCTTCGTGCGAATGAATGGCGGCGCCTATGGGCGCGAGGTCAAGGACATCCTCGTTTCGGCCAAGGTCGTGCTGCGGTCCGGGGAGCTCGAGGAATGGCCGATCGAGAAGCTCGGCTACAGCTACCGCCACAGCGAACTGCCCGGAGGCGCGGTGGTTGTCGAAGCGACATTTCGCGGCAGTCCGGGAGACCCCAAGATGATTGGTGCGGAGATGGACCGCATCGCCCAGGCGCGGGAGGAATCGCAGCCGCTGCGGAGCCGCACGGGTGGATCGACATTCAAGAACCCGCCCGGGCACAAGGCGTGGGCGCTGATCGACGCCGCCGGCTGCCGCGGGATGACTTTGGGCGGCGCCCAAGTCTCGGAAAAGCATTGCAACTTCTTGCTCAACCTCGGTAGCGCCACAAGCGCCGACATCGAAGATCTTGGCGAAGAAGTGCGCCGGCGGGTGATGGCAAAGACCAACATCTCGCTGGACTGGGAAATCCAGCGGATCGGAGTGGACGCGTGAGCACGAGGGCGAATTCTGAGGTTCATGTCGCGGTCCTGATGGGCGGCTGGTCGTCCGAACGGCAGGTTTCGCTGAGCAGCGGCGAGGGCATCTCCGAGGCACTCCGCGAGCGTGGCTTCAAGGTCACCGAGATCGACATGGACCGCACCGTCGCCGCGCGGCTGGCGCAGGTGAAGCCCGATGTAGTGTTCAACGCACTCCACGGCACGCCCGGCGAGGACGGCACCGTGCAAGGCCTGCTCGAAATCATGGGGATTCCCTACACCCACAGCGGCATCGAGACGTCGGTGATCGCCATCGATAAGGAGCTGACGAAGATGCTGCTGGTGCCGCACGGCATTCGCATGCCCGAAGGGACATTGGTCGAGAGCGAGAGCCTGTTCAGCGGCGATCCGATTCCCCGCCCCTATGTGCTGAAGCCGGTCAACGAAGGCTCGTCCGTGGGCGTGGCGATCGTCACCGAGGAAGGCAATTACGGATCCCCCATTGGCCGCGACGTCAAGGGTCCGTGGAATGAGTACGATCAGCTGCTCGCCGAGCCATTCATCAGGGGCCGCGAGCTGACGGTGGCGGTGCTCGACGACGAAGCGCTCGCCGTTACCGAGTTGAAGCCGACCGCCGGCTTCTACGATTATGATGCCAAATATACCGACGGATTGACGGTCCACGTGTGCCCGGCCGAGGTCCCCGACGCGATCGCGCAGGCGATGCTCGAGATGGCGTTGGATGCGCATCGGATACTCGGGTGCAGCGGCGCGTCGCGTTCCGACTTCCGCTGGGACGACGAGCGGGGCGAGGACGGCATCTACCTGCTAGAAGTCAACACCCAGCCAGGGATGACGCCACTGAGCCTGGTGCCCGAGCAGGCGAAGTCTCGCGGCATCTCCTACGGCGAGCTAGTCGAGCGGATCGTCGAGGATGCGCTCCGCGAAAGCGACCTCGAATGAGCGCTGCGCAAGCCAAGCGAGGCGGCCGCGGCAGATCACGCGAGACGCCGGCCAAAGCATCAATGTCCAAGTCGATCGCCAAGAAGCTGCCCATCGGCCAGGCGCGCGCTAACCGCTGGGCCGGCCTCGCGTTCGGCCTGTTCCTCCTCGCCATTGCCGCGGTGGTGATCGTCGCGCTGGAAATTCCGTCCAAGGCTGCGACCCAGGCTGGCCAAGCGATCGGCCGCGCCGGCTTTGCGGTCGACGGATACCAGATTGTGGGCCTCAACCGGATGGACCGGCGCATCGTCGACCAGGTCGTTAATGAAGAGCTCAGCCGCGTGTCCGGCGGCCTCGGCAAGCCGGCGCAGCCGCTTGTCGACGTGTCCGCGATCCGCGATCGGCTGATGCAGTTCGGCTGGGTCAAGGATGCGCGCGTCTCACGCCGTCTTCCCGACACCCTGGTCATCGATATCGTCGAGCGGCAGCCGGCGGCGCTGTGGCAGGACAAGCAGCAGCTTGCGCTGATCGATGCGAACGGCGTGGTGCTTGATCGGGTTCCGGTCACCAGAATGCCGGATTTGCCGCTGCTGATCGGCCCGGAGGCGAACCTTCACAATGATGAGCTGGGGCGGCTGATGGCCTCGGCTCCGACGCTCAAGCCGCAGCTTGCTTCAGCGACCTGGATGGGTCGGCGCCGCTGGGATCTCAGCTTCCAGTCCGGCGAAACGATCGTCCTTCCGGAGGGCGAGCAGCCGGCGCAGGCGGCGCTTGCCCGCTTCGCCAAGATGGACCGCTCCACCGGTCTTCTGGGCCGCGGGCTCGTCCGCTTCGACCTGCGCATCCCGGGCAAGATGATCGTCCGCTTGCCACGCGCTCCGGGCGAGACGATCGCGGTCGAGCAGACGGTCGAGAGCTAGCCAAGAGTGGCCGCCGTAACGGAACAGCCCCTGCTGGTCGCGCTCGATATCGGCTCGTCGAAGGTCAGCGCGCTGATCGTCACGACCGATGGCGACGGGCGGCTGCGCGTGCTCGGCACCGGCCAGCGCGAGAGCCGGGGCGTCAAGCGCGGCTACATCACCGACATGGAATCGAGCGAGATCGCCGTGCGCGAGGCGGTCGAGCTTGCCGAGCGAATGGCCGGCCTGACGGTTGAGGAAGTGTGGGCGAGCTATGGCGCAGGCGGCCTCGTCAGCGACGTCGCCAATGTCGAGGCGGAACTAGGCGGGCATCAGATCGAGCAGGCCGACATCAACGAGCTATTGGCCGCCGGACGCAACTCCATCGATCGCGGCGGGCAGGTCGTGCTGCACGCTCATCCGGCGCTGTACACGATCGACGGCGTCGAAGGCGTCCAGCAACCGATCGGACTCCACGCCCACAAACTGGGCGTCGACATCCATGTCATCGCCGCCGACCCGGCGCCGCTGCGCAATATCGATTACGTGATCCGTTCCGCTCACCTTGGCGTGAAGGCGATTGTCGCTTCGCCGGTCGCGGCTGCGCTGGCCTGCCTCACCGAGGACGAGCGCGATCTCGGGGTGGCTCTCGTCGAGCTGGGGGCAGGGGTGACCAACGTGTCGCTTCACGTCGGCGGGATGCTGGTGGGGCTGCGCTCGATCCCGCTCGGCGCCAAGGACATCACCGACGACATCGCTTGCGCCTTTGCAGTCCAGCGCCGCGACGCCGAGCGGCTGAAATGCTTCTACGGATCGGCGATGACCAGCCCGCGCGACAATCACGAGATGATCGAGGCGACCCAGATCGGCTCCGCGGACGGCGCCGATCCGATGCGGATCACCCGCGCGCAGCTGATGGCAGTGGTTCGTCATCGGGTTGAGGAGCTGACCGCGGAAGTCGACAAGGCGCTGAAGGATCTCGGCTTCACCGGACCCGTAGGACGGCAGGTCGTGCTGACCGGCGGCGGCGCCGAGCTCAAAAACATTGCCGACTACATGCAGGGCGTGCTCGGCAGGAGCATCCGCGTCGGCCGGCCCAGACAGATCACCGGTCTTCCCGATGCCCACAGCGGGCCCGGCTTCTCGACCCTCGTCGGATTGGCGATGATGGCTGGATCGGGCAATGGCGACATTCGCGACATCGCGCTGTCACCGCTTACGCAACGCAAGCCGCCGACCGGAATGTTCGGGCGGTTGATCCAGGCGATGCGCGGCGGGTTCTAGGCCGGCTGCGGCACCAGCCCCAGTGACTCGCGCCGGCTCCAGCGCCACATCATCAGCAGCGAAACGACGAACAGTCCAAGGGCGAGCCCGGTCCAGATGCCGACGCCCGTCCAACCCGCGCGGAATGCCAGCAAATAGCCGCTTCCCAGGCCCGCGACCCAATAACCGAACAGTGCGAACAGCATCGGCACGCGCGTGTCCTGCAGCCCGCGAAGCATCGCCGAGCCGATCACCTGGGCGCCGTCGAACAGCTGAAACAATGCGGCGATGCCGAGAAAGGTGACGGTGAGATCGAGCACCTGCGCGCTGGCGGGATCGCCCGCGTCGAGGAAGAGCGACGCGATCTGGCGTGGAAAGGACCACATCAGCACCGCCGATACGCTCATGAAGGCCAGCGCGATGGCCAGCGACGTCCAGCCGGCAAGGCCGATCCAGCGCCGATCGCGCGCTCCATAGGCAAGCCCGACGCGAATGACGGTCGCCTGGCTGAGTCCCAGCGGCACCATGAAGGTGATCGACGCGATCTGCAGCGCGATGGCATGGGCAGCGACGCTGGACGTGCTGATCCAGCCCATCAGGTAAACCGCCGCCCCGAATACCGTCACTTCAAACAGCAAGGTCAGCGCGATCGGGGTGCCGATGCGGAACACCTGGCGCAGCCGCTCGCGGTCGATGCGGTGGAAGCGGCCGAAGGCGTGGAAGCGCCGGATGCGCGGATGCACGGCAATGTAGATCGCGAGCGCGGCCGCCATCGAGAAGGTGGTTGTCAGGCTTGCCCAGGCGGCGCCGTTGAGGCCGAGCTCCGGGGCGCCCCAATTGCCGAAGATCAGCATCCAGGCGATTGCCGCATTCAGCGCGAGGCCGCCAATCGTTACCACCAAGGTTACGCCCGGGCGGCCGAGCGCCGTCAGCAAGCTGCGAAAGATCATTATCAGAAGGTTGGGCAGAAGCGTCCACTGGAGGATGCGCATGAACCCCCCGGCGTCGGCGGATAGCCGCGGATCCTGACCGAACAGCACCAGCAGATCCTCGCAATGCCACAGAATCAGCCATGACGGGATGACGTAGAGCAGTGCCGCGTGCAGCGCCGAGCGGAAGCTGCGGCGCACATCCCGAACCGGGTGGCGCCGCTCGCCTAAGGCTGCCGCGATCAGTGGAGCCGCGGCGGTGACCATCCCCATGCCGGTGAAGTTGAGCATGAAGAAGAGGTTCACCGCGAGCGCGGACGCGGCGAGTGACTCCGGTCCGTGCCAGCCAAGCATTAGCACGTCGGTGGAATAAATGGCGATGCCCGTCAGCTGGGCGAGCACCAGCGGCGCCGCGAGACTCCAGGTCGCGCCGAATTCGTCCGCCCACCCGCGCGGGGCGGCTGCAAGGGATGCCCCGCTGCTCATCGGAGAGCGCCCGTAGCGGCACCGCGGCCCGTCGAAAAGCCTTGGCCTTGGAACGACGCGTTCGTTACCCCATCTGGCAAGATCACAGTTGTGGGGCATCGAAATGCGGTTCGCGAAGGCAATCTGGAAGCTGCTGGTGGGGGTCAAGGACGCCCTTGTCCTCCTGTTGCTGCTGCTCTTCTTCGGCGCGCTTTACGCCGTGCTGTCGGTCCGCCCGCCTGCGGTCGGGGAGGGCATTCTAGCCCTCGATCTCGATGGCGTAGTGGTCGAGCAACCGGCGCAGCCGACGATTGCGGAACTGATGACCGGGACCGAGGATACCACCAAGCAGTACCGGCTTCGCGACCTGGTTGCCGCGCTCGACGCCGCCCGCACCGACGATCGTGTCAAGGCCGTCGCGCTCGACCTTGAGGGTTTTCTCGGCGGCGGGCAGGCGGCGATGGGCGACCTCGCCGATGCCGTCCGTCGGGTCCGCTCCTCGGGCAAGCCCGTCCTCGCCTATGCGGTCGGCTACGGCGACGACAGCTACCGGCTCGCGTCCGCTGCCTCTGAAGTGTGGCTTAACCCGCTCGGCGGGGTAGCGATTGCCGGCCCGGGCGGACCCAATCTCTATTTTGCCGGACTGCTCGAAAAGCTCGGGATCACTGCCAACGTCTATCGCGTGGGCACTCACAAGGCGGCCGTGGAACCGTTCACCCGCAGCGATATGTCTCCCGAAGCGCGCCAGAATGCGGAAGCCCTTGGCCAGGCGCTCTTCTCCAGCTGGCGCGAGGAAGTGGTGCGTGCTCGTCCCAAGGCGAAGCTCAACGCCTATGTCGGCAACATGCCGGCGGCGGTTGCCGCGGCCGGCGGCGACATGGCGCGCGCCGCGCTTGCGGCCGGACTGGTGGACAAGGTGGCGGATCGTCAGGCCTATGAGCGGCGCCTCGCCGAGCTTGGCGGGGAAGATCGCACCGCGAAGGGTGGCTACGAACAGATCCGTCTCGCCTCCTACATCGGCGAGCAGGTGGACGAGAATGTGGACGGCGCAATCGGCGTCGTCACCATCGCCGGGACCATCGTCGACGGTGAAGCGGGGCTGGGTACGGCCGGCGGCGACACCATCGCCCAGATTATCGAAGCCGGTCTTGCCGAAGACGGTCTCAAGGCACTGGTGGTCCGGGTCGACAGCCCTGGCGGATCGGTGCTGGCGTCGGAGCGGATCCGCCAGGCGATCGTCGCGGTGAAATCGGAGGGGATCCCGATCGTCGTGTCGATGGGCAACGTCGCCGCGTCCGGCGGCTATTGGGTCGCGACCCCGGCCGACTTCATCTTTGCCGAACCGTCGACGATTACCGGGTCGATCGGCGTGTTCGGAATCCTGCCCAGCTTCGAAGGTTCGCTTCAGAAGCTCGGCATTGGCGCCGACGGCATCAAGACCACCCCGCTGTCGGGTGAGCCCGACATCTTGCGCGGCCCTTCGCCCGAGGCAAACCAGCTGCTCCAGTCCGGCGTGGAATCGGTCTATGGCCGCTTCCTCAACCTTGTCGCGCGGTCGCGCAACAAGTCGCCGGCTGAGATCGACCGTATCGCCCAGGGCCGCGTCTGGGACGGCGGCACTGCCCGGCAGCTCGGCCTGATCGACGGCTTCGGCGGAATGGAGGAGGCGATCGCCAAGGCGGCGGAACTGGCCAAGCTCGACGAGGGGAATCGCGACGTGCGTTACCTCGAGCGGCCCGAAAGCTTCCGCGAAAGCCTGCTGGAGCTGCTCGCCGAAGAAGAGCAAAGCGACGGCACCACCGACGCGTTCGCTAGCCTTGGCGATCCGCAGCGGCTGCTGGAGACGGCGCTCGCGGACCTGCAGATGATCCTGGCGGGACCGCGTATCCAGGCGCGTTGCCTGACATGCCCGTCGGTAGCGCCGGCGTCGCCGCCGAAGAACGGTGGGCTGCTCGCGCTAATACGCGAGTGGGCGAGTTAGGGCGCTAGGTGCGCTTCCGCCGCCGCCTGAGCGTCAGCGGTAGCAGGGCCAGCGCGAGCAGGCTCATCACCACTGCCGCGATGCCGAAGCCGATGACCAGCGGGTTGTGCGTATCTTCGCGCGTGTCGAGATCCATGATGTGGAGGCCCCACATCCAATCGTAAAAGCGCCACCAGCGCGTGCGTCGTGCGACGATCTCGCCCGAGCCTTCGTCGACATAAAAATGGGTGCCGTCGTCCATCGCCACCTTCCACGCCGGGGTTTCGCGGCGGAATTCGATCGGCGGGTTGGCGGGATCCGTGCGGCTGGCTGCGGCGACCTTTGCGTCGCCGGTGTAGCGCGCCATCACTTCGCGCACCGCGTCGGCGGCAGACAAGCGCGGGAGGAGCGCGCCGGTGGCGGGATCGGCAAGGCGGGCGGTGCCGTCGGCGAGGGTCGCCACCCAGCGGGCGCCGTCCGCGCGCTGCTGAAGGACGAGCGAGGACAAGGGGACGCCCTCGACGCGGGGCGGGACGGGGGCCGCGGCCAGTCGGATGGAGCCGGCCTCGCGGAGTAGATGGGTGCCGCGCACCTCCTCGATTGGCCGCGCGACCATCACCAGCCCGGACACGGTCCAGAACATCACGGGTACGGCGACGACCCAGCCGAGCCAGACGTGCCAGCGGCGAAGGCGCGAACGGGCAGCGCCCATTATCTGCCCCCCATCAGATGTGGATCGGCTTGCCCGTCACAGCCATTGCCGCTTCCTTGAGGGCCTCGCTGTGGGTCGGGTGGGCGTGACTGGTGTAGGCGATGTCCTCGCTGGTGGCGCCGAACTCCATCGCCTGGGCCGCCTGTGCGATCATCGTGCCGCCAACGGAGGCAATGATCCACACACCGAGCACCCGGTCGGTCTTGGCGTCGGCGATGACCTTCACGAAGCCGTCAGTTTCACGATTGGTCTTGGCGCGGCTGTTGGCGAGCATCGGGAATTTTCCGACTTTCACATCACCATGTTCGCGCGCTTGGCTCTCGGTGAGGCCAACACCGGCGATTTCCGGCATGGTGTAGACGACCGACGGGATCAGATCGTGGTTCACGATGCCGGTGAGGCCGGCGATGTTCTCGGCCACCGCAATGCCCTCGTCCTCCGCCTTGTGCGCGAGCATCGGGCCCGGGATCACGTCGCCGATCGCCCAGACGCCCTTGACCACGGTGCGGAAGTCGTGGTCGGTCTCGATCTGGCCGTGCTGATTGACCTTGAGGCCGATGCTCTCGAGGCCGAGGCCCTCGGTATTGGGACGGCGTCCGATCGATACCAGCACATGGCTCGCCTCGATCGTCTCCGCAGCCCCGCCTTTGGCGGGCTCAACACTTACCGAGACACCATCTCCCGTGGCGCTCGCGCCCGTTACCTTGGTGCCGAGCTTGAACTCGAAGCCCTGCTTCTTGAAGATCTTGTTCGATTCCTTGCGAATCTCCTCGTCGAAGCCCGGGAGGATCTGTTCGAGATATTCGACCACCGTCACCTTGGCACCAAGCCGCCGCCACACCGAGCCGAGCTCGAGCCCGATGACGCCGCCGCCGATAACCACCAGGTGGCTCGGAACTTCGCCAAGCTCCAGCGCGCCGGTGGAATCGACGATCCGCTGCTGGTCGACCTGCACGCCGGGCAGCGGGGTCACCGACGATCCGGTCGCAATGACGATGTTCTCGGCGGATACGGTGCGATCCCCGACCTTCACCTTGTTCGGCCCCTCGAACACCGCCTGGCCCTTCAGCCATTCGATCTTATTCTTCTTGAACAGGAACTCGATCCCGCCGGTCAGTCCCTTCACCGCCTCGCGGCGGCTGCCGTGCATTGTCTCCAGGTCGAGCTCTACGCCCTGCGCCTTGATGCCCCACTTGGCCATGGTGCCATGCGCCGCTTCCTCGAACAGCTCCGACGCGTGAAGCAGCGCCTTGGACGGGATGCAGCCGACGTTGAGGCAGGTGCCGCCAAGCGTCTCGCGGCTTTCCGCGCAGGCGGTCTTCAGCCCCAGCTGGGCGGCGCGAATGGCCGCGACATAGCCGCCGGGGCCGGACCCGATTATCAGGACGTCGAAGTCGAAATCAGCCATGTCCATTCCTTAAAGGTCGATCAGCAGCCGCGTCGGGTCCTCGATCGCTTCCTTGACCCGGACTAGGAATGTGACCGCCTCGCGCCCGTCGACAAGGCGATGGTCGTAGGAGAGCGCGAGGTACATCATCGGGCGGGCGACGATCTGGCCGTCCTTGACCACCGGCCGCTCCTCGATGCGGTGCATGCCGAGCACGCCTGACTGGCCGGAGTTGAGGATCGGAGTCGAAAGCAAAGAGCCGAACACGCCGCCGTTGGAGATGGTGAAGGTGCCGCCGGCCATGTCGTCCATGGTCAGCGTGCCGTCCTTGGCGCGCTTGCCGAAGTCGGCGATCGTCTTCTCGATGTCGGCAAAGCTCAGGCTCTCGGCGTTGCGGACGACCGGAACGACCAGGCCCTTGGGCGCGGAGACGGCGACCGACACGTCGAGATAGTCGCGGTAGACGATCTCCTCGCCGTCGATCATCGCATTGACCGAAGGCACATCCTTGGCGGCGAGGGCGACGGCTTTGACGAAGAAGCCCATGAAGCCGAGGCGGATGCCATGCTTTTTCTCGAACAGATCCTTGTAGCGGGCGCGCGCCTCGATCACCGCCGTCATGTCGACATCGTTGAAGGTGGTCAGCGTGGCGGCGTTGTTCTGCGATTCCTTCAGCCGCGTGGCGATAGTCTGCCGGATGCGCGACAGCCGGACGCGCTCCTCGCGCCGTTCGCCCGCGACCGGAGCAGCCGGCTTGGCCTGCGCCTGCTCGACCGGAGCAGGAGCGGCCGGAGCCTTGGCCTGGGGTGCAGCCGGAGCGGCATCGCTGCGTCCGCTCTGGGCCGCCGCCAGCACATCGTCCTTGGTGATGCGGCCGTCCTTGCCGGTGCCCTTGATCTTCGACGGGTCGAGCTGATGCTCAAGCACAGCGCGGCGGACGGAAGGAGAGAGGGTGAGGCTCTGGTCGGAGGCCGGTGACTCGCCGCCATCGCTCTTCGGTTCGGGCGCATGTTCGGTGCCGCGGGGCTGCGGATTCTCGCCCGCGCCCGCCGGGTTGGTGGTCGCGTCCGCTGCCACTTCGGCGGGCGATTCCGCCGCCTGCTCGGAAGGTGCCGCTGCGGCCTTGCCACCCTCGTCGATGCGCGCGATGACCGCGCCAACCGCGACGGTGTCACCTTCGTTGACCACCGTTTCCGACAGCACGCCCGCCACCGGAGAGGGAACGTCGACGGTAACCTTGTCGGTCTCGAGGCTCGCGATCGGCTCGTCGGCAGCGACCGATTCACCCGGCTTCTTCAGCCACTGCGCCAGCGTTCCTTCGGTGATCGATTCGCCGAGGGCGGGGACTTGAACGTCAGTCGGCATCGCGGTCCTTCTTAGCTCGCTTGCGCGCGTTGGGCGGGTTCACTGCTCGCCGGCTGCTTGTTTGTCGAGTGGCCGAGTGCGGCCGCAATCAGCGCCGCCTGCTCCGCCGCGTGGCGCTTCGCAAGTCCGGTGGCCGGGGAGGCCGCAGCCTCGCGGCCGGCATAGACGGGGCGCATGCCACTGAACCCGGCTTCTCCGAGGCAGGCCTCGAGCAACGACTCGACGAAGAACCAGGCGCCATTGTTCTTCGGTTCTTCCTGCGCCCAGATCAGCTGCTGCAGCTCCGGCATTGCCCTGAGGCGCTTAATCAACGGCTCGGACGGAAAGGGGTAGAGCTGCTCGATGCGGAGGATCTCGACGCCGAGGTCGCCCGCGGCGTCGCGTGCGTCCATCAGCTCATAGGCGAGCTTGCCCGAACACAGGACCAGGCGGCGAGTGTCGCCTTCGGCCGGGGGATTGAGGTCGGAGACGATGCGGCGGAAATGACTCTCGCCGGTGAATTCGCCGATGTCGGACACCGCCAACTTGTGGCGAAGCAGCGACTTGGGCGTCATCACGATCAGCGGTTTGCGGAACTCGCGCAACATCTGGCGGCGCAGGATGTGGAAATAATTGGCCGGCGTCGTGCAGTTGGCGACCTGGATATTGTCCTCAGCACACAGCTGCAAATAGCGCTCGAGCCGCGCCGAGCTATGCTCCGGCCCCTGGCCTTCGAAACCGTGCGGGAGAAGCATGACGAGCCCGCTCGCGCGCAGCCACTTGGCTTCGCCGGCGGCGATGAACTGGTCGATGATCGTCTGCGCGCCGTTGGCGAAATCGCCGAACTGCGCTTCCCACAGCACCAGCGTGCGCGGATCGGCGATCGAATAGCCATATTCGAAGCAGAGCACGCCAAATTCCGACAGCGGGCTGTCGCGAACTTCGAAGCGGCCGTCCCCGAAATTGCAAAGCGGGATGAACTTGCCCCCGGTCTGCTGATCGACCCAGACGGCGTGGCGATGGCTGAACGTGCCGCGCCCGCTGTCCTGTCCCGACAGGCGGACGCCGTGCCCGTCTTGCAGCAGGCTTCCGAACGCCAGCGCTTCCGCTGTCGCCCAATCGAGACCGCTGCCGCTGTCGAACGTCGCCTTCTTGGCGTCGAGGATGCGCTGCAGCGTCTTGTGCAGCTGGAAACCTTCCGGGGCCGTCGTCAGGACCCTCCCCAGCGCGGCGACGGTTTCGTTATCGATCGCGGTGGTCGCGTTGCGACGGCCGAGCACCGGCTCTTCCGGCTTGCCGAGGCCGGTCCAGCGCCCGCCGAACCAGTCCGCCTTGTTAGGCAGATAGCTGGTCGCGGCCTGAAATTCCTCTTCCAGATGGTCGATGTAGCTCTTGGTGTGATTGTCGATCCAAGACTGGTCGACCACAGCTTCGTCGATCAGCCTTTTGCCGTAGATGGCGCTGATCGGCGGGTGCTGCTTGATCGCGGCGTACATCAGCGGCTGGGTGAAGCTTGGTTCGTCGCCCTCATTGTGGCCGAAGCGGCGATAGCACCACATGTCGATGACGATGTCGCGGCCGAACTTCTGCCGGAACTCGATCGCCAGTTTGCAGCAATAGGTGACCGCTTCCGGATCGTCCCCGTTGACGTGAAGGATCGGCGCCTGAACGCCTTTGGCAATGTCCGAAGGGTAGGGCGAGGAGCGCGCATATTGCGGGCTGGTCGTGAAGCCGACCTGGTTGTTGATGATGAAGTGCAGCGCTCCGCCGGTGCCGTATCCCGGCAGGCCGGAGAAGCCGAGGCATTCGGCAACCACGCCCTGGCCGGCGAATGCGGCGTCGCCGTGGAGGAGCAAAGGGATGACCGTCTTGCCCAGCGTGTCGCCGTTGACCGTCATCACCGCGCGCACCTTGCCGAGCACCACGGGGTCGACTGCCTCGAGGTGCGAGGGGTTGGGCAGCAGCGACAGGTGAACGCGGTTGCCGTCGAACTCACGGTCCGACGAGGTGCCGAGATGATATTTGACGTCGCCCGAACCGCCGACATCCGCGGGGTTAGTGGCGCCGCCCGCGAATTCGTTGAAAATCGCGCGGTAGGGCTTGCCCATCACGTTGGAGAGGACGTTAAGGCGGCCGCGGTGGGCCATGCCGATGTCGACTTCCTGCACGCCCAGCTGCCCGCCATATTTGATCACTGCCTCGAGCGCCGGGATTGCGCTCTCGCCGCCGTCGAGCCCAAAGCGCTTGGTGCCGACATATTTGCGGGCGAGGAATTTTTCCCACTGCTCCGCCTCGATCACCTTGGCGAGGATCGCCTGCTTGCCCTCGGGAGTGAACTGGACGGTCGCGCCCTTGCCCTCGATCCGATCCTGGAAGAAGCGGCGCTCGTCCAGGTCGTTGATGTGCATATATTCGATGCCGATGGTGCCGCAGTAGTTCGCCTGCAGCACAGCAACGATTTCGCGGACCGTCGCCTGCTGGAAGCCAAGCGTTCCGCAGATCCAGATCGGTCGGTCGAGATCGCTAGCCCCGAAACCGTGATATTCCGGCGTCAGGTCGGCCGGGATTTCGCTGCGATGAAGGCCGAGCGGGTCCAGTTTCGCAGCGAGATGGCCGCGCACCCGAAAGGTGCGGATCAGCATCATCGCCCGGATCGAATCCTCGGTCGCGCGGCGGACCGTCTCCGGGTCGGCGCCGGCCGCCGCGGCCCTCGCGCCGGCGGACTTGCCGACCTCTTCGATGGTCGCCTCAGTTGGATCGAGGCCGAGGTTTACATCGTCGAGCGCGGCGATCGGCCAGTTCGGCCGCGCCCAGCTGGGCCCCGGCTCGTCGGCCGGGAAGATGCTCTGGTCGTCCTTCATGGTAATTATGCCGCGAGCAGCTCCTTTAGCGTCCTGCCCAGCTCAGATGGGCTCGGGGAGACGGTAATTCCAGCCGCCTCCATCGCCGCGATCTTGCTTTCCGCGTCGCCCTTGCCACCCGAGACGATCGCTCCGGCGTGGCCCATGCGCCGCCCGGGAGGAGCGGTGCGGCCGGCGATGAATCCGACGGTCGGCTTCCTGCGGCCGCGCTTCGCCTCGTCGGCGAGAAACTGGGCGGCTTCCTCTTCGGCGCTGCCGCCGATCTCGCCGATCATGATGATCGACTCGGTCGCATCGTCGGCCAGGAACATCTCCAGCAGCTCAATGAACTCAGTGCCCTTGACCGGATCGCCGCCGATACCGACCGCGGTCGACTGGCCGAGGCCTTCGTTGGTGGTCTGGAACACAGCTTCATAGGTGAGCGTGCCGGAGCGGCTGACGACGCCGACGCTGCCCTTGCGGAAGATGTTGCCCGGCATGATCCCGATCTTGCATTCGTCCGGAGTCAGTACGCCGGGGCAGTTGGGACCGATCAGCCGCGATTTCGATCCGACCAGCGCGCGCTTGACCTTGACCATGTCGAGTACCGGAATGCCCTCCGTAATGCAGACGATCAGCGGCACTTGCGCGTCGACCGCCTCGAGGATCGAGTCCGCGGCGAACGGCGGCGGGACGTAAATGACGGACGCGTCGGCGCCGGTCTTCTCGACCGCTTCGGTAACGGTGTCGAACACCGGCAGTCCGATGTGCGTGCTGCCGCCTTTGCCGGGCGTCACGCCGCCGACCATCTGCGTGCCGTAGGTGAGCGCCTGCTCGGTGTGGAAGGTGCCGGTCTCCCCGGTCATGCCCTGGGTGATGACGCGGGTATTGCGATTGACGAGGATGCTCATGCGAGGTCCCCGTCGATGTTCCTGCACGCCACCAGCAGCTCCTTCACCGCATCAACGCTGGCGGTGAAATTCTGCTGCGCGCTTTCGTCGAGCACGATCTCGACGATCCGCTCGACGCCGCCTTCGCCGATCACCACGGGCACGCCGACGTAGAGATTGTCGATGCCGTACTGGCCGGAGAGGTGGGCTGCCGCTGGCAGGACGCGCTTCTTGTTCTTGAGGAAGCTCTCGGCCATCGCAATCGCGCTGGTCGCCGGCGCGTAGAAGGCGCTGCCGGTCTTCAAGAGGCCGACGATCTCGCCGCCGCCGCCGCGGGTGCGGGTAACGATCCCGTCGATCCGCTCCTGCGTCGACCAGCCCATTTTGATGAGGTCGGGGACGGGGATGCCGGCCACGGTCGAATATTGGACCACCGGCACCATCGTGTCGCCATGGCCGCCGAGCACGAAGGCGGTGACGTCCTCGACGCTGACCTTGAATTCCTCGGCGAGAAAGTGGCGGAAGCGCGCGCTGTCGAGCACCCCGGCCATGCCGACGACCATGTTGTGCGGGAGGCCGGAGAATTCGCGCAGCGCCCACACCATCGCGTCGAGTGGATTGGTAATGCAGATGACGAAGCTGTCGGGGGCGTGAGTTCGGATGCCTTCGCCGACCGCCTTCATCACCTTCAAATTGATGCCGATGAGGTCGTCGCGGCTCATTCCCGGCTTGCGCGGGACGCCGGCGGTGACGATGCAGACGTCCGCTCCCGCAATGTCCGCATAATCGGACGTGCCCTTCAGGCTGGCGTCGAAGTCGTCGACCGGACCAGCCTGCGCAATATCGAGCGCCTTGCCCTGCGGAATTCCGTCGGCGATGTCGAACAGGACGATATCGCCGAGCTCCCGCATGGCGGCGAGGTGGGCGAGAGTGCCGCCGATCATTCCGGCGCCGATCAGCGCAATTTTCTTGCGGGCCATAGGGCGGGTCTTCGAACCTTTCGCATTGTCGGAGGCGCGGTGGTGTTGCCGCTCCGTAGGGGCGGCGCCCGCTTAACGCCATGGCCCGAAGGGGGCAACCGCCCGCCGCGACGTTTTCACCGGTCCGACGGCAGGTTCTCGCTGACGGAGTCAAGCTGGTTCGGCGCCTCGTCGAGCAAATTCTCAGCGCTGTCGAGCTGGCGGTTCTCCTCCGCCGAGGGTGCCACCTCGTCGGCCGAGCAGCCGACGACGAACAGGGACGCGGCAAGGGCAAGCGCTGTCCGGACCATATTCAATGCCTCTCAAACGAAAAGGGGCCGCGAGCCTGAACTCGCGACCCCCAATAGGTTCGTCGAAACAGTCGATTAATTGACTGCATTCTCCGCAGCGTCGTCGACGGACTCGGCGGCGTTCTCGACGGCTTCGCCGGCGTTGTCGATCGCGTTGCCGGCCATATCGAGCGCATTGTCTGCGGCGACGGAAGCGTCGACGGTCGCGGCGTTGGCATCGGCCTCGGCAGCGTTCTCGATGTTGGTCTCGTTCTCGGCGGCTTCCTCAGTCTTGGACTCACAGGCGGCAAGGCCGAGCGCGAGGACCGCAACGGTCACTGCAAATGTCTTCATGATCGTTCCATTCCCTAATGCACCCGAGATGCGGGCGTTTCGTTCGTCCCGTCGACAAGATCGAACGGTCCGGCGCGTGGGCATACAGGCGGTGTAACGGGTGCGCAACGGCATTATGTTGACGGGGCCGGGACGAAAGGCCGCGATCCGCGTCTTCCGGATTGACATATAAAGTTTTCTTTATATCGCGGTTCCGGTGACCGAACCCCTTGTTCTTGCCGACCTCCTCCAGGCGCTCGCCGATCCGACGCGGCTGCGGATACTCGCCTTGCTGCGAAGGATGGAGCTGTCGGTCGGTGAACTCGCTCAACTGCTGTCGCAAAGCCAGCCGCGCGTTTCGCGGCACGTGCGCATCCTTGCCGATGCTGGAGCGGTGGAGCGGCGCCGCGAAGGGAGTTGGGTGTTTCTTGCCATCGCCGATGCGGAGCGCACCGGACCGATGTTCGATCTGCTCGACCGCTGGTGCGACGAAGCGACCGCGGCCAGGTTTCGAGAGGACGAGGTGAAGCTGGAGCAGGTCCGGCGGGAACGCGCGGAGGCCGCGTCGCGCTATTTTGCCTCGCATGCCGAGGTTTGGGATTCGATCCGCTCGCTCCATGTTGCCGAAAGCGAGGTCGAGCGGGCAGTGGATCGTGCGCTCGGCGACCGGCCGCTTGGGCGCCTGCTCGATGTCGGCACCGGCACCGGTCGGATGATCGAGCTGCTGGGGCCACGCGCCAGCCAGGCGGTCGGAATCGACCGCTCGTCCGAGATGCTGCGTCTGGCGCGGGTGAAGTTGGAAGCGGCAGGGATCGCCTCGAGCCTCCGCCAGGGCGACATCTACGCTCTTCCGCTCGCGGACGCTTCCGCCGACTGCGGGATCATCCATCAGGTTCTGCACTATGCCCACTCGCCCGCTGCCGCGATTGTCGAAGCAGGTCGGGTTATTGCTCCGGGCGGCACCCTGCTGGTGGTCGACTTTGCCGCGCATCAGCGTGAGGAGCTACGTTCCACCGACGCCCATATCCGGCTAGGCTTTGACGACGAGAGCATGAAAGGCTGGTTCGAGGCTGCCGGCTTCGCGATCGACTTTGTCGAGCATCTCGAAGGCGGCGAGCTGACCGTTACCCTCTGGCGAGGCGTTCGCGACGCTGCGCCCCAGCAACAGCGGAAAGCGGCATGAACGACTCTCCATCGTCCCAGGCACCTTGCACGCCCTTGTTCGCCGAAACCCATGGCGACATCGCGGTCAGCTTCGAATTCTTCCCGCCCAAGACGGAGAAGATGGAGCAGACTCTGTGGGATTCCGTCAAGACGCTGGAGCCGCTAGCCCCGCGCTTCGTCTCCGTCACTTATGGCGCCGGCGGATCGACCCGCGAGCGGACCCACGCGACGGTCGAACGCATCGCCCGTGAGACCAGCCTCACCGCGGCCGCGCATTTGACCTGCGTCGGGGCCGCCCGCGAGGAGGTCGACGAGGTCGCCCGCGCCTATTGGGATGCCGGAGTCCGTCATCTCGTTGCCCTGCGCGGCGATCCGCCCGAGGTCGGCGCTTCCTATCAACCGCACCCTGGAGGTTACGCCGACGCCGCCGAGCTGGTCGCTGGCCTCAAGCGCGTTGCACCGTTCGACATCTCGGTCGCCGCCTATCCGGAATGCCATCCGGACTCCGCGTCCCGCACCGCCGACCTCGAAAATCTCAAGCGCAAGGTGGACGCCGGTGCCGACCGCGCGATCAGCCAATTCTTCTTCTCGGCAGACGCGTTCTTCCGCTTCCGCGACGATGCTGCGGCAGCAGGGCTGGACGTGGAGATGGTGCCGGGCATCCTGCCGGTGTCGAACGTCGCCACCACCCGCCGCTTCGCCGGCAGTTGCGGGGCGGCGATTCCCAAATGGCTGGACGATCTGTTCGAAGGGCTGGACGAGCTTCCCGCCGCGCGGCAGCTGATCGCGGCGACCGTCGCCGCCGAGCTGTGCGGCCAGCTTTATGCGGGCGGCGTCCGCCATTTCCATTTCTACACGTTGAACCGGGCGGAGCTGTCGTACGCGATCTGCCACCTGCTCGGAGTGAGGGCAAGGACATCATGAACGCAGCGGACCAGCTTCGCGCCGAAGCGACGAAGCGCATCCTGATCAAGGACGGCGCCTACGGCACTTCGATCCAGGCCGAGCGGCTGGACGAGGCGGCGTTCCGCAACGGGCAGGATTTCACCCGGGACCAGCGCGGTAACAATGACCTGCTGAACCTGACGCGGCCCGACGTCGTCGAAAAGATTGCCAGCCGCTTTGCCGAGGCCGGCGCCGACATCCTCGCGACCAACAGCTTCAACGCCAACCGCATCAGCCAGAGCGACTATGCCGCCGAGGACCGAGTGGTGGAAATGAACGTTGCCGCCGCGCGGATCATCCGGGGTGTCGCAGACCGCTTCACCACCAAGGACGGCCGCCAGCGCTGGGTAGCCGGCGCGCTCGGGCCGACCAACAAGACGCTGTCGCTGTCGCCGGACGTCGACGATCCCGCCTTCCGCGAAGTCGATTTCGACACGATGAAGGCGGTCTACCGCGAGCAGATCGACGCGCTGGTCGAAGGCGGTGTCGACTTCATCCTGATCGAGACGGTGTTCGATACCTTGAATGCCAAGGCCGGCATCATGGCGACTCTGGAGGCGGAGCAAACGCTCGGCCGGCCGCTTCCGCTGATGGTGTCAATGACGCTGACCGATCTTAGCGGCCGCAACCTTTCAGGCCACACGGTAGAGGCCTTTTGGGCAACGGTCCGCCATGCCAAGCCGGTGACAGTCGGCCTCAATTGCTCGTTCGGCGCTGCCCAGCTGCGCCCGCACCTCGCGGCTGTCGCGGCCAAGGCGGATACTTTGATCATGGCCTACCCGAACGCCGGCCTACCCAATGACCTTGGCGAATATGACGAGGCGGCGGCGGAGACGGCGGCCCAGGTCGCGGAATGGATCAGCGACGGCCTCGTCAACATCGTCGGCGGCTGCTGCGGGACGACTCCCGCCCACATTGCCGCAATCGCTCAGGCGGCGAACGGCAAGCCGCCGCGCAAGATCGCTGCCGCGCCGCGCCACACGCTTCTGGCCGGACTCGAACCGATGGTCCTGGCCGCGTGAGCAGTCTTGCCGATGAAGTGATCGACGCCGAGCCGAAGGCCGCCCAGGGCGCAACCTTCGTCAATATCGGCGAGCGGACCAACGTCACCGGTTCGGCCAGATTTAAGAAGCTGATCCTGGGCGAGGATTACGACGCGGCGGTCGAGGTTGCCCGCCAGCAGGTCGAGAACGGCGCTCAGATCATCGACGTCAACATGGACGAGGCCCTGCTCGACAGCGAGCAGGCGATGACGATTTTCCTCAAACGGATCGCCGCCGAGCCGGACATCGCCCGCGTGCCGGTGATGATTGACAGCTCCAAATGGACGGTGATCGAGGCCGGGCTCAAATGCGTGTCGGGCAAGCCGATCGTCAATTCGATCAGCATGAAGGAAGGCGAGGAGCCATTCCTCGAGCTCGCCCGCAAATGCCGGGCCTATGGCGCCGCCGTCGTGGTGATGGCGTTCGACGAAGTCGGCCAGGCCGACACCGCCCGGCGCAAGGTCGAGATCTGCGAGCGCGCCTACAAATTGCTGACCGCCGACGGCACCGAGCCGCAGGACATTATCTTCGATCCCAACGTCTTTGCTGTCGCCACCGGCATCGACGAGCATCGCCGCTACGCGATCGACTTCATTGAGGCGACGCGCGAAATCCGCGCCCGATGCCCCGGCGCCCATATTTCGGGCGGGCTCTCCAATCTCAGCTTCTCTTTCCGCGGCAATGAGCCGGTCCGCCGCGCGATGCACAGCGTCTTTCTCTATCACGCCATCCCGGCGGGCATGGACATGGCGATCGTCAATGCCGGGCAGCTCGACGTCTATGACACCATCGATCCGGAGCTTCGCGAAGCCTGCGAGGACGTCGTCTTCGACCGCCGCGACGATGCGACCGAACGGCTCGTCGATCTGGCCGAACGGTATAAGGGCACCGACGCCGCCGCGGAAAAGAAGCAGGCCGAGTGGCGGTCGCTGCCGGTCACCGAGCGGCTCAGCTATGCGATGGTCAAGGGGATCGACAGCGACATCGTCGCCGATACCGAGGAAGCACGGCAGCTCTTCGCGCGGCCGATTGAGGTCATCGAAGGGCCGTTGATGGACGGAATGAACGTCGTCGGCGACCTGTTCGGGTCCGGCAAGATGTTCTTGCCCCAGGTCGTCAAGTCGGCGCGGGTGATGAAGAAGGCCGTCGCCCACCTCATTCCCTTCATCGAAGAGGAAAAGGAGCGCACCGGCGCCACCCAGGGCAAGGGCAGGATCGTGATGGCGACCGTCAAGGGCGATGTCCACGACATCGGCAAGAACATCGTCGGCGTGGTCCTGCAGTGTAACGGCTTTGAGGTGATCGACCTTGGCGTGATGGTGCCATGGTCGCAGATCCTGCAGGCTGCGAACGAGAATAATGCCAACATGATCGGCCTTTCAGGCCTTATTACCCCCTCGCTCGACGAGATGGTGACGGTCGCAAGCGAAATGCAGCGCGCCGGCTTCACCGTGCCGCTGCTGATCGGCGGAGCGACAACCAGCAAGGTCCACACCGCGCTCCGCATCGACCAGGCCTATGACGGGCCGGTCATCCACGTGCTCGACGCCAGCCGCGCCGTCGGCGTCGCATCGAGCCTCGTTTCCGACACTCAGGCGGAGCCGTTCATTGCCAACACCGCCGCCGAATATGTGAAGGTGCGCGAGGCGCGCGCCCGCAGCGGCCATAGCGAGCTCTCCACCCTGTCCAACGCCCGGACGAACGCCTTTCCCTACGACCCGTCGGGCAAGCCGCCGCCGCCGCACCATCCCGGGCTTCACGACATCGGCGAATGGCCACTGCGCGATCTTCGTGCGTCGATCGACTGGACGCCCTTCTTCCGCGCCTGGGAGCTTGCCGGAAATTACCCCGCGATCCTTGACGACGCCGTGGTCGGCGAGAGCGCCCGCAGTCTGTTCGCCGACGCCAATGCCATGCTCGACCGGATGATTGCCGAGCGCTGGGTGACCCCTAGCGGCAAGGTCGGCCTGTGGCGCTGCAAGCGAGAGGGCGATGACGTGCTGGTGCTGGCCGGCAACGACTGGACCCGGCTAGCATTCCTCCGCCAGCAGATGAAGAAGCGAGAAGGGCGCGCCAACATGTGCCTGGCCGACTTCATCAGCCCCGAAGGCGAGGATTGGATCGGCGGCTTCGCGGTTGGAATCCACGGCCTCGAGCCGCATCTCGATCGCTTCAAGCAGGCGAATGACGATTATTCGGACATTCTCCTGAAGGCGCTCTCCGACCGTCTCGCCGAAAGCTTCGCGGAAGTGCTGCATGCCGAGGTCCGCAATCGGTTGTGGGGCTATGCCGACGAGCATCTATCCAACGCACAGCTGATCCGCGAAAGCTACCAGGGCATCCGGCCTGCGCCTGGCTATCCGGCCTGTCCGGACCACAGCCTCAAGCCGTTGCTGTTTGAAATGCTCGGAGGCCATCCGGCCGGCGTGACGCTGACCGAAAATTTCGCGATGCTGCCGACGTCGGCGGTTTCCGGCTTCTACTTCGGCCACCGCGACAGCCAGTATTTTGGGGTGGCACGGATCGGCCGCGACCAGCTCGAGGACTA
The DNA here is from genome assembly GCA_030856365.1 of Pseudomonadota bacterium. GTDB lineage: Bacteria > Pseudomonadota > Alphaproteobacteria > Sphingomonadales > Sphingomonadaceae > Sphingomicrobium. The sequence continues at coordinate 25,759 of JALYPM010000026.1, forward strand.
TGCCGCCCGCCGTGACGTCGACCTCGACTGCGCCGAGCGCTGGCTGCGCCCGAACCTGGATTAGTTACCATTCCGTTTGACCTCAGCGGGGGCCGAAGGACCGTAGTCGAAGGGCGCTAGCACACGCGTTGCACATGCGCTCTTCGACTTCGCAGGACGAACGATGGTTTGCGCTTGGCTTATTCAATTGTAGCGCGAGGCCATGCTCCGCCGCCTGCTGATCCTTCTCGCGCTGCTGCTCGCGCCCGGCTTTGCGCACGCGAGGGGCATCGAGCCTGAACTCGTCGCTGAAGGCCGGGCAGTGCCTGGCGGCGAGGTCGAGCTCGCCATCCACATGCGACCCAGGCCCGGCTGGCACGGCTATTGGCTGAACCCCGGCGACGCCGGCCTGCCGATGCAGGTGGAGTGGCAGCTTCCTCCGGGCTTCTCCGTCGCGGCGCTTCGCTACCCGGTGCCCACCCGCCTCACCATCGCCGGCCTGATGAACTATGTGTTCGAGGGCAATTATGCGGTCCTGACGCGGCTCAAGGTGCCGGCGGGAGCGACCGGGATGATCCCGATCCGCGCCAGTGCCAGCTGGCTCGCCTGCACTGACAAGATCTGCGTTCCGGAGGAAGGGGAGTTCGCGCTCGACCTGCCGACCGGCGGGCTGGCGCCGATGGACGCGCGCTTCAACGAATGGCGGCGTGCACTGCCGCGACTGCTAGTAACTCCCGGAAAGTTCGAGATCGTCGGCGACAGGCTGCGGGTGGCGGTGCCGCTGCCCCGCGACGTTAGCCTCAACCAGCCCTACCTTTTCCCGGCGGTCGACGGCGGCGTCGATTATGCGGGCGAACAGATCTTTCGCCGCAGCGGCGACCAGCTGATCGCAGAACTGCCGCGGGAAGGAGATGCGCCCAGCCGCTTTGCAGGACTGCTCGCGCTGGGCGACGGACGCGGGCTCGAGCTCACGGCCGTTCCCGGCGACGTGCCCGACGGAGGGCGGCCAATTGGCGATCAGGGGGTTCGGGCGATCCTTTGGGCCGTGCTCGGCGCGCTTGCCGGCGGGCTGCTCCTCAATCTGATGCCGTGCGTCTTCCCGATCCTAGCGCTCAAGGCGATGCACCTCGCCCGAAGCGGTGGCGACGAGAGCGGAGCTCGCCGCGACGCGCTCGCCTATGCGGCTGGAGCAATTGTCGGCACTGGCGCTCTGGGAGCGATCCTGCTCGCCATCCGCGCCGGGGGAACCGCGGCCGGATGGGCGTTCCAGCTGCAGGACCCGCGAACGACTTTGCTGCTGATGCTTCTGGCGACGGCGATTGCGCTCAACCTCGTCGGTCTGTTCGCGCTGCCCGCGCTTGCCGGCCGCGCCCGACCAGGCGGTGGCTTTGGCACTGGTGCTCTCGCCGCGTTCGTGGCGACACCCTGCGCCGGGCCATTCATGGGGGCTGCGCTTGGCGCGGCGCTGCTGCTGCCGGCGGCCGGGTCGGTGCTGGTGTTTGCGGCGCTGGGGCTCGGGCTCGCCGTGCCCTTCGTGCTGGTTGCCTTCATTCCTGCGCTTCGCAGGCGACTTCCCAAGCCTGGTAGCTGGATGGCACGGCTACAGCGCTTCCTCGCCATTCCGATGGCCGCCACCGCCATCGGCTGCCTGTGGCTGATCTACCGCCAGTCGGGGCAGCAGGGTCTGCTGGTCGCACTGGCCGCTGCGGCGCTGCTGGCGGTCGCGCTTGCGCTTGTCGGATGGCGGCAGCGCAAGGGGGCTTCAGCCGCCCTGATCGGGCTTGCCTCGGTCGCGGCAATATTCGCTGCGGCAGTCGTGCTGCTGCCCCCGCAGAGCGCAGCCGTGGCGCGCGCGCCGCTAGGCGCGGACAGCTGGAGCCACACCCGCGTCGCCGCTCACCTGCGCGACGGGAAGCCGGTATTCGTTTATTTCACCGCCGACTGGTGCCTGACCTGCAAGGTCAACGAAGCAGCCGCCATCGAGCGCAACGAGGTTCGCCGCGTCTTCCGCGAGAATGACGTGAAGGTGCTTGCGGGCGACTGGACCAACGGCGACCCGGCGATCACCCGCTTCCTCGAAAGCCGCGGTCGTGCGGGAGTCCCGCTCTACCTCTGGTACCAGCCGGGAAAGGAGGCGGAAGAACTCCCGCAGATCCTCACGCCCGGAATGCTGATTACCCGCGCTCGCCAGGCACGCTAGCCGCCTGCTCCCACGCTTTGCGACCGGCGACCCAGGTCTCGATCACCTGGGTGCGGCCGAGGCTCTGCGGATCGACCGCCGAAACATCGCGGTCGACGATGATGAAGTCCGCCCACTTGCCCGGCTCGAGGCTCCCGAACTTCTGCTCGGCGAAACCCGCATAAGCGGCATCGCGGGTGAAGCCGGCGAGCGCCTGCGGGAAACTCACACGTTCGTGCGGCAGCCAGCCTCCCGGCGGCTGCCCCTGCAAATCTTCACGGCTCACCGCCGCCATCAGGCCGGGGAACGGGTTCGGCGATTCGACCGGAAAGTCGGACCCAAACGCCAGCCGCGCCCCGGATTGCGCCAGCGATTGCCACGCATAGGCGCCGCGCAGCCGATTCGGCCCCAGCCGCGCTTCGGCCATCAGACGGTCGCTGGTCTGGTGGGTCGGCTGCATCGACGCGATAATATTCGATCGCGCCATGCGGGGCAGGTCGGTGGGGTCGAGAATCTGCACATGCTCGATCCGCCAGCGGCGGTCGCCGGTGCGTGCGCCGAGCTGCTCATAGGCGGAAATTACCTGGTCGTTGCCGGCATCGCCAATGGCGTGAACGGCAAGTTGGAGGCCGCGCGACGACGCCTGTCCAATCTGCTGGCGAAGCTCGGCATCGGTCAGGAAGCGCAGGCCGCGCGTGTCCGGCGCATCGGCATAGGGCTGCTTCAAATAGGCGCCGCGCGAGCCGAGCGCGCCGTCGGCGTAGAGCTTCACCCCGCCCATCCGGAGCCGGTCGCCGTAGAGCCATTCCGACGGTCCGGCGGGCATTTCCCCCACACCGGCGGCATAGGACATGATCCGCACCTGCAGCCGGCCGGCACGGCCCATCCGCTGCATCGCCGCCCAATCCTCGCGCGACGTGCCCATGTCGGCGACGCCGGTCAGCCCGTTCGCCAGCAGGATGCGCTGCGCTTCGGCGAGGGCGCGATCTCGCTCCGCGGGCGAGGTTGCCGGGATCTTCGCCGTTACCAGCGCCGATGCGGCATCGATCAGCAGGCCCGTCGGGTTGCCCTGGGCGTCGCGCTCGATCTTGCCGCCGGTTGGATCGCGGGTGTCGCGGGTGATGCCGGCCGCGCGAAGAGCCGCGCTGTTCACCACTGTCGCATGGCCGTCGACCCGTTCGAGTGCCACCGGCCGGTTCGGAGCGACCGCGTCCAGGTCGGCCGCGGTCGGGAAGCGTTTGTCCGGCCAATTCTCCTGATTCCAGCCGCGGCCGACGACCCACTGCGCGTTGGGATTGTCGGCGGCATAGCGGCCCAGTCGGCTTTGTAGCTCCTGAAGCGACGTGGTGCCGACAAGGTCGAGCTGAATCGCGGCAATGCCGAGCCCCATGACATGACCGTGAGCGTCGATCAGCCCCGGGAGCAGGGTTCGTCCGCCTGCATCGACCCGCACCTTTGCAATGGGTCGCGCGTCCGCCGGCCCAAGCACTCGGACGAGCTTGCCGTCGTCGTCGATCAACAGGCCGTTGAAGCTCTGAAGCTTGCCGTCTGCACCGACCTGAATGCCGTTGGCATTGTCGATCAAAGTGTCGGCGATGGCGGGGGAGGCGGCGAGCGCTGCGATCAGCGCGATGGTGGTCCGGATCATGGCCAGGCGGCATAGCATTGTCTGGCGCGCGGGGAAGAGCTAGGCCGCTCCCCGCATATGATGCAGCCTCCGACGATCGACGATATCCGCGCCGCCGCCGAGCGCATCCGCGGGTCCGTCATCCGGACCCCGATGCTAAAAAGCCGCACCTTGTCGGAGATCATCGGCGCCGACGTCTGGCTGAAGTTCGAGAATCTGCAGTTCACCGCCGCCTACAAGGAGCGCGGCGCATTGAACAAATTGCTCCAGCTGACTGAGGACGAGCGCAGGCGCGGAGTCATCGCTGCGTCCGCCGGCAACCATGCCCAGGCGGTCGCCTATCATGGGCGGCGGCTCGGCATTCCCGTCACCATCGTCATGCCGGAGGCGACTCCGACCATCAAAGTCACGCAGACGCGGGAACATGGCGCGCGCGTCCTGCTCCACGGTGCGATGTTCGACGATGCCTACGCCCGCGCGCTCGAGATGGAGCTGGCGGAAAGCCTCGTCTTCGTTCACCCCTTCGACGATCCGGATGTCATCGCCGGGCAGGGAACGCTCGCGCTCGAGATGCTGGAGGACGCGCCCGATCTTGACCTGCTGTGCATCTCGGTCGGCGGCGGCGGGCTGCTGTCGGGCATCGGCATTGCCGCCCGCGCGCTCAAGCCCGGCATCGAACTTCTGGGCGTGGAGGCGGAGCTTTATCCGTCGATGAAGTGCGCGATCGAGGGCTGCACAATGGCGCTCGGCGGCGACACGCTGGCGGAAGGCATTGCGGTCAAGCAGCCCGGTGAGCTGACCTCGCGAATCCTCAAGGACCTCGGCGTCGAGGTGACTTTGGTTCCCGAGCGCGAGATCGAGCGCGCGGTGTCGATGCTGGTGCAGATCGAAAAGAGTGTCGTCGAGGGCGCCGGTGCGGCCGGCCTTGCGGCACTGCTCGCCGACCCTGCGCGCTTCGCTGGCAGGAAGATCGGCACGGTCCTGTGCGGCGGCAACATCGACCCGCACCTGCTCGCCAATGTTCTTGTTCGCGACCTGGTTCGCACCGGCCGCATCGCCCGGCTAAGGGTCGCTGCCCAGGATCAGCCGGGCGCGCTCGCCTTGATCACGGCCCAATTTCACGACGCCGGCGTCAACATCATCGAGATCAACCACAGCCGCATCTTCACCCGACTGCCGGCCAAGGACACGGTCATCGAGGTCGAGTGCGAAGCCCGCGATTCGATGGCAATCGACGATGTCGTCCGGCGGCTTGAGGCGGCCGGTTTCCACGTCGAACGCTCGCTTCTCGACTAGACGCTTCTGCGACTTTCCCCGCTCAACGTGCACTTCTCCGTCCCGCCTCGGGACAGTAACCTCCGTTAACCATCTTTCTCGGGAGCGGACCCTTTCCAACCGCGTTTACCAGCCGCATAAAGAGGTTCGTAACCATTTAGTGAGGTTGGTCCGGGTGAGCGCACCATTTCGTTTTCCCAAATTCTTCGTCACCAACCCTTCGCCGTGCCCCTATCTCCCCGGCAAGGTGGAGCGGAAAGTTTTCACCGAGCTGACGGGCCGCAATTCGGGCGACCTCAATGAAGCGCTGGGCCGGATCGGCTTCCGCCGTAGCCAGTCCGTCGCCTATCGCCCGAGCTGCATCGACTGTTCCGCCTGCGTGCCGGTGCGCGTGGTCGCCGCCGAGTTTCGACCGACGGCAACCCAGCGCAAGCTGATCCGCCGCCATTCCGACCTCGAGGTCACCGCCTGCAAGCCGTGGACCACCGACGAGCAGTATCAGCTACTCCGCCGCTACCTCGCGGAGCGCCATCCCCGCGGCGGAATGACGGAAATGGACGAGAGCGACTTTGCCGACATGGTCGAGCAGACGCCAGTCCGCACTTACGTCATCGAATATCGCGAGCCGTCGAAGAACGGACGCCCCGGCAGGTTGCTCGGCGCCTGTCTGTCGGACCAGCAGGCCGACGGCCTGTCGATGATCTACAGCTTCTATGATGTGGGCTCCGAAGCGCGCAAAAGCCTCGGCACCTTCATCATCCTCGATCACATCATCCGCGCCGCTCGCGCCGGCCTGCCGTATGTCTACCTCGGCTATTGGGTCGATGGCTCACAGCAGATGGCTTACAAGACCGGCTTCAAGCCGCTGGAACGCCTCGCCCGCGACGGCTGGCAGCGACTGGACGGTCCCGCGGCGCCGGCGGACGCGAACCATTCCTTCTCGATCCCGGCCCGCGCCCGCCACCGCCTGCTGATCGACGCTTAGGCGAAGACGAAGTTCGTCAGCAGTTTCAGATTGAGGGCGATGATCACGGCGGAGATCGCCCACGCCAGGAACTTCAGCCAGCGCGGATTGACGAACCGCCCCATCCTGGTCCGGTCGCTCGTGAACTGCACCAGCGGAACGACAGCGAACGGCAATTGAAGGCTGAGCACGACCTGGCTGAGTATTAGCAGCTTCGCCGTCCCGCTCTCACCATAATAAGCCGCGACGATAACCGCCGGCACGATCGCCAGCAGCCGGGTCGAAAGCCGGCGCAGCCACATGGGCAAGCGCAGGTTGAGGAAGCCTTCCATCACGATCTGCCCGGCCAAAGTCGCGGTAATGGTCGAGTTCTGGCCAGACGCGAGCAACGCCACCGCGAACAAGGTGCTTGCCGCTCCAACACCCAGCATCGGCGTCAGCAGCTGATAGGCGTCCTGGATTTCAGCAACGTCGGTTCGACCGGCCTCGTGGAACGTCGCCGCCGCCAGGATCAGGATCGATGCGTTGATGAACAGCGCCAGCATCAGCGCGATGGTGCTGTCGATGGTCGCGAAGCGGACCGCCTCGCGCTTGCCTTCGTCGGTCGGCTCGATGCGTCGGGTCTGCACGATCGAGCTGTGAAGATAAAGATTGTGCGGCATCACCGTCGCGCCGAGAATACCGATTGCGATGTACAGCATCGCCGGATTGGTCACCACTTCCGTTTTCGGTACGAGCCCTGACGCGATCGCTGCGATGCTTGGCTGCGCCAGGGCGAGTTCGACGGCGAAGCAGCCTGCGATGATGATCAACAAGGCGACAATGAAGGCCTCGAGCTTGCGGAAACCATGTTTCTGCAGCAGCAGGATCAGCAGGACGTCGAGCGCGGTCAGGCAGACGCCCCACACTAGCGGAATGCCGAACAGCAGCTGAAGCGCGATCGCGGTCCCGATCACTTCGGCAAGATCGCAGGCGATGATCGCTAGCTCGCACAGGACCCAAAGCATCCAACGGACCGGCGGGCTGTAGTGGGCGCGGCATGCCTGCGCGAGGTCGAGGCCGGTGACGATGCCGAGCTTGGCGGACAGCGCCTGCAGCACGATCGCCATCAGGTTCGACAGCAGGATGACCGATAGCAGGGTGTAGCCGAACGCCGATCCGCCGGCGAGGTCGGTCGCCCAATTGCCGGGATCCATGTAGCCGACGGCGACCAGATAACCTGGCCCGGCGAAGGCGCCGAGCTTGCGCCAAAAACCAGCGCCCGTGGGAACCGGGACGGAGGCATGAACTTCCGGCAGGCTAGGGCAATGGACCGAAGCTGCATCGCCGGTCTTCACGTCCGTCCTACCTGTCGCCATTCCCTCTCTCTACAGCAGTAGGCTCGACTGCAAAGGCGGCAATCGGATCAGGTCGACCGGATTCGGCCATTGAAGCCTTCGGGAA
>JALYPM010000032.1 GCA_030856365.1 Pseudomonadota bacterium
GGACCGGCTCCGTTAGCTGGACCCGCGTTTCGACACTGGGGTCATCCACCGCAGGCATGGCACCGAACAGCCAGGTCGCCAGGCGCTGCGCGTCTTCCACCCGCACGCAACCGTTGCTGATCCAGCGATCATCGCTCCGGAACACGTTTTTCTCGTGGGTGTCGTGAAGATAGATGCCGAGGTCGTTGGGCATCATGAACTTTATGTCGCCCATCGAGTTGCCGGGGCCTGGTCCGCGGCGGATGCGCAGCAACAGCTTGCCGTCCCTCACAGCCTGCCAATCCACCAACGCGGGGTCGAGCATCGGCGCTCCCTCGGTGTAGTCTGCGAACACCTCATATTTCCGCTCGCTCAAATAACCGACACCCTGCTCGAGCACGCGAGGCGCGACCATCTTCACGTTGAACTCAGGCGGCAGGTTCCAGTACGGGTTGACGTTCGCGTAGCGGATCAGTGCGGCCATCATCGGCGTCTGCGTCTTCGCCGAACCGACGACCGCGCGCATCGAGTCCACCAGCGTCCCATCCTCGTACATGAGGATCCGCGCGGAGCCGGCATCGACGATGATATGGCGCTTCAGTTCGCCTGGAGCCGGAAGCCGACGCGCGCGCTCCATGTTGATCATCAGCACCTGTGCGTAGTGCAGCGCTCCGCGATTGAGCGAGGTGATCATGTCATCGCCAACGAGCCCGTCTGCTTTGAGACCGTGCACTTGCTGGTAGGCAGTCACGCGTGCGTGAAGCGCCTCATCGAAGCGGCTGCCCGGAGGAAGTCCGAGCCGCTCACGCAGCAGGGTTACCCGTTCGCCGTCATCGCCCTTCGTTAGTGTTGGCCCCGAGTCGATCCTGAACTGCGGCAGGCTGCTCCAGTGCTTTTGGTAGGCAACGAGCCCACGGCGCAGGTCGGTATAGAGGGGGTTGATTGCCTGGAGGAGGTCTAGCGGAGCGCCCGCGTACCTGGCGAACGTTACGTTATCCAGCTTGGTATTGCGCCAGCGGATGTCGCCGGCAATCTCGCGGTCCACGTACACCATGTCGACGCCTTGCTCGACAGCGGGCGGCAGCGCGATCGGCTCGAGCAATTGCTGCGCCGTCGCCGGTGCAGCCAAGCTTGCCAATGCTGCCCCGAAGAGCAAAACCTGCAATGTCCCAATCATCCTCATGTCCCTCGATCGCGCTTTTCAGCTGAATGGCGTCGGAACGGTCGCTGTCCAGGGTTGAACAGCTTTTGTCGCCCGCGGATGCAGCGCATGGCGAATGTCCGCAATGGGTGGAAAGCGGACCTTCCGTCATGAGTGGGTTTCGGGTGCTACTCAGCCGTTGTAAAGAACGATGTCCCAGACAAACCGCTGAGCACCGTCTGTCGATTTGCCCGCGGCGGCCGCAGTAAGGCGCGAGAGATCGTAGCCCTTAAGCACGTCGTCCAAAGCGTTCAACGGTTCGTTAGGAAAGAGCATCTGCGTAACGATACGAGTGGCTTCCCCAGCCGCGTCAACGTGGATGTGCGGGGGACGTGGTGACCCTTCGCCATCGGGGTACGCCCCGGGCTTGATGGATAAGAAGCGGAACCGGCCTAACCGATCGGTTTTCAGCTTTCCGAAGCCTTGGAAGTTGGGGTCCAAGGCCGCAGGGTTCTCGTCGCCGGGGTGATCGTATCGGCCGAGCGCATTTGCCTGCCATAACTCAACCCGCGCCGCGGGAACGGCCCTGCCGCTGCGATCCAAAACTTGTCCCGTCACTTCAATCACCTGACCTTGTGCCCTGTTACGGCCTTTAATGAGGGTAAGATCGCTGTCTTCGTCGCGCGGGCGGCGAACAGGATAGAACGGGCCAATGTCCACTGTGGATGTCGGTTTCAGTTGCGCCCCTGCTCTTGTGTTCAGAAGCACGAGGGTCGAAGATATTCCGACCAAAGCAGCCCTGCGTGAAACGGCCATCGCCTACCTCCCTCAGTGCTCGATGCCCGCAATTAGCACAGCGGGGGAGCCTCTGCACATCCATTGCCGAATGTCCGCTTTGGGTCGAAAGCGGACATTGGGTCCCGCCCCGCAGAAGATGCTGTCCTACACAACGCCTGCTAGCGCATAAGCTTCCATGCCGCGGCCCAGACTGCCCCTCATCCACTCGACTGCGCCTACATACCTCGCGCGCATACGTGCGAGCGTGCGCACGAGATTGCTGCGTTTCGAGGGCCGTCCCTCGCGTGCGCGCGCGTTGAGGGCCCAATTTAGCCAACTTCCGCGCACGGCGGGCACTTTAAGAATGGCCCTTGTTCGACTAGCTGACAGGCAAGGGAGCTAGCCGATGTCCAGTTATGCCGACCGCCTCAGCGCGCTTCGCGAACAGCTCAAGGCCGACCGCCTCGACGGCTTCGTCGTGCCGCTCACCGACGAGCATATGAGCGAATATGTCGGAAGATATGCCCAGCGGCTGGCGTGGCTGACCGGGTTCGAGGGATCGGCGGGAAGCGCCGTGGTGCTTCCGCGGGAGGCGGCGATCTTCATCGACGGGCGCTACACGCTGCAGGTGCGCAGCCAGGTCGATGCCGCGCACTGGAGCTACCAGTCGGTGCCGGAAACCAGCATCGCCGACTGGCTGAAGGAGCATGCGCCCAACGGCGGCCGGATCGGCTACGACCCCTGGCTCCACAGCCGCGACTGGGTCAAGCGCGCGGGCGAAGCGCTGGAGAACCGCGGGTCCGAGCTGGTCGCGGTCGAGCGCAACCCGATCGACGCGGTGTGGACCGACCGTCCGGAGGAGTCGAAGGCCCGCCTGGTCGTTCAGCCGGACAAATATGCCGGCAAGTCGTCGGCCGAGAAGCGCACCGACATCGCCGACTGGCTGGGCAAGCAGGGCGCCGACGCGGCGGTGCTGTCGGCGCTGGATTCGATCGCCTGGGCGTTCAACGTGCGCGGTGCGGACGTTGCGCGGACTCCGGTCGCATTGGCCTTCGCGCTGGTTCATGCGGACGGCACCGCCGACCTGTTTGTCGATGGCGAAAAGGTCGACGCGGAGGTCCGCCAGCATCTCGGCAACGGCGTTCGGCTGCACGACAAGTCGGCTTTCCCGGCGTCGCTGCGGGAGCTTGGCGGCAAGATCGTCGCGGTCGATCCGGAGCGCGCCGTCGCGGCGATCTTCGAGGCGTTGACCGAGGCTGGCGCCAAGATCGTCGCCGTTCGCGATCCAACCATCCTCGCCAAGGCGATCAAGAATCCTGTCGAGATCGCCGGACAGAAAGCGGCGCAGGAGCGCGACGGAGCAACGATTGCGCGCTTCATCAAGTGGGTCGAGGATGAGGCTCCGACGGGCGAGCTCGACGAGCTGACCGCGTCGGATCGGCTGGAGGCGCTGCGGCGCGAGGCGGGCGAGTTTCGCGATCTTTCGTTCGACACCATCTCCGGCGCGGGCCCCAACGGCGCCATCGTCCACTACCGCTCGAGCGAGAAGACCAACCGCAAGCTTGAGGCGGGCTCGCTCTATCTGGTCGATTCCGGCGGCCAATATGTCGACGGCACCACCGACATCACCCGTACCGTCGCCATCGGTGCGCCGACGCAAGAGATGCGCGACCGCTTCACCCGCGTGCTCCAAGGCCACATCGCGGTGGCAACCGCGCTTTTCCCCAAGGGCACGCGCGGAAGCCAGCTCGACAGCTTCGCGCGGCGGCCGCTGTGGGAAGCGGGCCTGGACTATGCCCACGGCACCGGCCACGGGGTCGGCAGCTTCCTCTCGGTCCACGAAGGACCGCAGCGGATCGCTCCGGTCGGAAGCTCCCAGTCCGGCGGCGACGAGCCGCTCCAGGTCGGCATGATCCTCTCCAACGAGCCCGGCTATTACAAGAGCGGCGAGTACGGCATCCGCATCGAGAATCTGGTGCTGGTCGTCGAGCGCGAGGTCGAGGGTGCGGAAAAGCCGATGCTCGGCTTCGAGACGCTGACTTTCGCGCCGATCGACCGCCGGCTGATCGATGCGCGGATGCTCTCCCACGAGGAGCTTGCCTGGCTCAATTGCTACCACGCCCACGTGCTGGCGAAGAGCGGCCCGCAGCTCGACGCGGACGGCAAGGCGTGGCTGCAGTGCGCTTGTGAGCCGATCGCTTTGGGAGAGGATTCTCCTGCTCGCCAGTCCCCCGGACTGGCTGCGCTGGATTTCCATGCTCGGACTGCCCCCGGGAGTCTTGTGCGTGGAAATGGTGCTGCCGGTGAGGATTGAACTCACGACCTCAGCCTTACCAAGGATGCGCTCTACCACTGAGCTACGGCAGCACTGTTCGGGAGGTCGCGGGGCCTATGGCCGTGAGGCCGTTCGGCTGTCAAGCGAAAGCCTGTGACGGAAAAGTCAGAAAAAGCCGCGAGGCTCGCCGCCGCGCTGCGGGAAAATCTCAGGAGGCGGAAAGCGCAACTGCGCGATCTCGAGCACAAGGAGATGCCGTCGAAGAAGGCCGATCAATAGTCGGGCTGCAACAGCCCCTCGATCACATGATGCTGGATCACCGGCTCCAGTTCGTCGGCGACCCGGCAGGTGAGATGGTCGCGCACCCTTGGCGGAAGGCTGTCGAGATAGGGGCGGGTGACTTGCAGGTCGTGGTGATGCGCGTTGGTGGCGTCGGGAGCGTCGACTCCCACGACCAGTACCGGCCGCGCCTCGTTCGATCGGTTGGCGGTGCCGCGGTGGATGGTCAGCGCCGAGCGGGCGGCAATATCACCGCGTTGGGGCAGCTTCTGAACGGCGCGGGCGACGTAGCGGTCCCACAGCTCCCGGGGCGGGAACATGTCGCTCTTGCACGGCGCGATGTCGTCCCACTGGGTGCCGGGAGCAACCTCGAACGGGCCATGCTCCTGCCGCGTGTCGACGGTGGTGAGGTTGAAGGCGAGGCTGTTCAGCCGCCGCCCCTCGAGCGTGGCCTCGGGCGCCGGGAAATCGCGGTGCCATGGCTGGTCGGCGGCGCCGGGGAAGGGAATGTCGAAGCCGATCTCGACGATCCTGTAGTCGGGGCCGAGCACCGCCTCGCAAACCGCGACAAACCAGGGGTGGGTGGCGATGTCGACGAAGCCTTGGATGCGCTCCGGCTGCACCTCGACATACCAGCGCTGCGGCCCGCGCGGCAGTGCGCCGCCCTCCACCGCCATCGCCTCATCGAACAGGATCATGATGTCCTCGCGGATCCTGTCTGCCCATTCCGGCGAGAAGGCGCCCTTCAGGCCGGTGATGCCGTCGCCATAGAGAGCGCCCATGATTTGGGCGGCGTCGAATGATCGTCCGTCGGCGGCCAATGATTCCTCCACGAATCTTCCAGTCCGTGAATCTATCACCTTTGGCTTGCCACGCGAGCGGCAATGGGCTTGGGACCGGCCGCAATGCGCTTTTTCTCCGACAATGCGGCAGCCGCGCACCCGGCGGTGATCGACGCAATCAGCCGTTCCAACCGGATCGGCACCGCCTACGACGGCGACGACTGGAGCATGGCGCTCGACGGCGCCTTCTCCGACCTGTTCGGGACGGACGTGCGGGCGCTGTGGGTGACGACGGGGACGGCGGCCAATTGCATTGCGCTTGCGACCCTCTGTCGCCCCTATGGCGCGATCGTCTGCCACCGCGAGGCACATATCGAGAATGACGAGGCGGGGGCGCCGGGCTTCTTCACCGGCGGCGCCAAGCTGATGCTGGTCGATGGGCCCGGAGCGAAGGTTGCGCCCGAGGCAGTTGCCGCCGCCTGCGACCGGGTGCGCAAGGACGTCCATCAGGCGCAGCCGCAGGCGCTGTCGATCACCAACGCTACCGAATATGGCCTCGCCTACACGCCGGACGAGGTCGCCGCGCTCGGCGAGCTGGCGACGCAGCGCGGGCTCGGCTTCCACATGGACGGAGCGCGGTTCGCCAATGCCGTCGTCTCGACCGGCGCGAGTCCCGCGGACCTCACTTGGCGCGCTGGGGTGGACGTGCTGTCGTTCGGCTTCGTCAAAAATGGCGGTCTCAATGCCGAGGCACTAATTTTCTTCCGCACCGATCTCGCCGACGAGGCGCTGGTGCTGCGCAAGCGCGCCGGCCACCTGCTGTCGAAGGGCCGGATGCTTGCGGCGCAGATGCTGGCGATGCTCGAGGGCGACATCTGGGTCGACAATGCGCGCGCCGCCAATGCCGCTGCTTCGAAGCTGGCGGAAGCGGCGGGTCTGCGGCTGATCTATCCGGTCGAGGCCAATGAAGTGTTCCTGCAGGTTTCGGCGCAGGAAGCGGCGTCGCTGCGGGAGCAGGGTTTCGATTTTTACGACTGGGGCGCGGGCGAGATTCGGCTGGTGACCAGCTGGGATCAGGACATGGCCGCGGTCGAGCGGCTGGCGGCGGCGATCGCCGCGTTGTGAGCGCCAAGTCGTGACGGCACGCCGGGCCGATCTTTCGGTCGTCATCCCGTTCTTCATCTTCACAATCATCTGGGGCTCGACCTGGATCATCATCCGTGACCAGCTCGGCACCGTTCCCGCGCAATGGTCGGTCACCTACCGCTTCCTGATGGCAGCGGCGGCGATGGCGGCGGTAACCTGGTGGAAGGGCCAAAGCCTGCGCCTGCCGCTCGGCGGGTTCGTCGTAGCGGCGATCCTGGGTTGCCTGCAGTTCGTGGTCAATTTCACCGCCGTCTATTTCGCCGAGCATCACATCACCTCGGGACTGGTGGCGACGGTGTTCGCGCTTCTGCTGGTGCCCAACAGCCTGCTCGCCTGGGCCTTCCTCGGGCAGCGGCCGAATGCTCGCTTCGCCGTCAGCTCGCTGTTCGCGGTCGCGGGCATTGCGCTGCTGTTCGCCCACGAACTGCGCGAGAACCCTGCGCGCTCGGACCAGATATTCCTGGGCATCGGACTGACGCTGATCGGACTGCTCGGCGCGTCGGCGGCCAACGTGTTCCAGGCGCGCGACGAGGTGAAGCGCTATCCTTTGTTCGCCATCCTCACCTGGGCGATGGCGCTTGGCGCGCTGATGGACGGGTTGCTGGCCATTACCTTCGCCGGGCCTCCGGTGGTCGAGGCGCGGCCCGGCTATTGGCTCGGCCTCATCTACCTCGCCCTGTTCGCGTCCGCCCTGGCATTCAGCCTCTACCTTCCGGTCGTGCGCAAGATCGGTCCCGGCAAGGCCGCTTACTCGAGCGTGCTGGTGCCGATCATCGCGATGGGCTTTTCCACCTGGCTCGAGGATTATCGCTGGACGCCGGTGACGATTGCCGGAGCCATCCTGGCGCTCGGTGGAATGGCGGGAGCGCTAAGCCGCTCCCGCTCGGTTGTGCCGGCGCCCGACGCTGCCTAAGTGCTGGCGATGGTAGACGCGCGCATCGTTCCCGAGGAACTTCCTTCACCGACCCACCTCACCATCCGGCGAGAGGATTACCGCCCGCCTGACTGGCGGGTGCCCTCCGTCGAGCTGGACTTCATGCTCGACGGCAAGGCGACGCGGGTACGCGCGCGGCTGCAGGTCACTCGCAACGGCGATCACGACCGGCCGCTGCGCCTCGACGGCGACGAGCTGACGCCGCTGAAGGTCGCGGTGAACGGCATCGATGCCGACTGGTCGATGGACGGCCCGGCGCTGGTCATCGCGCTCGACGGCAATCAAGCAACGGTCGAGACCGAGGTCGAGATCAACCCGTCCGCCAACACCAGGCTGATGGGCCTCTACGAGTCCAGCGGCATGCTCTGCACCCAGTGCGAGGCCGAGGGTTTCCGCCGCATCACTTTTTTCCCGGACCGTCCGGATGTGCTCAGCCGCTTTCGCGTGCGGATGGAGGCGGACGCAAGCAGCTTTCCGGTGCTGCTGACCAACGGCAATCCGATCCGAAGCGGGCTGCTGGAAGGCGGTCGCCACTGGGCGGAGTGGGAAGATCCGTTTCCCAAGCCGAGCTATCTCTTCGCTTTGGTCGCGGGCGACCTCAAGCCGAACGACGACAGCTTCACCACGATGTCCGGCCGCACGGTTGAGCTCAATATCTGGGTGCGCGAGGCCGATTTGCCGAAGACTGGTCACGCGATGCGCAGCCTCCAGCAATCGATGAGGTGGGACGAGGAGGTTTACGGCCGCGAGTATGACCTCGACCTTTTCAACATCGTCGCCGTCAGCGACTTCAACATGGGCGCGATGGAGAATAAAGGCCTCAACGTCTTCAACACCCGCTACATCCTCGCCGACCCTGAAACCGCGACCGACGCCGACTTCGACGCCATCGCCGCAGTCGTCGCGCACGAATATTTCCACAATTGGTCGGGCAATCGCGTCACCTGCCGCGACTGGTTCCAGCTGAGCCTCAAGGAAGGCTTCACCGTGTTTCGCGACCAGGGCTTCTCCGCCGACATGGGCAGCGCCGCGGTCAAGCGGATCGATGACGTGAAGATGCTTCGCGCCGTGCAGTTTCCGGAGGACCAGGGACCGCTGGCGCACGCCGTCCGTCCTGACGATTATATCGAGATCTCCAATTTCTACACCGCGACCATCTACAACAAGGGCGCGGAGCTGATCCGGATGCTTCACACGGTTCTTGGGCCGGACAAATTCCGCGCCGGGACGGATCTCTATTTCGAACGGCACGACGGAGAGGCGGCGACCTGCGACGATTTCGTGCGTGCGCTGGAAGACGCAAACGGCGTTGATCTGTCGCCGTTCAAGATTTGGTACTCCCAGGCCGGAACGCCACGGGTAAAGGCGCGGGTGGAGCATGACCCCGAGGCCCGCCGGGCCGTTCTCCACCTGTCGCAGTCGGTCGCGCCGACGCCCGGGCAGCCGGACAAGCAGCCGATGCCCATCCCGCTCAAGACCGCGCTGATCGGCGCCGACACCGGCGAGGAGCTGGCGAGCGAACAGGTGATCCTGCTCGATCACCCCGAACAGTCGATCGTGTTCGAAGAAATCGGCGAGCGGCCGTTGTTGTCGATCAACCGCAACTTCTCCGCGCCCGTCATCGTGGATGTCGAGCGGGCGGCCGGAGAGCTGGAGATGCTCGCGCAGAGCGACACCGATCCGTTCGCGCGGTTCGAGGCGATGCAGGAACTGATGCTGCGCACCGTCATTGCCGATGCGCAAGGCGCGGCTGCAGATCCCGATCCAGTGGTCCGCGCGGTATCGGACACCCTCAATTCCAACTCGCTCGACCCGGCGCTGAAGGCCGAAGCCGTGATGCTGCCGAGCGAGGCGATCATCGGCGATCGTATGGAGATGGTCGACCCGGACGCCATCCATTCCGCTCGCGACCGGCTGCGGGCACTTCTTGGCACCAGTCTTCGCGACCAGCTACTGCCGCTGCAGCGCGTCGTCGCTGCCGGCGACGACCTGTCCCCGCGCGCCAAGGGGCTGCGCAAACTTCGGCTGGTCGGCCTTGGGCTGCTGGCAGCCGGCGATCCGGCAGAGGGCGCGCGCCTTGCTAAGGCGCAGTTCGATGCCGCCTACAATATGACGGACCGGCAGGGGGCGCTCGGTGCCCTGGTGTCGCTGGAGGCACAGGAGCGCGAAGCCGCGCTGGCCGCCTTCTACGACCGCTTTCGCGATGATCCGCTGGTCCTCGACAAATGGTTCGGACTGCAGGCCGCCTCGCAGCGCCCGCAGACGCTTGACGAAGTCGAACGGCTGGCGAGCCACCCTGATTTCACGCTCGCCAACCCGAACCGGCTTCGCGCGCTGGTCGGCAGCCTGTCGGTCAATCAGTGGGTGTTCCATTCGCCCGACGGGCGCGGCTATCGCTTTCTCGCCGGCATGATCGGTGCCGCGGACCGGCTCAACCCGCAGATCGCGGCGCGGCTGGTTCCGGCGCTCGGCCGCTGGCGCCGGTTCGAGCCCAAGCGCGCGGCGCTGATGCGCGCAGAGCTAGAAGGGGTCGTCGGGACACCCGGCCTGTCGAAGGATGTGTTCGAGCAGACTTCGAAGAGCTTGTCCTGAGCGAAGTCGAAGGGCTTATCCTGGGGCGCTGCCTGCGGACGGCGGCTTATAAGCGGCTGCCACCGATCCAGGTCGCGACTTCCAGCGCCACCTGATTGGCGGCGCGGTTGAGATAGGGGCCGATTGTGCTGTCGCCGCGCGCCGACACGCGCGCTTCGAAGCGGCGCGTCTCGACGCGGGTCCCGCCGGTGGTCGACAGGGCGCCGTCGTAGCGGACGATCACCGCCTGCTCCGCCTCGTCGAAGCCGAAGCGCAGCAACTGGCCGGTCACGATCAGCCCGGGGTCGAGCGTCGCCTGATCGGGGGCCAGCACCACCCGGTTGGTGCGGCGGCGAAGGGTTTCGGCGAGCAGGTCCTGGAACAGCCGGTCGGGCGTATCCACCCACTGCACGTCCTCGATGTAGGCGACGTCGGTCGGGGTGACCTGCACGGGCACGCGGATGGTGCGCAGCTCCTTGGCGATCACTGGCGTCTGGATGGTCACTGCCTCGCCGGCATTGGCGGCGCGCGAGAATTCACCGGGCGCCGCAGTTTCCGGAGTCAGCGTCAGCAGGGTCGGAGGGACCTTGCCGCCGCCGAGCAATCCGCTGATGGAGCAGGCGCCGAGCGAGAGCGCGAGAGCGGCCGGTACAGCGAGACGCAACAGGCGCTTCATTGACGATTCCTTGGCTTGTAGTCGGGGAGCTTCTCGGGACCGAGCGTGCCGCCGATGCCTTCCTGCTCGAGCCGTTCGGAGAAGCCCCTCAGGCTTGTCGAAAGTTCCCGCAGGTCGCGGACGAGGCGGTTTACTTCGGGAAGCGTGGACTTGGAAAGATTCTGGATGCCCGGACGAGCGTCCGAGATCATCCCGTCGAGATTGGTGGCGGCACGCTCCACGCCTGCGATCGCGCGGCGCAGATCCTGAGCAGCGGGCCGACCTTCCTCATTGACCAGCCTGTTGGTGCTGTCGGACAGCTCCGCGACACGCTGGGCTGCAATGCCGGCATTGCGTGCGGCGATGCGGGCGTCACCGATAGCATCGGCCATTTCCGGCGCGCGCTCGCGGAGCACGCCCGTAGTTGCCTGCACGTTCTCGAGGATATCGGCAATCGCGTTTTGATTTTCGTCGCTGAGCAGCTCTGTGAGCCGCTCCGTGAGGCGCTGGATACGCTCCATCAGTTCGGGAGCGCTGTTAAGAAGAGCGCCAAGGCCGCCGGATTTCGAGGGGATGACCGGGCACCCCTGGGGACCAACCTGGGTGATTGGACGGCCGCCCTTGACCGCGCCGCTCAGCTGAATCTCGCTGACGCCGGTGAAGCCGATGCCCTTGATCTCAGCCGTAGTGCCCTGAAGGACCGGCGTCTCATCATCGACCTCGATGCGGACCCAGACGAACTCGGGGCGATCGGGAAGCAGCGAAATCTGCTGAATCTGTCCAACCGGGACGCCGGAGAAGCTGACCGTGGAGCCCTTGTTGAGCCCTCCGACCGCCTGGGCGAAATAGATGTCGTAACAGCGCGTCTGCTTGTTCGACAGGCCGGCAAGCCAGACGGTGAAGAGCAAGGCGGCCGCGAGCATCGCGAGCACCACCGCCCCCACCAGCACATGATTGGACCGCGTTTCCATTAGCCCCCGGCGTGCCCTTCTTGGCTTACTGACGCCGCTCGACCGCGCGGCCCGTTAAAATATTCTTCGATCCACGGATGCTTGGTCGACAATAATTCGGGAATGGTGCCCACGGCTATAACTTTTTTCTCGGCGATCACAGCAACGCGGTCGCAGATCGCATAGAGCGTGTCGAGATCGTGGGTAATCAGGAAGACGGTCAGCTCCAGACGTTTTTGCAGCGAAAGGATCAATTCGTCGAACGCGGCGGCTCCGATCGGATCCAATCCCGCGGTCGGTTCGTCGAGAAACAGAAGCTCCGGATCGAGGGCCAGCGCCCTGGCCAGGCCCGCGCGCTTGCGCATTCCGCCGGACAGCTCGGCCGGGAATTTGGGTCCGGCATCCGCGGGAAGGCCGCTCATCGCGATCTTGTAGGACGCGATCTCGTCGAGCAGCGGCGGCTGCAGAAACGGAAAATATTCGCGAATCGGCACTTCCACATTCTCGGCCACCGTCAGCGTCGAGAACAAAGCGCCGTTCTGAAATAAGATGCCCCACCGGCGGCGGATGTTCTTCGCCTCATCCTCGTCGCGGTCGATCATGCTCTCGCCGAGAACCTCGACCTCACCCTCGGCAGGACTCTGAAGGCCGATGATCGAGCGCATCAGCACCGATTTGCCGGTGCCCGACCCGCCGACGACGCCCAGGATTTCGCCGCGCCGGACTTCGATGTCGAGACCTTCGTGGATGACCTGGTCGCCGAACGCGTTGCGCAGGCCGCGGACGGTGATGACGGTCTCCGGCTCGCTCATCCCCATCCGATCGAGCTGAAGAAGACCGCGAACACGGCGTCGAGGACGATCACCAGGAAAATCGACTGGACCACCGCAGTTGTGGTGCGGGTGCCGACTTCCTCCGAATTGCCCTGCACGAGCATTCCCTGGAAGCAGCCGGACAATGCGATGATGAAGCCGAACACGGGCGCCTTGATCAGCCCGATCCACAAATCGGTGAGCGGAGTCACCTCCCGCAGTCGCTGGACGTAGGTCAGCGGCGGAATGTCCAGCGCGAGCCAGACGAAGAGACCCCCGCCAATTAGCGCCGTCAGCATTGCCCAGAAAGCGAGCAGCGGCATCATCACCACCGAAGCGATCATCCGCGGGACCACCAGTGCCTCGATCGGTGACACGCCGATGGTGCGCATTGCGTCAATCTCTTCGGTAATCTTCATCGTCCCGATCTGCGCCGCGAAGGCCGAACCCGAACGGCCGGCGACCATGATCGCGGTCATCAGCGTCCCCAGCTCTCGCACCGTGAGCCGGCCGATCAGGTTGATGGTATAGATTTCGGCGCCGAACTGCTCGAGCTGGACCGAGCCCTGCTGGGCGATGACGATGCCGATCAGGAAGCTCATCAGCCCGATGATCCCGAGCGCGCGGACACCGACGACGTCGAAGCGCTGGACGACCGCGTTGACGCGGAAGCGCTTCGGTCGGCGGGCGATGTTCGCGAACCCGATCAGCACCGCGCCGAAGAAACCAAGCAGTCCCTTCAGAGTCTTGCCGGTCTCGCTGATCCATTCGCCAAGCTCCTGGAGCAGTCGGACGAAGCCGCCCTTCTCATCCGGGCGGACCTTTGCGGGATGATCCGCCTCCGCCACCTGCTCGAGCAGGCTGGTGGCCGCGGGGCTGGCCCCGACAACCCTGGCGCCGCGGTCGCGAACGGTGCGATAGACCATCCAGGCGCCGACGGTGTCGATCTTCTCGACGCCCGACAGGTCGATCACCAGCGGATCGGGCTCCGCCTCCAGTTCGCGCTGGGTGGAGCCCGCACGGGTAATCGTCAGCGCGCCTACGATCTTGTAGACGGCCGCGTCCCCCTCACGCGGGCCCTGTTCGGCTGTGGCATCCATTCAGGCGGGACACTGCTCGAAAAGCATTTCCGGAGCAAGCGGGTAGCACGCCGCCACTTTCTTGCCGAAGTCCTCCCCCCTATTGGGACACAAGATGACCAAGCCGCCGCGCCCGCTTTTCATCCCGGTCGGAACCAGCCGGGCACGCCTGTTCGGGGCGGTTGCTCGGACACGGGCGGGCCGCATCGCCGAGAATGCCGGTTACGAATGCGCCGATGCCGCCGACCCGGCGCGGCCGGCGCTGCTCGCGGACCTGCGCTTTGCCTGGGATCCGGCCTGGCTGAAGGAAGTCGGCAATCGACCGGGGACCATGCTCACTCTCGGCGGGCAGCCGGTGCTGGCCCATGTCGCCGATGGAGCCGAGGCCGACAGCGCCGCCAGGGCGATGGAGAGCGGTGATGCAGCAGCGCTCGGCGGCCTGGAGCAGATCGCGGCGGAGCACGCCCGGGTCAGCTACTCGGAACTGCGCAAGCGCGAACGGCCGTTCGTGATGGAGATCGATCCCGCCAATCCGGAACCGGTCGAGCGAGCGGCCTATGATGCGGCCTACAAGGGCGTCACCGACGCACTGACATTGTATCTGTGGCGCGGGGCGGCCTTCCACCTCACCCGCTGGGCGGCACAGGCCGGACTCAGCCCGAACATGATCACCGCGGTCGGCGCAATCCTGTGCCTGCTCGCCTTCTGGCTGTTCTGGATTGGCGAATATTGGCTGGGCACGGCCGCAGGGTTCGGCTTCATGGTGCTCGACACGGTCGACGGGAAGCTTGCGCGCTGCACCGGCACCTCGTCGAAGTGGGGCAATTTCTTCGACCACGGCATCGATCTGGTCCATCCGCCATTCTGGTGGTGGGCCTGGACGCACGGTCTTGTTCCGTACGGAACGCCGCTGGAGCCGGTCTATATGCAGATGCTGCTGGCGGTGATCGTCGTCGGCTATGTCGCGCAACGCGGGATCGAGGGGCTCTTCATCCGCCGTTTTGCCATGCACATCCATGTCTGGCAGCGCATCGACAGCCAGTTCCGGCTGATCACCGCCCGCCGCAATCCCAACATGGTTCTGCTGGTGGCTGCGCTGCTGCTCGGGCGCCCCGATGTGGGGCTGGAACTGATCGCGCTGTGGACCCTGGTTTCACTGATCTTCCACGCCGTCCGCCTTGCACAGGCCAGCGCGACCGCGGACCGGAAGCAGCCGGTCGTCTCCTGGCTCGGCTGATGTTGCGCTGGACCGCCATCGTGCTCGCTGGCTCCCGACCCGGCCGGGATGCTTTCGCCGACGAGATGGGCTGTGAGCTCAAGGCGCTGATCCCGGTCGGCGGCGTGCCGATGGTGCGGCGTCCAGTGGAAGCCCTGCTGGCCAGCGAGCATATCGGTGACGTCCATGTCCTCGCCCAGGATCCGGAGCGAATTGCCACGGTCCTGCCCGCCGATCCGCGGCTTCGCGTGGGCCCATCGGCGGACAATATCGCCGAGACTTTGCTCGGGCTGTGCAACGATCCTTCGGTTCAGTGGCCGCTGCTGGTGACGACCGCCGACCATGCTCTGCTCGATGCGGAGATCATCGCCGAGTTCTGCAGGCGATCGAGCGGCGACATCAGCATTGGACTGGTAGAGCGGCGGGTGATGCTCGACCGCTTCCCGGACGCCCGCCGCACTTGGCTGCGTTTCCGCGGCGGCGCCTATAGCGGGGCCAATTTGTTCATTCTGCGCTCGCCCAAGGTGGCGAAGGCGCTGATGCTCTGGCGATCAGTCGAGCAGGACCGCAAGAAGGCGTGGCGGCTGCTATGGGCGCTGGGTCCGTCGCTGTTTGTGGGCGCGGCGCTCCGGCTTCGCGGGCTACACCCGACTTTGCAGGCGGCGGGCCGAAGCATCGGCCTGTCGGTCCGCGCGGTCGAACTGGCGGATGCGATCGCCGCGATCGATGTCGACAAGAAGGCGGACCTCAAGCTGGCCGAGCGCATCCTCAAGGAGCGCAAGTGAGCGACCTTGCCGTCTACGACATGGACCGCACCGTCACCCGGCGGGCGACCTATACGCCGTTTCTGATCCACTGTGCGCTTCGGCGGGCGCCGTGGCGGCTGCTGTTCCTGCCGGCAGTGGTGCTGGCGATGGCGGCCTATGTCGCCAGGCTGATCGAGCGGGGGCGGCTGAAGGAGCTCAGCCATTCGCTGCTGCTCGGCCGCTCGATCCATCCAGGCGACCTCAAGCCGCTGGTCGACAGCTTTGCCGAAGTGACGGTGGCGCGGAACGTCCGGCCCGGAGCGCTCAAGGCGATTGCGCGCGACCGGGCGCAGGGCCGGCGGCTGGTGCTCGCCACCGCGTCCTACCGCCTCTACGCGTCCGCGATTGCCGAGCGGCTAGGCTTCGACGACGTCATCGCCACCGGATCGATCATCGGCCTCGACGAGATGGTCGAGGCGCGCATCGACGGGGAAAATTGCTACGGCGACGCCAAGATGCGGATGATCGCCGGCTGGGTCGACAAGTCCGGGCTGCTGGGGCGGCACGGCCATGTCCGCTTCTATTCCGACCACGCCTCCGACGGACCGGCGTTCGAGTGGGCGGACGAGGCGGTGGCAGTCAACCCGCACCGCCGGCTCAGGCAGCTAGCCGCCGAGCGTGGCTGGGCGGTGGAGGATTGGGGGTAGAGGAAGCGTCCGCTTTCGACCCATTGCGGACGTTAGCGTTGCAGGAGGTAAGACGACTTCATGCTCTCGTATTCGTAAAAGCCTAGGCGGCCGGGGATGCAGGACACGAACGCACCGTTACCGATGCCGATGATTGCCTCGAGTGCTTCCCTCAAAGGCATCTCTCGTCCATCCAAGTCGCTGCCAGCGGCTACCACGTAGCAAGTTGCAGGGGCACCTCTCTGCCGCAGCATGGCTTCCACAGGAGCGGAGAACGCGTCGCTGCCCGCGAGGTGCTGCGTATAGCGTGGATCAAGCTGGACAGCATGGTGCAACGATGACCGAACATCGGCCCTGCGCTTCTCACCCAACTCAAGTGGGGTCTGCATCCGTCGTCGGCTTGGTTCAGCAAGGAAGGCGAGAAAGCCGCGCTCGTGGTCGTTCATAGACTAATGGTGGCGCAAGCGACCGTCACAATCAACAATGTCTGCTTCCGACTCGATGCAGCCATTCAGTGTGCCAATGCCACGACGGCTAGCGCAAACCCGAATATGGCCAGTTTTAGCAGCGCTCGGACGCGGTGCTTGCGCTGCCGCTCCCTATCCGAGACGGGAGCAACCGCGAAAAAGCGCCAAATAGTTCAACGAAAGCCTTGAACACTGTGGCGCATGCTATCGAAGTTGACGCTACAACGTAAGCGTCTGCTTTCTACCCTTAGCGGACCTTAGACGCTGATGTCCGCTTTCGACCCATTGCGGACATTTGCGCCTTGGAATAGCTTGGAACTATGGCTGACGACTTCGCTGCGCTCATTCCTGAGCTTCCAAAGTGGAACGACGGGGCTGGCATCGAGCCGCAAGC